>CAYMMQ010000196.1:0-3855 GCA_964391585.1 uncultured Ectothiorhodospiraceae bacterium
GTCTTTTTGCGAGGACTTACCCCATGGCTACCATCAGAAAACTTAAATCTGGCAACTATCCGATCCCCTTATCTGGCTTAAAACCAACAACAGGCACTTTCCTAGCTTAAACACTTGCAATAAAGTTTCAGCGAGAAGTTGAACTTGGACAAACCATTGGCTTATATCCATTATTAAGCACCGATGAATGTCATTTATTAGCGGTCGATTTTGACAAGTCTGATTGGAAATTAGATGTCACAGCCTTTTGCAAAGCCTGTTCAGAATGGGATATTCCCTACGCAGTTGAACGTTCTCGTTCTGGCAATGGCGCACACATTTGGATTTTCTTTGAAACGACCATCCTCGCTGTTAATGCAAGAAATCTAGGTTTTGCTTTATTGCACAAAGCAATGGAAAATCATGCAGGTCTTTCATTTGATTCTTATGATCGTCTATTTCCAAATCAAGACATAATGCCTTCAGGTGGCTTTGGAAATCTAATTGCATTACCTCTTCAGTATATGTCAAGAAAAACGGGTAATAGTGAGTTTATTGATCATGATTTTATAGCCTATAAAGATCAATGGGCCTTTTTAGCTTCAATTCAAAAGGTAAAGCTAACTCAAATTAATCAATACCTAGATTATATTGATAGAGTTGAACAAAATGAACCAGAACTTAAACCTTGGGAAAAAGGGCTTCCTTTAGCTAAAGAGATTACTGTCGATTGCCCACAAAAAATAACAGTCGTTTTAGCAAATAGAATATATATTCCAATTAAGATATTACCTCAAATGCTATTGGCACGCCTAAAAAGATTAGCGAGTTTTTCTAATCCAGTCTTTTTTAAAACACAAGCATTACGGTTTTCAACCAATGGTATTCCACGCTATATCTGTCTAGCTCATATAGAGCAAGGCTACTTATCACTTCCAAGGGGGTGTATTGATGATGTTACAAAGTTACTTGAGCAGCAATCGATTATTGTTGAGTTTGAAGATAAAAGAAAATCAGGAAAAGCTTTAACGGGGATTCAATTTAATGGTGAACTAAGGAAAGAGCAAAAGAATGCGGTAGCTAAATTACACCAATACAATGTTGGTATTTTACATGCCCCCACCGCATTTGGTAAAACGGTAACAGCTATTGGACTTATTCATAAGCGAAAGGTAAATACACTTATCCTTGTGCATACACGTCAACTTGTAGATCAATGGAAAGAACGTCTCTCTTCATTTTTAAGTGGTGTCCAAATAGGTATTATTAGTAGAGGGAAATGTAAACCAACGGGGCAAATTGATGTTGCAACTTATCAAAGCATGATTAATCGTAAAGATAATTCAGTTAACCCTTGTTTGTTCAACTATGGCCAAGTTATTATCGATGAATGCCATCATATTTCTGCACCTAATTATGATATGTTGTTAAGTGAGGTTCATGCTAAATATGTTGTTGGTATTACAGCAACGCCACAGAGACAAGATGGACATCAGCCTATTATTTTTATGCAAGCCGGTCCAATTCGACATACTGTTAAAACTGATGCTCGAGAGAATTTTGAACAACAGGTTATCATATCTGAACTTTATACAACCGTTCCACCAGAGATTTTAAATTGTGAACAATCACCGAATATATCAAGTATCTATCAATGGTTAATGGAAGATGAAAAGAGGAATGAACAAATTATTGAAGATGTTTTGGCTAATATAGTTAAGAATCGCCATCCACTCATTTTAACAGAGCGAAGAGAACATGCTGTTTTATTAGCCGAGTTAATTGCCAAACATAATGTTAGTTTTCAAGTTCTACGAGGTGCCATGAAATCAAAAGAACTGAAAGAAGCCATGTTGGCACTTGAAACAACTCAAGTTATTATTGCTACTGGTAAATATATTGGAGAAGGCTTTGATTTAGCCAAGCTAGATACATTATTTTTAGCCTTGCCGATTTCATGGAAAGGTTCATTAGCACAATATGTTGGCCGTATTCATCGTCAACATAAAGGCAAAGAACGGGTTATAGTCTATGACTATGTTGATCAAACTTTACCAATGTTACAGCGGATGTATAAAAAGAGAAGCAAAGGCTATGATGCGATGGGCTATTCATTGTCCTATAAAGGTGATGGCACATTAATTCAGTCTCAACTTAATTTGAATTAACATTCATTCTGCTTAATATGAAATGTTAGATGAGTAGGAAAAGATCATAACCAAATTATAAATGTTTTTCCATTGCTCTATTTTTATATAATATACGAGCAATACGTATTCCATAGCTGAATTTTCGATAAAAAATCACATAAGGAAAAACTTCATACTGTTGTAACTGAGGTCGGATCGCAACTTGACGACCTAATTTTGGATTATTAATTATGGTGTGAAATGCTGATATCAATCGAAATTGGTATTCATCAGCTTGTTTTTCACCCCATTTATTCAGCCCTCGAGAATAAATGTCGATTAAATCCTGCTCTGCAGCGGGCGAAACTTTATAGATTGCCACGATTTTTGGCTTCTTTTTTGACATGGGCCATTAGAGCCTCATCATCCCAGGCTTTAGCTTCACCTTTTTCACCTTCTATTAATTGGCTTAATAACCATTCAGAGCCCTGCGACTCTTCCATTTTTCGCAAAGCATCTCTGACAATTTCACTCGTTGAAGTATAGCGACCGCTTTTTACAAGGGATTCAATAAAGTGCTGTTGATGTTCACCCAAAGTAATACTGGTTGTCCGTGGCATAATGACCATCCTATTAGATATTAAGCTTATAAAGATATAACACATATTAACACAATAGCAATATAAAATAATATTGAGTCTATTTTAATATTGACGTTAGACAGAAAAATAATTTGTTAGAAGAAATTTGTTAGTTCTAAAAACATAAGCCAGAATTATATAATCAACTAGCCTGATTGATTTCATGACTCAAATTAAACTTCTCTTCATTTAAACGTTCTCTAATATGCATTGCTGTATGAAAGAGAGTGACAACAATTAATTTATCTTCTTTAAATTCAAGAAAGACATAATGACTCTGGCAGATAATATACGGGAAACGCAAGCTAAACTCAGCATTATTCATACAAGGGAGTTCGCCTGATGCCACTAAATTAATAGAGTGATTAATTTTATCCATATATTTAATGGTCGTTTCCTTTCCCCACTTTCTTACAGACCATTTAATGATCTCAATTAATTTCCTTTCCGCTGTTCGAGTTTTGAAAACATTTAAAACTGACTTAGGCATGTTCATTATCCAAGTCGTGAAAAACATCATCTGTCAATTGCTGAATATTTAAAGGCGTAATCTCTCCGGCATCAATTTCAACTGATGCCGTATTCAACTCTTTATGCATAGCATCTAGATATACCGCATGTTCCATATTTTTATCACGATGCAATCTGACCGCTTCACGCATTAATTCACTCACTGAATTATAAAGGCCACTAGATACTTGAGACTTAGCATACTGCTCAAGCTCTGAAGTTAAAGAAATGTTCGTACTCACTACCCTTCTCCTAAATTGGATTAATAATATACTATTAGTATGAATGCAAATCAGATTGATGTCAAAGATTGACATCCATTGTGTGAAAATTTCATTTTTTGATCACACTAAACTAGTTTGTGCTTTTTTAAATAGCTATAAATTAGCTGTAATTGATTGAGCTTACCGTTCACAAAACGATCACAGTTTGATCACAGTACGGAGCTGTTTCGTACTATAGTGAGCAATAATGAGCCACTATAAGTCCTTGATTTAGTGCTGTTTATTGTTGTATGATGTAGTTCAGCATCTGCAGAAACGCATTCATAATGCTGGGGTCACTGGTTCAAGTCCAGTTATAGCTACCATTACAAG
>CAYMMQ010000197.1:0-3810 GCA_964391585.1 uncultured Ectothiorhodospiraceae bacterium
ATACATTGCCTTCACTTGATGAAGCAACTGAAAATGTTGGCGTTGAATATGAACAACCAATGGTTGCTAAAATATTCGATAATATGTGGAAAGGTAAAGCGGATATTATTAATCATGAAGAAAAACTTATTATTGATATCAAAACAACTAGTGATATTGACAGATTTAAATGGTCAGCTCATAAATATAACTACGATAGTCAAGCTTATATTTATAGTACGTTGTTTCAATACGAAATGATATTTCTAGTTATAGATAAAGACAGTTTACAAATAGGTTTGTTTGACTGTTCACCGGAATTTTATGCTTCAGGCGAAGACAAGGTTAGGCGCGCCAGTGAAGCTTACGATCTGTTTTACAAGACAGATAATTTTGATCCTAACCAATATTTAATAAACAAAACACTTTCAAGAGTTGTCTGAATTTACACAATAATGGATAGTTCTCTATTATTTTTTGTGCAACCGCTATCTTTGTGCCATCTGGCTTAATGATATATATTAAATATATTTGTTCATTGATGTATTGTTTTATAATGTTCGCATCGGTTCTTTCCCGAGGGAGATGCTTGGAGGGAGGGCGTAGCCCGACCGGAAAGCATCTCCCTCGGGAGTCGCCTTGAGTGGCAGTGCTTATCTCTATTTTATTCACTTTATTTCATTGATATGATTAATAATTCTTCACTTCAAAAATGGTCCCGTCTTGAAACAAAGAGTCTGGACAATCAATTCCTTAATGATATTATTAATGGTATGGGCTGTTCTTCTTTTGAGGCAAAAGCCGTTTTGGATACTGTCCATAAGGTTTATGGCAATTTCTTTGACTGCTCTCAGGAATTGGCTCCAGGTAAAGCGAAATTCATTGTTATATCCGTTGACGATTCGCCTTCTAAAAAGTTGAAAGAAGCAACAAAGGTTAACGTTACTTTAACCATTAATGATGACAAAGAAGATCTTCCTATAAAAGAGAAAGATGGTGTTGTTGCCCTTAGGCAACACCGACTGAGCCGCATTTGCAACGAAGCCTTTATACAAGGTGGGCTACTTACTGTTGAAGATATTGCCAACCGCATATTCTGCTGTGGGGAGAGAACCATTGTGCGCGATTTGAAAGATTTAAGGGAGCAAAACATTTTTATTCCGCTCCGTTCCACTATAAAGGACATGGGACGGGCACTTTCGCACCGTTCCCTGATTGTTAATGAATGGGTCAAAGGAAGTGAATATACAGAGATTGCACGCAAAACCAACCACAGTATAAAAGCGATAAACAACTATGTCTGCAAGTTCAAGCAGGTGGTGGCACTTATGAAAGAAGGGTACGATGTACATACCATTGCTTTTCTAACCAAAATATCAAAACGCTTGGCAGAAGATTATATTGACATTAAAGCCCACTCAATTATAGTCCCTTCACGTATGCACGAACTGGATACATTATTAAAAAAAAGAGTGTTAAACCAATAGAAAAATATGACATGTTACCAATCTCATTTGCATCTAATCACTATAGTTCAGCTCATAAGCGATTTTTTAAACCAGCTATTGAGAACTTTTTCAAAACAGAGTTCACAAAATCTTTTGGACCAAACGTCCGTAGCTTTATTGCTGATGAACTGATCAAAATATTTCAAGAGAACAACAGGGACATTAACTCCATAAAACCGGGTCAAGTACTTTGGAACGCTATCCACAAGGATACCAGAGCAGACTCGAACAACATGAAACTTGTTCCTGTCATACTTACCTTAGTTAATGATGATGATATTTCGAAACTCGAAAATGGATTAAAAATAAGGGAACACAAACAAAATGTAGTAGCTAGGATGCTCAAAGAAGCTTATTCCCAAGATGCACTGCTTTCGATGAGGGATGTAAGTTTATTACTTGCTTTTAGCGTTTCGCATGCTACGCTTACCAGAAAAGAGTATGAGGAAAAGCATAATGTAAGCCTACCACACCCAGGTAATTTACAAGATATGGGGTCATGTATCACACACAAATATCAAATTATATACAAGTGCGTTGTCGAAAAGAAAGATACTGTAACTACTGCAAAAGAGACTAATCATACCATAATGGCTGTTGATCGTTATCTCAAAGATTTCAATCGTGTAAAAACCTTATATCTTGACGACAAAGATGAAAATTACATACATCTTGTAACTAAGCTATCATTAAACTTGATAGCTCAGTATGTAAACATTATAAACCAATACGTCAAAGAACATAATGTTGATATTTAAGCTTAAATTATTTATTCAAAAAAATATGCATTTTTACTTGTTTAGCCATATTGCTTTACCTTTGCGGTTTTTTGTTAGTTAACTCAATTAAATTATATCTAACTTATAACAAAATGCTAACATTGGACAGTAATAATATTTATGTCCACACTCCCATCAGTTTATATTCAAACAAAATTATATGTTAAACGATAATAAACCTGTTTACTGCTTTGTACTTACTTCACTTATGAGCATTTATATCCAATAGAATTATAATGGTTTATTGTATTTCATTAAATAGTGCAACGAAACCTTTCCGTCGAATGACGGATACACAATAATAGCCCAGTGAGTATCACTGGGTCTTGAGTTTGGATTTAACTAGATAAAAAAAGTCAAAAGAATGTAGGTCTTTTGATTTTTTTTTATAGTTTTGTATCTAGTTATATAACTAGTGATATTAAATTATACTATTATGGGGTATCCAACAAAAATTCAGTTAATTAAAAGAAAGACTAGCGAACAATGGTACATCAATTTTCCTTCTGCAGTTGCACAGGCAATGGAATTTGAAAAAGGAGAAGTTGTCGAATGGGTTATAGAGAACAAGAAGAAAATGGTTCTTAAAAGGCCTAATTCGATAGAGTTAGAGACTAAAAAAAAACTCTCCAAGGAAACCTAATTGATGAATTGGATAACTTGATAAACGAATGTCATGGAGCCTTCTCTAATCATGAGTCATGGAAACTCACAAGAGAACTTTTGTACGGAAGCCTAAATTGCACGGGTCGACATACTGTAACTGGCATCCTCTCGGCAGGTGGACATCAGTTTAAGGATTGGTCATCGGCCTACCGGGTTTTTAGTAAGCAACGGATTGATATTCAGAAAATCATGAATGTTATACAAACTAATGTTCTAAAAGAAACTTCAGAATGCAGCAATATTATTGCACACATGGATGATACAATAATTAAGAAAACAGGAAAAAAGATACCAGGTACCGCATGGAGAAGAGATCCCCTGGGGCCACCTTTTCATACTAATTTTATTTGGGGTCAGCGTTTTATTCAGGTTTCAATGGCCTTGCCAATTGATGGTGAGATAGGTCAATCCAGAGCTATTCCTGTTGATTTTCATCACTGTCCAACAGTACTTCGTCCAAAGAAAAATGCTGAGCCGCAAGAGATCATACAGTATAAGGAAGAAAAGAAAATAGCCAAACTAAGCAAACAGGGAAGTGAGCGAATCAAATTGCTCAGACAGAATTTAGATCTCCAGGGTGCGGCTGGCAAACAACTTATCCTAAGTGTCGATGGGAGTTATACAAATGGTGAGGTATTAAAAAATCTACCACAAAGAGTAACCTTGATAGGCAGAATCAGAAAAGATACAAGATTATACACAATCCCAGAAAATCAACCTTTAAAAGGACGCAAACGCGTTTATGGAGAGCAACTCCCAACACCAGAGCAAATCCGACAATCCGACCAATATCCATGGCAAGAAGTAAAAGCCTGGGCAGCAGGAAAAACGCACAATTTTAATATAAAAATAATCAGTAATGTTCGATGGAAATCAGC
>CAYMMQ010000198.1:0-3792 GCA_964391585.1 uncultured Ectothiorhodospiraceae bacterium
AATATATTTATTCAAGATAATAGCAAATTACCTCGTTCATTGCACGTATTAACAAGCAAAAATCAAGCCAACTTGCTTGTTAGATCTTGGTAACACAGCGATTTTTATTTTGCTGTATTGCCATATCAAGAATATGCTTTAAATGCATATTTAATTGTTTTTTTTCATCAATATGATACATTTTGCTATTTGGGTAATGATGAAATTTTTGAATTTTCCCGCTTCCTTGAAAAGCGATCACTTCTGCAACACTTGCATCATGAGATAATCTTAAATTCATCTCCACGGTATTACTTATAGAATTAAGCGGCAAATCACGATATAAGGTAACGATAGAAGTATAACGAAAATGTTCTTCAATCTTCAAGCGTAAAGAACCTTCATCATTTAAAACATGATAAGGGAGCTTTGCCATTAGCTGATCAAAGTCTATCATGTTAGGAAAAAGAGTAAATAATTTTTTATAATTTCTTTCATATAGCCTCATTGGTGTCACAGGATATCGACTATAATCTTTAATCATGTTCTAATCGCACCTTTAATCGCTGTTGTGCTTGTGTTAATAACTGGCTTACCCTTGATTCACTAATATCTAATAACCTACCAACTTCTTTTAAGTTCATTTCCGTATCATAATAAAGAGACATCACCAACCTTTCTCTTTCTGGCAACTTGGAAATTTCCAAGCTCAGTTTTTCCCGATGCTCTTGTTCGATCAAAGAAGAGACAACATTAGAATTTTTATCTTCAAAAATACTGATCCCTGTTGTTTCTTGAGTATCTAAATCTTCAATATTAAGAACTTTGCTCGAGTTATTATCTAATAAAATTTTATAATATTCATCTAAGCTAATTCCTAGTAACACAGCAACTTCAATATCTTTTGCATCACGACCCGTTTTACATTCTATTTCATGGATCGCATCTGCAACATCACGTGCTTTTTTATGCACCGATTTTGGAGCCCAATCGCTACGACGAACTTCGTCTAACATTGCACCTCGAATTCTAATCGTCGCATAAGTATGAAACTGTGCACCTTGACTCACATCATAGTGTTTACCCGCATCTAACAAACCTATCAGCCCAGCCTGGATCAAATCGTCAACTTGTACACTTGCCGGCAGCCTTGCCATTAAATGGTAAGCAATTTTTTTCACCAACGGTGCATGGGTGTTGATTAAATGTTCGTTATAGCTTGCTTTATCTTGTGAATACATAAGTTTTTAATGCTATATTTTCATAAAGTGCTAAAAATAACACATAAAGACTATTGATAGAATAGTCAAAAGAGGAAGTGATGTAAAAAAAATATCATTACATCACTTTTATTGGAGAGTATGTTCAAGCTATATTAGGCTTTAATATTTAACAAAGTTCCCGTCATTTCTTTATCGGTACTTAATACCTTACTCGCCGCAGAAAACTGATAACTCGATTCTTTCATATTGACAACAGGCTGGCTAATATCTTTTGTACCTTGCATAGCCTCTGTACTAGCAATGTCAGTAGCACTTTTATTAACTTTTAACTGACTTTGTTGCATCCCTTGCAAAGCGTATGAAGAGGTAGATGAGCTAATTTCCATAATTTTTCTTCCTAATAAACGAATTGTCCTTAAAGTTTTGCTATAGAGTATTGTATTATGCTACTCACTTATATATTTGTGCTTCAAGTATAGTTGATATCTAGATATACTTCCAGTAGAAATATTACTCTACATCTTATCATTTAGCAAAAGAAAACTCATGAACCAATACTTTTCCCCATGTCCAATTCTAGGTTTTGTTGCTCCAAGTCAAACTGGAAAAACGAGTCTAATTGAAAAGCTAATTCCCCAATTAACCACAGATCTTCGTTTAGCAGTGATTAAACACAGTCATCATTATATTAACCTAGATACTCCTGGAAAAGACAGCTATCGATTTACTCAAGCAGGAGCACAACAAACCATGTTAGCATCACTGGATAATTGGACATTGATGTCAAAAAAAACGAGCAGGCAAGCAGCAGAAAATAAAAGTCATTTAGCTTATTTGGTACAACAATTAGACTTAGAGAATATTGATCTGGTTTTAGTGGAAGGTTATAAGGACGAACACTATCCTAAAATTGAAGTATTCCGTCACGGAGTTAATAGTGACTATCTCGCAAAAAATGATGACAGTATTATTGCAATATGTTCAGATACCCCAATACCTGAACATTTAAAAATACCAAAACTAGAATTAAATGATATTAACGCTATCTCATCTTTCATACGCCATTACGTCACTAGATTTAAGCCTTAGTATTTATTGGTAAATGGGCTCATGATGAAAAAATTTAAAGACTTTTTTAATTTTTTCTTGTTCCGCTTCAGAAATATTTACAAACTCAACCCCATAAAGATGATCTGAAACTCGAGATTCGTAGTGTTTAATCTCAGCACATACTGTAAATGGCACTTGCCCTTTATAAGACTCCAGGTTATCTGCTGGAAGATTAATAGATATAGCAATTTTACCTTTAGCGCTAGTCAGTGGATGTGCTAATTGAATTAACATCCCTTGTAAACTAATATCAACGGTAATTGCTTCATGATTTTCTCCATTTTGCGCAATCAATATTAATAATCTTGTATCTAGACGAGGTGTTAAGCGCTTTTCTCCTGTTTTTTTCTCAAACAAATACACATCTCTAAAAGTAAAGTTGGAAATAATTGAGTCCATTTCACTGGTTAGTTCATATAAGCTATCACCGATAGTAGCAGTCACTTCGACTTTGGCAGAATTTTTTCCAATAGTATCAAATAGCTCCGTTAAAGTTTGTTGTAAACTGGCTATCGAGTTAATCTGCTGATCACTATGTGACACAATGCCAACACTTCCCTCTACCACATTGTCAATTTTTTCACCGACCGAAATAATTGACTGTGAAATTTTCTTCGCATTTTGACCACAAAGTTCAACACTATCCCCAACATTATCCATCGCAGCACAAGCTTTATCAACATTATTTTTTAGGGTGTTAATCATATTGGAGATTTCTTCTGCTGATGTTGCGGTATTGGATGCCAATAGTCTCACCTCATCCGCTACCACTGCAAAACCACGCCCAGCTTCACCCGCTCTAGCCGCTTCAATCGCAGCATTTAGCGCTAATAAGTTTGTTTGCTCTGCAATTTTTGAAATGGTGCTACTAATGGTAGAAATTTTTGTTGCTGTTGATGATAAAACTTGCACATCGTGAGAAACTACGTGTACTTCATCAATGGTTGCCGTCATGGCTTTAAGATTATTAGCAACTAATGCCACGCCATCTTTAACATAAACCGCCATATCTTTTGCCTTGCCCGTCACTGTTTCTGCGGTATTTTGTACAGTTTGTGAAATGTTTGATAGTTGTTCAGTGACTTTAGTGACTTCGGCTGAATTTGTCTCCTCTTTTTTCCCAATATCTGCAATTTCATGTGAAATAGAAGCGATCTGAAATGCCGACTGGCCCATAGAACGAGCCCCATTATCAACCCCTTTAAGAATTCCACGTAATTTTTGGGTCATTTCATTAAAGTGATTTTCTAATTCCCCAATTTCATCTTTGTTGGTGACTTCAACCTCTTTTAATAAGTTTCCAGATTTAACGTCTTGCAAGGCTAAAATCAATGCTTTAATCGGGCGAACAAAAAAAGAAGCAACTACTGCAATCAAGGCAAATTGCACCACAAATTCAATAGCAGATTCCCATATTGCATGGAAAATAAAAGCATCTCTTGCTTGTATTAAGGAATTAACCACTTGCTCAGAAGCCCCG
>CAYMMQ010000199.1:0-3698 GCA_964391585.1 uncultured Ectothiorhodospiraceae bacterium
AGGCCTCGATTTTCGAGGCTTTTGCTTATATGATTTGAGAAAAGGGGTAAAAATGGTAAAAATTTTAAGATTATCAGACAGGGTTAAAGTTAAAATGGGAAAGATTTCTTTTCTCTTGGCACCGTTAAGTAACGACAGAAAGAGAGAGGTTAGTTCTTGCACAACAATAAAGGGCGGTGAGGCTGTTTTTGATTATGCCATGGCTCAACATTTATATATCAAGTATTCTCTTAAAAAAATAGAGGGTGTAAAGACGTATGATAATGAGAATTATGAACTTGATTTCGAGGGCGACAGCTTAACAGATGATTGTGTTAGTGACGTTTTTAACCTTCCACAAAAGGGTGATTTAGTTTCCTGTGCTTGGCAGATAATGAATGGAATGCCTGATAAATTAGTTGATGATAGTGGTAACAAAATGCAGGGGGTAGCTTTGGAAGTCGTAAAGAAAAAGAAAGAAGGTGGATAGGCTACAGAAGCTCTATAATAATAGATGCAATTTGTTTTAATATAGGCAGGATTTCAGGAATAACCCATGCCGATTATATAGAAATAGTCAGCACATTTACAGCAATAACCAACCTTGAAATGGATTGCTTTACTTGTAAAAATAAATATTCAGGCTCAAAGGAAAGGCAAGATTTGCTTTTTAAGCAGAAAAATTGCAAAAAAATAGCACCTCAGCCGTCCTTAAAATATAAACCAGAGCATTCTATGTCTGGTTCGGCCGTAATATTATATTCAACGTGCCCCGCTAATTTTAAAAACATAGGGACGACTATTTTAATCAACCATTACAGTAAATACAAAACGGGTATAATGCCTTATTCTGGTGGGATAATGGAACAGCCTGCTAAATTTGTCGAAGTCATGGATTTAGTGCAAAATTTAATAGAAGAATTAGAAACTAAAAAAGAAATCACTGCTAAAAGGTTTAACTCTAAATGACTAATAAGGTAGAAATTGACTTAACGGTAAACGAAGGTCAAGCGACTAAAGCTATTGTTAAGTTTGATAAGGCGTTTGATAAAACTTCAAAAAAGACTGTTCGTTCTGCCAATCGTATGGATGCAGCAATAGCTTCCTTTGCGGGAAACTTGGCGGCCAATCTTGCGGGGAAAGCCTTAGGTGCTGTTTCAGCAGGTTTCAGAAGTATTGCAAATAGTTTCAGCGTTGTTACTGATGCCGCAGCGATTCAAGAAGATGCAATAAATAAATTTAACACATCTTTAGTTTTATCCGGCCAATTCTCAGAAGAGGCTAGTAATAGTTTTCAAAAATACGCTTCATCATTACAAGCTGTAACAAAATTTGGCGATGAAGCCATACTGACAAATGCTGCTCTTATACAGTCGCTAGGAAATTTAGAAGAGGATGCTTTAAAACAAGCGACAGCAGCAGCTCTTGATATGTCAGCAGCACTAGGAATAGATTTAACGGCTGCGGCTACATTATTAGGAAAGGCAGCAACAGGAGAAATAGGTTCGCTCTCCAGATATGGTGTTATAGTTAAGCGCGGCTCTGATAATGCCGAAACCTTTGCCAAAGTTTTAGATACATTACAAACAAAATTCGGTGGTTCTGCGGCCGCTCAAGTAAACACTTACTCAGGTGCCACTCAACAGTTATCTAACACGTGGGGCGACTTACAGGAATCATTCGGTTTCATAATAACTCAAAATCCTGTTGTTATTGCTGCGATAAAGGGTTTATCTAAAGGGATACTTGAATTTGACGGACAAGTTAAAGGAAACACTAAAAGCCTTCAAGAGCTGTCTGGTAATGCTTTAATAGGGGCCTTTACTGGAAGCATCGAAATAGCATCTAAGGCGTTGGTTGGTTTTAATAATATGATAAGCTCAACCAAGAGTTTTATATCTTTCCTTGCTGATTCAGCACTGGGAGCATTGCAAGGGATAAGGGAATTTACTGTAGGTATACTTGAGAGCATATCTAGTGTTAGTTCTTTTCTTGGAGTCAGCACAGAGGCAGCTGATAAATTAAAAGAGTCAGTTCAGGCTCAAATAAATATAACAGAATTAGGTAGAGAAGTAGAGAGAGCGGCAAATGCTGAAAGAATAGAAGAAAAAGAGGCTTTTGCTGAAACAACTCTATCTATAGCTGAAAGATTAAACGAATCAATATTAAATGAAGCGGTAATAAAAGAAACCACTGATAAAAGAATTATTCAATCGGAATCAAATAAACAAGCAATACTTCTTAAAAAGAAAGAAGATGCAGCCGCCAAGTCTAAGAAAATAGAAGAGCAGTCGTTTTTATTTCAAAAGAAATTTGATGCATTAACAGGTAAGCAAAGAGTTCAAAATCTGCAAAGTACACTAGGTGCCATAGCTACATTACAGCAAACATCATCGGGTGCGGGTTTTGCTATAGGTAAAGCGGCGGCCGTTGCTAATCATGGAATAAATGCAGCCGCAGCTGTTTCAAAAGCTCTTGCATCAGCACCGCCACCATTTAACTTTGCACTAGCGGGGTTAGTGGGGGCTGCAATGGCAATACAAGGGGCCAAAATTGCCTCAGCTAAGCCGCCTGCGTTTGCTAACGGTGGTGTAGTGGGTGGCTTTAGCGGTGCTACTGGTGGCCCAGACGATGTTACGATAACGGCTAGACGCGGGGAAATGTTTTTAAATGGGTCTGAACAAAGAAATCTTTTTGATATTGCTACGGGAGCAGAAAGACCGCAAGACAATAATGGAGTAATTGAGGCGTTACTGGCTCAGCCGATAGTTTTAAACATAGACAATAAAGAAGTAGCTCGCGCAACTAGAACAGCGTTAGAGGAAGGGTTTAGTTTAGCTGTATGATTAAGTTTTTCTATAATAATTTAGTAGAAACAGCACAATTAAGTGCTTCAACTACTAATGCACAATACCCATTAAGCAATTTACAACACGACTTTCGTACTAAAAATTGGCGGTCAACTACTAATAGTGATTCAGTCGTTTTTGATATGGGCTCTATTGAACCAGTGGATACTATTGCTCTTGTAGATAATTGGAGAAACGGATTTGGAGTCTCTACAATTACAATCGAGGCAAACGCAACTGATTCATGGGGAGCTCCAGCATTTACCACAACCATGACATTCGATAGCACGTTTGGAATAGGTATCAAGGAATTATCTTCTGAGCAAAATTATAGATATTGGCGGTTAGTTTTAACTTCTACGCTTGGTTATTGTGAGCTTGCAAATATATTCATAGGCAAAGCGACAACTATTCCAACAAACGGGGTTGATTATGGATTCAGTTATAAAAATAAAGATATGAAAAAGGTTTCTAAAACTAGATACGGACAAGAATACATAGACGATATGGGAAGCCAAAAAGAATTAAACTCGCTTAAATTCTCAGTAATGAACACTACAGAAATGGATGCTATATATGAAGTGTACGACAATCGACGTACAGTAAAACCATTCTTTGTGAAAATAGGCGATAATACTAATTCTCTAGTAAGTAATGAGAATAGATTTAACGGGTTTTATAAATTAAAGACAGAGCCAAGTGCTAAAAGCACAACGGCATTTTTCTTTGAAGTTACTTTATCAGTGCGAGAGCAAAAATGACCACATTAGTAGTTGAGGAATTAAAAACAACTCTTTCACAGTCTTTTACTGTTGATGCTAGTAACCGTATCGAGGTTAAGGGCATTAGACCTTATATTTATATGCACAA
>CAYMMQ010000200.1:0-3645 GCA_964391585.1 uncultured Ectothiorhodospiraceae bacterium
AAAGAGGGGCTAGGGGAGATTTGATCTTTTAAAACCAACATCAGATCAACCAAAGTAAAATCCCCCTCAATCCCCCTTTTCTACCAAAATTAGGCGCTTTTAGGCGAGAGGGGAAGCTAGAGCACACAGTTTCACCCCTTGAGTATTTGATTTTAGACT
This sequence comes from uncultured Ectothiorhodospiraceae bacterium, assembly GCA_964391585.1. Lineage (GTDB taxonomy): Bacteria > Pseudomonadota > Gammaproteobacteria > GRL18 > GRL18 > JADGAU01. The sequence goes on from CAYMMQ010000200.1 coordinate 160, forward strand.
AAAGACTAAAGACTTTTACTCAGCCACAATCTCAATCAAACATTCATCAGGATTGACCGAATCCCCTTTTTTTACATAAATCTGCTCAATTTTTCCATTAATCGGTGCTTGAATCTCTGTTTCCATCTTCATCGCTTCAGCAACAATCAGTGGTGCTCCCGCTTTTACTTTATCGCCAATATCGACTAATACATCAATAATCACTCCCGGCATAGCCGTAGTGACATGTCCCGCTTCAACTGCTTTAGGTCGTTTCGAGCCTTTATTAGAACTTGTTGCTGGCGCACTACTTTTACCACCAGAAACATCAAGTTCACCAAGTACTTCAACCATTACTTCTTCAGGAACACCATCAATACTTAAATAATAAGGACGTTGTTCTTGATTAGCATGTCCGGTTCCTGTCACTTTAATATGATATTTTTCTCCGTGTAGTCTTACTAAAACATCTGTCGGTGCTACCGTTTTACAAGCCCCTTCATTTTTATCCAGTAACACCTCAGTCTGCAAAGTATGATCCCGGCGCTGTTGCATAAATTCTTTTGCCAAGTCAGGAAATAAAGCATAACTTAAGACATCTTCTTCTGACTCAGCTAAAACGTCAATATCAGCGGTTAATTTTTCTAATTCTGGTTTTAACAAATCTGCAGGCCGAACATCAATAACTTGTTCATTACCAATCGCCATTTGTTTTACCTTTGCGTCAACTTTACCCGGCGCTTTACCATATTTTCCTTGTAAATATAGTTTTACTTCATTGGAAATATTTTTATAACGCTCTCCAGATAACACGTTAAAAACAGCCTGTGTACCTACAATTTGAGAGGTGGGTGTTACTAAAGGGGGATATCCCAAGTCTTTTCTCACTTTAGGAATTTCAGCAAGTACTTCGTTCATTCTTGCTAAAGCACCCTGCTCTTTTAATTGATTAGAGAGATTTGAAATCATCCCCCCTGGGACTTGATTCACTTGTACTCTGGTATCAATACCGGTAAATTCACTTTCAAACTGATGATATTTTTTCCTTACCTGATAAAAATAAGCACCAATTTCTTGCAGTTTAACCAAGTCTAGCTCCGTATCATAAGGAGTATTATATAAACCTGCAACCATACTCTCAGTTGTTGTATGGCTAGTACCCTCAGCAAAGGCTGAAATAGCGGTGTCAATATGACAACAACCTGCTTCAATTGCTTTTAAGTGGCACATCGACGCTAATCCTGCTGTGGCATGACAATGTAGATGAATCGGTACATCAACTACATCTAATAAAGCCTTAAATAATTCTGATGTAGCATAAGGTGTTAATAATCCTGCCATATCTTTAATCACTATTGAATCGCAGCCCATTTGCTGTAACTCTTTTGCCATTTTAGTATAGAGCTTGACATTATGAACCGGGCTGGTGGTATAGGATAAAGTGCCTTGAGCGTGTTTGTTATTTTCTTTAGTTGCCTCAATAGACGCCTGTAGATTACGAATATCATTCATGGCATCAAAAATTCTAAACACATCAATGCCGTTTTTAGCCGATAGTTCGATAAACTTTTTAACGACATCATCCGAATAATGACGATAACCTAATAAATTTTGCCCACGCAATAACATCTGTAAACGAGTATTAGGCAATTTTTCACGTAACAAACGTAAGCGTTCCCAAGGGTCTTCTTTAATAAAGCGGATACAACTATCAAAGGTCGCTCCTCCCCAAACCTCTAAAGACCAAAAACCAATTTTATCCAACTTATCACAAATAGGTAGCATATCTTCCGTACGCATACGGGTAGCAATTAATGATTGGTGACCATCACGCAAAACCGTTTCAGTAATGTTAACTTTTGACATAACTATTTCCAAAATTTAAGGTAAAAAAGATAAACTATGCCCGTTATGCTTGGAAATGCAGCGATAACAAAAAATTATCTTAAGATAAGAACTTTATAAATAAAATTCTAAACTCAGTCTGCATTTTCAATGATTATGGGCATATTACATACCTTCATGAGCTGCAATAGCAGCAGCTATCGCCACCGCAATATGTTGATTCGAATAAAGTAACGAATATTTAATTAACTCGGGGTGTTGTTCCACAAAGCTGGTATCAAAACTACCCGATACGAAATCAGCAGAATTTAAAATAGATAATTGGTAAGGGATGGTCGTTTTTACCCCATACAAACGCATATCACTTAACGCTCTTTTCGCCCTTGCAATCACTTCTTCCCAAGTCATTCCCCATACAATCAACTTGGCACACATGGAATCAAAAAATGGAGGGATCTCATATCCTGTGTAAATAGAAGCATCCGTTCTAACTCCAGGGCCTCCTGATGCATAATAACGAGTAATACGTCCATAACTGGGCAAAAAATCATTTTGCGGATCTTCGGCATTAACTCGAAATTCCATTGCAAAACCACGCTTGACAATATCTTGTTGCTGATAACGTAACTCTAAACCATTAGCTATTCGAATTTGCTCTTGCACAATATCAATACCGGTTATTTGCTCTGTGATAGTATGCTCAACCTGCAAGCGAGTATTCACTTCCATAAAATAAAAGTTAGCTGACTCATCTAATAAAAACTCAACGGTTCCTGCATTCGTGTAAGCAGCAGCTTTAGCCGCTTTTACAGCAGTTTGTCCGATAAAATCACGTTGTTGTTCATTAAGTTGTGGGGAAGGTGCAATTTCAATCAGTTTTTGATGACGACGTTGAATCGAGCAATCTCGCTCAAATAAGTGAATGGTATTGCCGCATTCATCGGCTAAAATTTGCACTTCTATATGACGAGGATTAACAATACATTTTTCCATAAACACTTCTGCAGAACCGAATGCTTTGCTGGCTTCAGAAATTACACGAGGATAAAATTGACGTAAATCTTGCTCATTAAAACATTCGCGAATACCACGACCACCTCCACCTGATGTTGCTTTTAACATCACCGGATAACCAATCTCATTAGCCAAATTGATGGCATCATCAATGCAAGCTAAATTCTCCACACTCCCGGGGGTAACAGGAACACCTGCAGCCAACATGGTTTTACGAGCTTCAATTTTATCGCCTAATTTATTAATCACACTAGAATGAGGGCCGATAAATTTGATCTTTCTTTTTTCACACACCTGTGCAAATGTTGCATTTTCGGATAAAAAGCCATAACCAGGGTGAATAGCATCACAACCAGAAGCAATGGCAATATTCACTAATCGGTGGGCGTTCAAATAACCGGCAACAGGACTAGGACCTAAGTTATAAGCTTCATTTGCCATTTTGACATGCAGTGCATCATGATCAGCTTCAGAATAAACCGCCACGGAAATAATTTCCATTTCCCGACACGCACGAATAATGCGCACGGCAATCTCACCTCGATTTGCTATTAATATCTTATTAATCAAATCTCACCCCAGCGTCAAAAAACCCCATCAAATAATGAAACCTATCGTATCACAATTATAAGTTTATACTCAAAATAA
>CAYMMQ010000201.1:0-3644 GCA_964391585.1 uncultured Ectothiorhodospiraceae bacterium
TTAAAGATGATGAAGTTATAGTTAAAGGTGCAGTAATTGATGCATTTGAAAAAAAATAAAACTACTCGAAAGTATACTTGGAAAAAATTCAATTGATACTGGCAACACTATTTAGCTGAGTTTTGCTATCGGTTCAATCGACGAGTCCAGTTGAATGGTTTTCTTCCCTGGTTGCCTATATGACCACATTTGCCTCTGAAACTTCTAAGCATAGCAGAAAGTTATGGGTAATCAGGACGGTTATATTATTGAATAACAAATTAGGGAAATAAAACTATAATGTATTGATATTATTCTTAAATAGACAAAAAATTGCTTATGACAAAAAACACTAACGATAGGTACAGGATAATGAAAGAAATGAACACACTTTTTATCATCATTTTTGTGTTGATATTTACTGGATATCTACAGGCTAAAGAGCCTGAATGGTCAGATTATGCCTCGTTACTAAGTCAGCATGTAAAGTTGGGGAAACGGCATGAGATTTCGCTTATGACGGTAGATTATATGGGGATTAAAAAAAATCCCTTGTATTTAAAAGTTGTTACACAAATTGAGAATTTTGATACTAACGAGTTAACGGGCAATCAGGAAAAACTTGCGTTTTATATTAACGCTTATAACATCCTTGCAATTAAAATGGTTTTGGATCATTGGCCCATAGAGAGTATTAAAGATGTGGGCAGTTTATTTGTTTCTGTGTGGAAAAAAGATGTGGGAAAAATTAACCACAAAGTAGTCACTTTAAATGAAATTGAACATGAGGTTTTGCGAAAATTGGGTGAACCTCGAATCCATATGGCGATCGTTTGTGCTTCTATCAGCTGCCCAGACTTAAGGGCTGAGCCGTATATGAGTGAGAAACTTTCCGTTCAATTAAATGATCAAAGCCAGCTTTTTTTGCAGAATAAGGGGAAGGGGTTTCGGCTTAAAGGACAAGTGGCTGAAGTTTCTAAAATATTTGGTTGGTTTGAAGAAGATTTCGATAGTGTTGGTGGTATTGCTACCTTCATAAAGAAATATCGAAAAAATTTGCCGATGAATATAAAAATATATTCAGATATTTCTTATGATTGGGATTTAAATAGAAACTAGGAGAAACACAATGCACGCAACCTTGCCTTTACTGAAGGTTACCGATTTCCCTGAAATTAAACGGGGAGAGTTAGAAGTTTTACAGGTGAATTTGGGGGCTTTATGTAATCAACAATGTTTGCATTGTCACGTAAATGCTGGACCTAAGCGAAAAGAAAACATGAGTTCGGCGACAGTTGAAAAGATCATTCGGTTTTTAAAGAAAGGTAAAGTGAAAACCTTGGATTTGACCGGTGGTGCACCAGAAATGAATTCAAATTTTCGTTATTTGGTATTGCAAGCAAGAGCGCTGGGAGTTCATGTGATGGATCGTTGTAATTTAACGATTTTAGATGAGCCGGGACAGGAAGATCTCGCTGTTTTCTTGGCAGAAAATAAAGTAGAAGTTATCGCATCATTACCTTGTTACTCTGAAGAAAATGTGAATAAACAACGAGGAAAAGGGGTGTTTGATGGTAGTGTTTATGGCCTACAAAAATTAAATAAGCTGGGTTACGGCAAAGAAGGTAGCGGTTTGACGCTTAATTTGGTCTATAATCCGATTGGAGCACACTTACCTCCCTCACAAACTGAACTACAATCTTCGTATAAAAAAATTCTAAAAGAAAAGTTTGATATTGACTTCAATAATTTGTTTACGATTACGAACATGCCAATTAAGCGCTTTGGCAGTTCATTAATTTCGAAAGGAAAATTTGAAGAGTATATGCAATTATTACGAGATAGTTACTTGCCTGATAACTTGCAAGCGGTAATGTGTCGCAATATGATGAGTGTTGACTGGCAAGGTGATTTATTTGATTGTGATTTTAATCAAATGTTGGAATTGCCAATGCTGGGAAAAAATCGTCTAGCGATGAATGTCGAGGACTTATTGGAGCAAGATGGTCAGGGTAATTCTATTGTCACTGCAGAGCATTGCTATGGGTGCACGGCCGGTCAAGGAAGTAGTTGTGGTGGCGCATTGTAGTAATGGTTATGAGCCTCTCGGAGAGCCTACTAGTTAATTTAGAATGAATTTTTACGATGATTAGTGTTGTTATTCCCGTATTGAATGAAGCTAAAGGAATTTGGGAGCAATAAGGCCAGTTTTATTAAACTTAGTCAAAGTTCATCCTTTTAAGGATATTGTAGCAGGAAAACTACAACGTGCAGGCTGGGATAAAAATTTTAGGGCGTAGATTTTGTGTAGTCAATAAATAATCAAAGTATAATTCCACCCTGCCGATTTGTTATATGCAACCTTTCCAGATGGCGTGTAAATTAGGTAGGGTGTTCTCAGATATTTCTTCTAACTTATTTCAATGCGAAAATTATTAATAAATACATCCGAATGATAAAGGAAGGCATTTATAAATTTGGACAAAAACTTAGTAGAGACACATTGATTTGTTTGTTTTTTGCAAATATTATGATCTTTAAGGATAAAAGTTGATTAATAATAATTTATTTAAAACAATCATTCTTACTGGCTTGGCATTAATTGCATTTGCTGCTAACTCCGTGCTATGCCGCATAGCATTAGGAAATGAAGCGATTGATGCATCTAGTTTTACTGTTATACGATTACTATCAGGTGCTTTTGTTCTACTAATAATCATAAGCACTACTGGACAAGCTAAGGAGGTATCTACTAAGGGTAGTTGGGCTGCCAGTTTCATGTTATTTCTTTATGCCGTCACTTTTTCTTATGCTTATATTTCATTAGACACGGGTACTGGCGCACTTATTCTATTTGGTTCAGTTCAGATTACAATGATTTTTCTGTCTCATCTTTCTGGCACACGATTACTTATTACTGAATGGACTGGGGTAGTTATCGCTTTTATCGGTTTTATTTATCTTATTTTGCCCGGTGTTACCATGCCATCAGTTTCCGGTTTTTTGCTTATGACTGTGGCTGGGATTGCATGGGGCTTTTATACCTTAAAAGGGCGTGGTTCAAAGAACCCACTTATGGACACTGCTTATAATTTTATAAGGACTATACCCTTTATTTTGATATTAGCTATTTCTACAATTGACAACATAAATTATTCATCTGAAGGTATCGTATTGGCTGTAATATCCGGCGGCATCACATCGGGAATCGGCTACACAATATGGTATGTTGCACTTGGTGGCATCTCTTCTACTCAAGCAGCCGTTCTTCAGCTGTCTGTCCCAGTTATTGCGGCATTGGGCGGTGTTGTGTTTGCGTCTGAATCAATCACATTCCGCTTCACTATTTCAGCCGCTATGGTTCTTGGTGGTATATTAGTGGTAGTTTTAGGTAAAAACTATGTTACTCAACATAAATCAGATGTAAAAATATAGCGAATCTTTCAACTTGACAGGTACGGGAAACTTGCTGTCACGTTAATCTAATAAGTTCACGTATTAAGAATAAAAGATGAAAATTCAAATGATTACAGGTATAGACTAAAAATTGCTTATGACAAAGAAATCACTAACCATAGGAAACCTAGCAAAGCAAGCGAATATTAATATTGAAACCATTCGTTATTACCAAAAACGTGGCTTAATCCTAGAACCTAATAAACCCA
>CAYMMQ010000202.1:0-3637 GCA_964391585.1 uncultured Ectothiorhodospiraceae bacterium
GTATATTACGAAAAACTTGTCTGCGACGGGGTGGTTATAGTGATGAGATATGTTTGTTTAACAATAGATATCCATCCCTACTGCTAATCCCTTTCAAATAGATCCCGTGTGTATACTTTAGCTATCACATCGTTTAGGTCTTTATTAAGTCTGTTGGTTATGATTAGATCTGTTTTTTGTTTGAACTTTGCTAAGTCATTTTCAATATCGCAGTGCTGTAGTTGTGTTTGAGTTAGTGTTGGTTCATAGATAATGACTTTCGTTCCTTTGTTAATAACTCTTTGAATGACGCCTAATATGGCTGAGGCTCTATAGTTGTCTGAGTCGTTTTTCATTATCAAGCGGTAAACACCTACGGTTTTAGGGTTTTGTTGTAATATGTTTTTAGCTATAAAGTCTTTTCTAGTTTCGTTTGCTTCGACTACGGCGTGGATAATATTGTTGGGTAAGTTTTGGTAATTCGCTAAAAGTTGTTTGGTGTCTTTGGGAAGACAGTATCCACCATACCCAAAAGATGGGTTATTGTAGTGATTGCCGATCCGGGGATCTAGTCCTACCCCTTCAATAATGTGGCGAGCGCTAAGGCCTTGGGTGTCGCAATAGCCATCTAGTTCATTAAAATATGCTACTCGCATTGCAAGGTAGGTATTGGCAAATAACTTTATTGCTTCTGCCTCTGTTGAGTCGGTAAAAAGTAGTGGTATATTATTTTCAATGGCTCCTTGTTGTAGCAGTTGAGCAAAAGTTGTCGCTCGCACGGATTGTTCACCTATTACAATTCTACTTGGATGTAAATTATCATAAAGTGCTTTGCCTTCACGAAGAAATTCTGGAGAAAAGATGATGTTGTTTGTATTGAGCTTTTTTTTTATTTTTTTTGTAAAACCTACTGGAACGGTGGATTTAATTATCATTACTGCATCGGGGTTAATGTCTATCACATCTTTGATGACGCCTTCTACTGAGTCGGTATTGAAGCAATTACTTTGCGGTTCATAGTCTGTTGGTGTTGCAATAATAACAAAAACGGCATTTTGATATGCTAGCTGTTTATCAAGTGTTGCTTTAAAGTTTAGAGCTTTATTCTTTAGGAAATTTTCAATTTCAGGATCAGAAATGGGGGATTGCTTATTGTTAAGTTGGTCAATTTTTTTTGGCATAATATCTAAGGCAATCACTTGGTGATGTTGTGCTAGTAACATACTGAGTGAAAGTCCTACATATCCTGTTCCTACTATGGCTATTTTCATGGGTAGTTAAAGTCGGTATAGAGAAGTCGTTAGTCGTTAGTCGTTAGTCGTTAGTCGTTAGTCGTTAGTCGTTAGTCGTTAGTCAAAAGCAAGAGTAAAAGACTAAAAAATCAAGCATCAATAGTTTTTAATATTGAATAATAGCCGGCCAATCATTATCATCAAATCGTTCCTTTGCATAATGGTTAATCTGATTATAGGTTTCAATTAATAATTTAACTAGCTCATGCGCTCTATTGATCGACATCATTAACAGATCTGCATCATCAATGTATTCGTGAACCATTTTATTTCTGATATTTCTCGCTTCCAACCAGTCTGTTACAGAGCTTAGTAAGCCTAATCTTTCTATTCGGTTAAGGTTGTCAATATTACTGCCAATTGGTTCAGCTAGAATATTTAAAAAACTAGGCAGTAGTTTATCCCCTAATGTATCTTGCAAGCGACCATAACGAGCGCTAAAAGCATCTAATAATTCAGATTTATCTTGATTCAATTCAAGCTCTTTGACCCAGTTTTGATCAATCGTTTGGCTGAAAAGTCGTGTATCGGTTTGTGTCAAACAAACTGTTTCTTTATAAGTCATTATCAGTAGTTGTTTAAATCTAATAAAAGCCATATTGTCGGTCATAAACGTATACCTTGTTTTTTTGCAATCGAATAGATTTTCTGCATAGGTGTTGAGGGATCATGTAAAAGGATGTCAAAACGTTGATCACCTAATTGTTGTTGTAATAAGGCCGTATATTTTGCGTTCATCTCTGCTCTATTTAATATGGGCTTGTCAGTTTCTATCAATAAATCGATATCACCACCTTTTAAAGAGTCGTCAATACGAGAGCCAAATAACCAAACAAGAGTATTTTCTCCCATTAACTGTTGAGCAGTTTGTTTTATCTTATCTATATAGTTCTGTGTTAAACGCATGATTTAGTCGTTAGTCGTTAGTCGTTAGTCGTTAGTCGTTAGTCGTTAGTCGTTAGTCGTTGGTCAAAAGAAAAAATCATTTTTTATTTAAGAAATCTTCAATTTTTACGTCAATATCTTTACATATTTGCCTAAGTAAAATAGGTGATATATCTCTGCCTTTATGAAAAGGAACTGTAGTCGCTCGAGCATCCTGATGACGAAACTGTTTATGTGAACCGCGTTGTCTCACTTCTTTAAAGCCTAAGTTTATTAATATGGTAATAACTTCAGATGGTTTAAGTACTGGATAAATACCCCATAATTTTCCAAGTCCGCTACGCAACTAAAATATTTTGTGTGCCCACTAATTCAGAGCTAAGTTTTGGCTCTCCATCTTCAAGCAACATTTCTAACACATCTTTAATGTTTTTTTGAAGCTCATCTAATGTTTCGGCTTGTGTATGTGCTCCATCAAATCCAGGAACATATGCAACATAAAGTTGAGTATCTCTGCAGTATTCAATAATGGCTGTATATTGTTTCATTGTATATTACTCCTAAACTTTTCCATAAATAAAAACTTATTCACTAAATACTTCTTCCACCAGTATTCCTTTAAGTCTACCATTTCTATAAGCTTTGAGGTGGTTCTCGGCTTATTCAATCCAAATGTTATCAATATTTTTATCCGGCACATCCAGACTTTTTATTAAGCCATCTGCAATCATAAATCGACCTTCAGGTTTAAGAGTTATAGCTACCTTTAGATTTCTTCAGTGTTCATTATTTTTTCTTAGTCTTTGAAGAGAAGTCATTAGTCGAGAAAAGAAAGTCAATAGTCATAAAACAAGTCCTTAGTCGTTAGTCTTTAGTAAAAGTCATAAATCTGTTTTAAGTTTATTCAGATTTAAATATGTTTATAATGCTATCAATCACTTTATTTCTTGTTTCATTTTTTATATGGGCTAGAGTTTTTTCAATTATACTGGCGTTTGCTGTAAATAGTTTAGATGGTCTTATATAACTCGATTTATTTAAGCTTCCATATGAAAAGTCTTGTTGTTGAATAAGTATCGCTTTTTTATCATGGTAGTTTTTGCTGGTAATTTGACACATGATGTAATCATCTTTTTCTAACCTTGCCATTATTATTGCTGGTCTAAGTTTATAATGGCTTAAGTCAGTGAAAGGAAATCTGACAAATACAATATCACCTACTGAAACTCTTTCCATGCTTTATCTTCTTCTTCATTGTCCCAATCCTGAGCTAAACTCGATTGGCTTAGCAGAGTAGTTTCATCTATTTGCCTTATTATTTTATCTTCCTGAACACGTTGTTTTATAAAGCAATAAAAGTCGTAAACTTCTTGCTGCGCATTTTCAGGTAAACCTTTTAGGTCAATTTTAGGTATTGTTTGCATTTTAGTCGTTAGTCATAAGATAAAGTCGGTAGTCGGTAGTCGGTAGTCGGTAGTCAT
>CAYMMQ010000203.1:0-3567 GCA_964391585.1 uncultured Ectothiorhodospiraceae bacterium
TATTTTGTGGCAATTCAGAAGATAAGTTTTTCTGGTGAATTATTTTTATTTATTTTATTAATCTTGTTTTTAAATTCCTTAGATATTTTTTTAGCTTGATCATGACTAAGTTGATAGTTCTCTATTTCTTTAAGATAGTAATAAATTAAGTTCCAACCAGTTAATGGGCCTAAAAGGAGCTGGTGTTTAGAAACGCCAAATTTTTCTAAATTTAAAGCCTCATAAACAGATCCGTTTTTTAGAACTGCTTTTTGGTGGACACCAGCAATATGAGTTCGATTAGTTAAAGAAACAGGTTCATTATATGGGACTTGGATTTTTAAAATTGTTCCCATGAGAACATTTAGAGGATAACAGAGTTTGAGATTATACTTTTTGGTTATGTTTTTGTTGATTAATGTTAAATTAAGTAAAAGACCAGTAATTGAGGTAATGCCTGATCTTTCTCCTAATCCCCAAATAGTAGCGTCAATAAATTCGGCTCCATTGTTAACAGCTGTAACCGCATTGATTATAGAGTTTCCTTGGTCATTATGAAAATGACATTCAATATTGTTTTTAGGATACCTTTTTTTTAACATTTTTATCCTTTTGGCAACAATATCTGGGCGGGCAATGCCCACTGTATCTGGAGAGCCTAAAGTCTCCACATAAAGATGGATTTTATCATAAATATCATAGACGTCTTTAATATCTGTTCGAAAAGCATCTTCAGTGCTGTATCTGAGATAAATGTCTGGATATTTTTTTCTTGTTTCAACAACGGTTTTTATAATTTGTTTATAAACATCTTTTCTATTTTTCTGGTAGCTGTCTTTTATGGTCTTTTCAGAGATACCCATGTAAAGATGCAAACCATTAAAACCAGCCTTTATTGCTTTTTCAATATCAGTTGGATGGCATCGGCAGTGAGCTAAAAAGTAAAGTTTATCTTTGTTAATTGATAAAGCGTATTCTTTTAATTTTTTAAATTCTTTAGTTTTTATTGTCGAAACAATCGGAGAAAAAAACTCAAAACGCCTAATACCTAATTTAATTAAAGCTTTAATTAAATTCTTTTTATCTTCGAGATTGAAACGATATTTGTAAGTATCAAAAAGGAGAGGTGATTGCTGTCCTTCTCGAAAGGTTGTATCAACAATTCCTTTGAAGTTAATCGATCCCATTATGGAATCTTATTCTAAATGGATAATATCATAGATGACTTCTCCAGCTGGTGTTTTAACTGTTGCTTTATCTCCGCTTTTTTTACCGATCAATGCTTGGCCAATAGGTGAGGATGAAGAGATCTTTTTCTTTAATGGATCAGCTTCGTATTCACCAACAATCATATACTCTTCTTTTTTATTGTCATGTTTGATAACAACTTTATTTCCAATTTGAACTGTCGTTACATCTAGCTTTTCATCAAGTACTTGAGCGTTATTAATGATCTCATCTAATTCTCGAATTCTTCTATCTATGAACCGAAGACTTTCTTTAGCTGAATGATATTCACTGTTTTCAGAAAGGTCACCCATGGCTCTGGCTTTTTGGACTCTTTCAACTACTTGAGGTCGTTTGACTTTTTTTAGTTCTTGGTATTCTTGTTGAACTTTTTTAAAGCCTTTTTTTGATATTTGATGTTTTGGATTGTTATTAGACATATCTTTATATTAAAAAACCCCCATGAGGTTGTTTGTATAGGGGTCTAATGATAAAATTATATTAAATTAAAAGTCATCTGTCAAATCTTGACTTGCTGAAGATTTGGTTTATAGTCGCGTTCGTCTAGTGGCTCAGGACGCATGGTTCTCATCCATGTAACACCGGTTCAAATCCGGTACGCGACACCACAACAAGACAAGATGATTTTTTTAACGACATTTTTCGGGAGGTGGTTGATTGACCGTATCCACCACCTCTAGTGTTGGAGACTTTAACATCGTTAAATGCCCGTAATCCAAAAGATAGATAATTCTGTTTCCATCCACAGAATTACGCGCCAGACGATCCGGGTGTCAATAAATATTTTGGGGTTGCATATGAAATTTTTTCGTGTTATAAGTTATAATATAGTTATAAATTATTATTAAACACTATGCAAAAAATAATCAGAAAAATGCTTAAAAAATTGAATATCTCCTTGGCACTTGCGTTGGCAATTGTGATAACTGGTAGTTTGAGTGGTTTGACATATGTTTTGGCATCGTCCACATCAAGCTTTACCCAAAACATTAATTCCGGCACCCTTGCGGTTGATATTGTGGACGCCAGTTATGTTACGGTCGGAAGTCCAACTATGGCAATGAGTGCGGCAACTTTCAGTTTTAGCTGTCAGACCAATACCGGCTCTTTTGGAACTTCAACCGAGCAAATTTATGTTTCAAATCCTGATGCAGCGGATGCTGGCTGGGTTGTAAGTTTGGCGGCAAATGCTACCACGGATACGTGGAGTAGCGCCGGTACTGATTTTGACTTTAATGATCCAACCGGCTCCGGCTGTACTGATGGAGGGGATACTGACAGTCTTGCTGGACAGATGACAGTTGACCCATCAGGGGCCACTTTAGCAGCAGGAAATTGCGCAAATTGCGGTACAAGCAATATTACGCTTGGTTCTTCAAACAGTTATAATGAAGGCACAACCGACACTATCACGGTTTTAACCGGCGCAGTAGCATCTGACGACATTGGTGACTGGACATTACAGGGAGTAAGTATCAGCCAGAAAATTCCGGCAGAACAACCAGCAGCAAGCGATTACAGCATTAGTATGGTGCTTTCCATTGTTGCAAGCTAAACGCTCTAAAAAATTATGCGAAATTTAAGCACCAAAAATACAACGGCACGATTTATTGGTATGAGTGTGGTGACCGTACTTGCTTCTGGTTTCTTGTTATTTATCTCTCTACAAACGACACAAGCCATTGAATATGGCGGTCTGGGTGGCAGACCAGCATATCCGCGGGCCGACAATCCCCGCACTGAATCAATCTTTGTCCACACGCTTAAGCTGGGCGATATTCAGGAAGAAGGAATTAAAGTAATTAACAATACCACCAAGAAAAAAACACTGTTGGTGTATGCTACCGACTCTACTCCATCCACCGGAGGTGCGTTTGCTTGTGCCCAAAAATCAAAGACGCCCAAAGATGTCGGCGAGTGGATTGAACTTGAACAAACAGAGGTAACAATTGATTCGAAAAGTAACAAAATTATTCCCTTCACCATAACAGTTCCGAAGAATGCTAGTGTGGGCGAGCATAACGGTTGTATCGTGATGCAGGAAAGAAAGGAAAAAACCGGCGCCAAAAGCGGAGTTAGTTTATCATTCCGCACTGGGCTTCGCGTTGCCATTACTATTCCGGGGAAATTAAAAAGAAAACTAGAAATAGCCGGATTTACCGTAACCAAAAGAAATGACGGCAATTTTCTTCTACATCCTTTGGTGAAAAATACAGGTAATGTTTCCATTGATGCTGACGTAAAAGTGATAACGCGATCTTTCTTTGGCTTGACCCATTTTGAGCACGGTGGACAGTATCCGATTCTGCGGGGCGAAATATCCGACTGGAACTTTGAGCT
>CAYMMQ010000204.1:0-3563 GCA_964391585.1 uncultured Ectothiorhodospiraceae bacterium
TTGTCTCTCTTTTGACTTTTTTCTTAACAATAGTCATGTTAAATCCTATCTCTGGTAAAAATTAATCCCATAACAAAAAAAATAATTAGAAGGTTCTCAAAGTAATAAATATCTTTATTAAACTAATTAATTAATATAAGTTTCCTTAAATCTTTTCCTGGCTGGTCCATGAACAACAATAGCTACATTCTTATGTTTGCCTGTTTTTCCATTGCATAGCAAACATTTATTGCATGTAGTTTGTTTTCCCATCTCTGCCGAAGCAGGACATTGTACCTCATTTTGTAGTATTTTTTGATTTAATATCGGCATTATTCTAAAAGTACGCCAACCTTTGGAACGAGCTTTATTTTGGTCCTGCTTGCTGCTGACACTCGCCATAATAATCTTCTTGAATCGTTTGTCAGTGCCACGTTTGTGCCAGCTATTAGTATATCCGGTCCAGCTTTTGACTATCGGTATAAGCATCTCCCAAACATAAAATGGCACTGCGACGGGATCACCATAAGAGCCAAAACGTATTGAACGATTATTGAAAAAACGGAAATGTTTATCCATATTGAAGTCTTCACAATCACCACGTTCATATTTATTCCAGATATTAATAGGCGAGCGAAGATTTACATAACAAGATCTATTTTGACCTATTCTATGATTGCAATCACCGCATATGGAAAAATCATCGCCTGTACAAACAGCTTCAATAGGATAAATATCAGACCTTAGTATCCATGTTTGTATCATATCTCCGGTTTTTACATTCTTGGACTTTCGCCCTAAACCGGTTGCAATAACCATAATTGGTTTTGCATCAAAAGCAGATTCGCCTTGCCACAAAACTAAACTAATGTTTTTTGACATCGACTTTGGCTTGATTTTGAGACTGAACGATGCTCTCGGTACTTGACAACATTATCACGCCACCCTTGATTAGTAACCGGAACGTCTTTTAGAAATGATAACGGGCAAGAATAATAAAACGGTCCCATACTTTCCTCTATATCTTTGTACCCCCAACCGTAATCTTTTTGCTTTCCCAACAAGTAGCAGACAATAAACGGGTTTTTAGTGTAAACAATATCGCCTGTATCTTGAGAGCATTGTTTTACGGTCCATACGACGTTGCCGCGTACAACATATTTTAATGTATCAACAACATTAGTATACCCAGTATGAGAACTAACCCAAGATTGTTTTTTGATAACATCTTGAATAACATCTTTTTTGCTTGCTCCGCATGAATAAAGCCAACCCATTTTTTTGCTCCAGTGTTATTAGGTTTGTTTTTCCTATTAACAGTATACCATATGTAGCACGATTGTCAAGCTATTCTCCAAAGAAAAACTCAATATCTTTTTTGTCATTATATGCCCAAGCTACGTTGTGCTCCGAGTTGAACCAATAAGAACAAGTGCCAAAATCAAAAGAATCAGCATCGCAAAGATCCATAAACTCTTCTCTGGAAATTTGTTGACCATTTTCTACAAGGCGAGCTAAATCACTTGCCATGATATTCCAGGTATCACTATCGCAGATTGTACGACAATCTCCATAATAATGTAGTTTTTTTTCTGTTTTCATATATTTTGCTCCAAAACACCGCAGAGTTTGTTCTGCGTCTCGTAACATTATAACTATATCATAATTTTGTGAATTGTCAAAATATAGTATCTCGGGAAAATATATAAAAAAGCCACCTGCCACAATGTTCTATGTTACCAAAGAGCATTATAAACAGATGGCTTCCCCAAACCGCAGCACTCCAATCCCTAATTGACAACAAAAATCAATCAGATTTTTCAAGTACATGTTTCATTTTGGTTTACCTTATTATTTTTATGCTTATTCTCGAACCAAACGGCTGCTCGTTACCTCAGTCGAAATAACTTGAATATCTATAATACCAACACCGTCAGTGCATGGTATACAAGAAAACTCAAGGTCTTGCATCACCTTGTCAAGATCAACATTATCATTTGTATGAACAAGAACATCTAATTCTGTTTTGACATGAACTTTCCTCATTTTATATTCCTCTCATCATATTCAACGGCTATCCGTTACCTCAGTCGAAACAACCTGAACATCTATAATATCAATATCGTCAGTGCGTGATTTACAAGAAAAATCAAAGTCTTGCATCACCCTGCCAAAATCAACATCATCATTTGCATAAACAAGAATATCTAATTCCGCTTTAACATGAACTTTCCTCATTTTATATTCCTTTCATCTTGTTCTTAGAAAGTATATTATTAAAATGAGCTTTGTCAAACAAAATTGACCATTTTCAACAAGCCCCATTAGCTTCTAAGTGCTCAAAATTGGGGTAGTCAGTGATTGGTGCCACAACCGAACCACCAAAACTGTCTTTTAGTTGTCCGGCAAAAGCAGCAATCATGTTATTCCATTCACCAATGTCCTCTACTAATGCTTTAATATCTCTTTTCTCCCAAAAATTACCTTCGTCATGTACTTCGTCCAAAATTCCCAACTCTTTAGCATAATCAAGTAATTTAATGACCGACAAATGACATCTAATAAAATTCTTTACCCCCCCACAATTAGGATCACTAGCATATTGAGTTTTACAAAATGAGGACCATGACCAACCGAATAATTTAGTAGGAGTTTTTACCCCGTTCACTAAAATGGTCTTAGGATACCGACAAAGTCCAAAGTTGGATTCTTCACAGCCTTTCCCGGGCCAAGTAGAGATGCTAATAATCCTAGTAGGAATTACGTCATAACACGCCACTTCATCATTTTTTTTATCCGATATTCTTAAATGATCTCTTGATTGAATAGCCAACCAAAAATGAGGATCCTCCCGATCCATTTTGTTAAAATCACATTCATTACCTTTAAGGTCAATAATATCACTAACTTGCTCAAAAGGCAAATCTAGTGCTCGTTGACGCAGTTTTTCAACAGCCTCTTTTGCTTTATCGGTCGTAGCTTTCTCAGCTTTCAATGAATAATGTATTGTCAAACCCATTTTTTGTTCTCCACTGTAAACATAATATATTTTTGATAAATGTCAAGTTTTTTCTAGGGCTAGTTTTATGCCGTCGCAATAGCCCAACAAATATACATTGTGAATTAAAATTACTAATGGTGATGCTTCGCCGGGTTCCAGTAATTGGTCAAGCAAATCAGCCGACGATTTATTTCCGTCGCTTCGTAGTTGCTTCACAATCTTCGCAACCTGTAAAGTTATATTTTCGGCGTCAATCTTCGTTTTTTCGTAAGTCATATATTTAATACCTTTTAATCAGTATTTATTAACCATATATCGTCTTTCAACTCTACGCTGTTGAATTTTGTCCCCTCGCGTCATAAGACTATGCTCCCTTTGTAGTCTTTTGCCAACCTTATGAATACGAACGTCATTTTGGCTTTTGATTGCATCCCCCTCAATCTCAGCCTCTAAATCGAATTGATCTAGCTGTGGTTTTGGTTTAGACATAATCAACACTCATACATAGTATAACATAATTTCCGTTATTGTCAAGTTTTTTGTGTTGGTACATGTTTTTAATTCGTCCGAATTAATCTTCTAC
>CAYMMQ010000205.1:0-3532 GCA_964391585.1 uncultured Ectothiorhodospiraceae bacterium
CCGAGCAATAATCGATAAATGATAAATGGCATCAGTCCCATTTTGTTGATTATTTTAATAAAATACACAATACAAAAATAGGCACTAATCGCTGATAATAGACTGCCTAAGATTAAAGCAAACCAGTCAATTGCTTCTTTGCTTTCATAAAGGTGTACACATTCTAAAGCCCCAGCTAATAATATAACGGGGATGGAAAGCAAAAATGAAAAGCGTGCCGATCCAGTGCGGTTATACCCCAATAACAACGCAGCACTGATGGTAATCCCGGAACGAGAAGTTCCTGGAATTAAAGCAATTGCTTGAGCAAACCCAATAATCAGCATTGCATTGAGCGTTAGTTGATATTCGTCTTTTTCTTGATTCGGTTTTTTATCGGCTAGCCATAACACCCCAGCAAATAGTATAGTGCTAAAAGCAATCACCATAGGACTTCTTAGTTGTTCTACTTGTGATGAAAACGTCAATCCCGCCAGACCTACAGGAATGGTTGCCAATAAAACTCCCCAAGCTAAAGAGCTGTCACCAACGGTTTTTT
Organism: uncultured Ectothiorhodospiraceae bacterium; assembly: GCA_964391585.1. GTDB lineage: Bacteria > Pseudomonadota > Gammaproteobacteria > GRL18 > GRL18 > JADGAU01. The sequence goes on from CAYMMQ010000205.1 coordinate 539, forward strand.
TATCTCGAATGGAATAACACCAGTCAAAAAACAGTTTGGGTAATTCGTGGCGAAAATACCAAATAACCGCAGTTAAAGTACCTATATGTACGGCAACATCAAATGCTAAACCTTGATCGGGCCATTCCAATAATGTTGGGATTAAAATTAAATGTGCCGAGCTTGAGATCGGTAAAAACTCCGTCAGTCCTTGTACTAGGGCAAGAACGATGATGTGTAAAATATCCATAAATAAAATCTTTAGAGTTTGTGGGACATGTCCATTTGAAAAGCAGGCAAATTAAAGTCTTTATTTTTGCTTAATAACATCACTTTAAATAATTCGCCCATTTCATTAGGTAAGGTTAATTTTTTAATTTGTCGGCTAGTTTCAGCAAACTTAATAGTATCTTCAAGATCAAAATCTTGGGCGAGCTCTTCTAAACCACCCAATAATAAAAAATGTGCCTGGGTAGTATAGCCATTGAGCTTTAATTGATTTTTTTCTGCTGCCTGCTTGATATCTGAAAAGTTTACATGGGCAGTAATATCTTGTAATCCAGGTAGGAAAAAAGGTTCTTCATGGCTGTGGTGACGATAATGACACATTAAGGTACCACTATTTCGTTGCGGATGAAGATATTCTGCTTCTGGATAACCGTAATCAATTAATAATATAGCACCTTGCTGCATGCAATTTGCTAGGCTTTTTATCCATTGTTTGGCATAGCTATTCACCTCGGTATAATAAACATGTTCTTTATCAAAAGGAGTAAAGTCGGGGGTCAGCTTTTGGTGATTTATCGCATGATTCACTTTTTCTACATAAGGAGTAAACTCGGGATTGTCAGTTAAAAAGTCACAATAATTTAATCGATCATTTTCGATACAAACAAAGGACTCATAACATTTTTTCTGTTGAATTTTAATGCGTTTCACCGGCATAGCATCAATGACTTCATTTGCGACAATCACGCCTGTAAAATTTCCTGCTGGTAATTCATTTAACCAGCGGAATTTGTCAAAAAGGTGAGGAGCTTGTTGTTTAAGGTAATCTTGCTGTCGTTGCTGTAAATCGGCACTTAACTCTAAAATATAATAAAATTCGGGTAAGTTTTGTCTTTTTTCTAATTCAAGTATAATGTCTGCGGCCATTTTCCCTGAGCCTGCTCCAAACTCAAGAATATCGCCATTGCCACTTTCTGTTTTTATTGCTGAAAGTATTTGTTGGCATTGTATGGCGATAACTTGGGCAAATAAGGGAGATATCTCAGGAGCGGTAATAAAGTCACCATCTTTACCAAACTTTTGCATTCCTGCACTATAATAGCCAAGTCCGGGAGCATATAAGGCTAGTTGCATATATTGTTCAAAGCTGATTTTGCCTTGATGACTTTGGATTTGCTGTTTGATATAAGATACCAATGCCTCACTATGAGCTTTGGCGCTTTCATCGGGTTCTGGTAATTGAATCTTTTTTTGCATAAATGCGTTCACTAATTTGTTGATAAGGAAAATTATGGCTATTATTCTTGATCGTAGCTTAAATAACAAGGTTGTTTTGATTACGGGTGGTGCAGAGCGTTTAGGAGCAATGACTGCTCGTTATTGTCATGCTGCGGGAGCAAAGGTTATTATTCATTATCGCCAATCATCTTTTTCGGCAAGCGCACTGGAAAAAGAGCTGAATCAGCAAAGGCGAAATTCAGTTGCTTTATTACCAGCTGATATTTTAGATGAAAAAAAAATAACCACACTGATTAACAAGGCAGTTTCCGTATGGGGACAGTTAGACGTATTAGTCAATAATGCTTCCAGTTTTTATCCTACTAAGGTCGGTGAAACAAGCGAAGCACAGTGGCAAGACCTGATGGGAACCAATTTAAAAGCTCCTTATTTTCTCTCTCAAGCAGCTGCGCCATATTTGCAACAACAACAAGGTTGTATTGTTAACATTGTAGATATTCATGCGCAAAAACCGATGGCTAATCACAGTGTTTATAATATGGCAAAAGCAGGTTTGGCAATGCAGGTTAAAACACTTGCTCGTGAGTTGGGGCCAGATATTCGAGTTAATGGTGTTGCTCCAGGGGCTATTTTATGGCCGCAAAATAATCCAGATTTTAGCTCAGAAGATAGGCAAAATATTATTAATAACACTTTTTTAAAACGTCAAGGCAGAGCTGAAGATATTTCTAGAACGGTATTGTTTTTAATTAAAGATGCAGACTATATTACTGGACAGATTATCGCTGTTGACGGTGGCAGAGAGCTTTTTATTTAATACTTTTAATTGTTGCTACTTAAGGTGTGTTTTGGCTTTCCCCATAGAAAAAGGGGGATTGAGGGGGATTTTATCATTTGGCGTTAAATATTTGAACTGATAGATTTTTATATAAAGAGCAAATCTCCCCTAACCCCTCTTTATAAAGAGGGGAACAGTTTCATTTCCATTTACTAAAGGGGAACAGTTTCATTTCTATTTACTAAAGAGAGGAACAAGTTTTGAACAATATTTATCTTAAGAACTAAGCTATGAACACTTTTTAATAATTACAATTAAGGACAAACAAAATGAAAAAAGAAATTATCAATACCCCAGATGCACCACAAGCGATTGGCACCTACTCACAAGCGGTAAAAGTTGGAGAAACCGTTTATATTTCGGGTCAAATTCCCTTAGTGCCTGAAACCATGGAGTGTATTAGTGATGATATTGAGTCACAAATTACTCGAGTATTTGACAATTTACAAGCGGTGGCAAAAGCGGCGGGTGGCGATTTAAATGATACTGTTAAGTTAGGTGTTTACTTGACTGATTTGGCTAATTTCCCGGTAGTGAATGAAGTGATGGCAAGATATTTTCAACAGCCTTATCCAGCACGTGCTGCAGTGGGAATTTCTCAGTTACCAAAAGGAGTCGCGGTGGAAATGGATGCAATATTACATATAGCTACATAAGCATCTTTTGTTAGGCTGTTAATGGGTCGTGTTAAGTGACTGTTAATTCCCTGT
>CAYMMQ010000206.1:0-3492 GCA_964391585.1 uncultured Ectothiorhodospiraceae bacterium
AACACCATCCAAACGCTCCCATTTTTGTATGATTTGTTTTAGAAGGGTTTTTAGCCCATTTATATCCGCACAATCGACCGGCCAGCCGTCAACACGATCTTCACCGAAACGTTTTTTGAACTCTGATACCGTGTGATCAAGTCTCACATTCCCACGAGCCACTACGGCGACCTTGGCGTCTTCAATCAGTAACCGCTCAGCGATTGCTTTTCCGATTCCTTTGCTGGAACCGGTAACAAGGAAAATTTTATCTTTTAGTTCAAGATTCATAATCCTTTTATGCTCCAACCCCCGTCAACATATAAATCGGTACCTGTTATATAACTTGAAGCATCAGATGCCAAGAAAATAGCAGCACCAACTAAATCTTTTGTTTCCCCCCACCTCTTAATAAGCATACGATTTTCTCTTTGAATCCTCAGCTCATGATTTTCAAAACTTTCATTAGTCATTTGAGTATGTATATAACCAGGCACTATATTATTTACGCGGATATTATTTTTTGATAAGTCATATGCAAGAGATCTTGTCAAAGCAGCAAGCCCTCCTTTTGAAGCCTGATACCCCGGGTTATCAGGAAAAGCTAGTTTTGTCCCAATACTTGTTATATTTATAATCGCGTCACCTTTATCCATAAATGTACTAACGATACTACAGCAATTAAATGCTGCTATGAGATTAGTTTCCAATATTTCAGCAAATTTTTCAGAACTATTTTCTATGGTGGTTAATGGTAAAGAAATACCTGCAGCATTGATAAGTATATTAATTTTGTTGTGCTTGTTATTAATTGTATTACAAAAATCCATAAATTTATCTTTATTACGAATATCAATTGAGTAATAATCGAAATCAGTTGTTTCAATGTTTTTCGAGCGCCCTAAACCCATGACTAATGCACCAGCTTTACTGAAACCAGATGCTATTTCAAAACCAATACCCCTAGAAGCTCCGGTAACAATTATCACTTTATCTTTAACAGAAAATAATTCTTCAAGATAATTCATTTAAACCAATCCATAACCTGTCATAATAACTTCACATAGCTTTAAATCTTGTCTATTATCTATTTGAAACATTTTAAATTTATCCATAACAAATAAAGATATTCTCCCTCCAAGTCGATTATTGTAGGTTCTTAATATATTAGGTCTGAATAAATAAAACGAACCGTTCTCCAGGTATTTCTTTTCAATAATTTGCCTTCTTTTACGATTTTTATAATCATAATTCAAAGATTGATAATTATCTTCTTTATTTTTTTCCCAAAGAAAAAAATCTTCAATTTCTACCACTGATAAAATGGAGTCAAATTTTCCTGATTTAGCTATTTTTAAAGCGGACAAGATATCTTTCGAACTACGTATAGGTGAAGTCACTTGAGGTGCAAGAACCCAATCTACCGTGCCCTTTTCAGTTTCTATGACTTCTAAAGCATGGAGCCAAGCTGATTCTGATGATGATGTATCACCAGAAAACTCTTTAGGCCGCTTAATACTATTGGCTCCAAATTGTTCTCCGATATTTAATATTTCGTCACTATCAGAACTTACATAAACCATTTCTATTCCAGCATTTAAGCAGTGTTCAATTGTCCACGCCAATAGAGGTTTGCCACAAAAATCAATAATGTTTTTATTGGGTATTCCTTTTGATCCACCGCGGGCCAAAATAATTGAAGCTGATTTCAAAAAATAATTCCTGTGTTATTTTTTAACCATTCGAGCTGTTCCCTAAAGATAGATAAGCCTTCTTCATCACGGTAGGCCTGCATGATAAATGGTCCTTGATAATTGTAATTCTCCAATAACTTGAAGAAACCAGTGGTGTTTGCATTACCTGATCCTAACTTAACGGATCCTCCATTCAACGTGCGATCTTTTATGTGAATATCACTTATGCGATCTCCGTAAACGATAAGTTCCTCATTAAAATCATAACCAAGTGAAGCACTGTTACCTATGTCGTAGTTTACGGTTACGCAGTCATAGTGAAGTTGTGAAAGGAGATCGCCAAATTGCTTTGGATTCAAATCTGTTTCCAATGCAAGATTAACACTGTATTCTTCTGCAACACTTACGAATCCGGAAATCACTTCTTGAAAACGGTGACGTTGTTTTTCATCTTGGATACTGGATTTATCTACACAAGGAATGACAATGTCACTAATATCCAACTTTCTGGCTGCTTTTAGCAAGCGATACAAAATTTCTTCACTTTTATGTGCGGTTTTTTCTATTCCTGAATGTAACGGTGCTTCCATAAAAAAATCTGCACATACAGATAGTACTTTTACTCCTGTTTGGGCGGTGACTGCTTGAATTTCCTTAATTCCTTCTTTAGAAAGTAAAGGATTTTGCTCTGCATTATTAAAGTCCAAAATGAATTCGATGCAATCCAAGCCCAATTTAGCTGCTTCAGGAAATTCCTCTTGCCAATAACCCACCGGATGTGCTTGAAAACGACCTTGGTATTTGGGCAATAAACGGCCTTGCATGACTCCTAGTGGATTTTTTATTCGCTAGCCTCCCATTTTAGGTGTTCGCGCAATTTCTGGGCAATGGATACTTCTGCTTCCAGAATTCGCTTTTCACCATCACCCATTGCCTGCTCAATCTTGCGCACTGCACCAACCAACATTTTAAACCCTTTTGGTTCAACTGATGCAGATTGATCGGATCCATACATAGCTCGATCAAGTGTAATATGTCGCTCAAGAGATGTGATTCCTAATGCTGTAGCAGCATAAGATACCGCTAATCCAACCTCATGTCCGCTATATCCAACATCGCAATTATAACGCTTCCTCAAAGTATGAATTGTGTTCAGATTAGCATCTTCATCTTTCATGGGATAGGTAGAAACACAATGCATAAGTTCAAAAGGGCAATCGGCATCTCGGAATATTTTCACAGCCTTATCAATATCCTTAAGTGGACTTAGGCCCGTGGATATAAAGGTGTGTTTACTTTCTGATGCAACCATTTTTAGTAAATCTTCAAACACAATCATAGCTGAAGCAATTTTGTTATACTTCAAGTCAAACTGTTGCAGGAATTTCTGGCTCTCTAAATCCCAGGCAGAGGCAAACCACTCGATTCCTTTTTCTTTACAGTATTGATCAATTTCCTGATATTCTTTCAGGCCAAATTCGAGGCCTTTTTTCTGTTCACGTTGGGTGGTCCCCCAGGGACTTTCCCTTGGTCCATCCAACATTTCTTTGGTATATACCAGATCAATAGTACGTTTTTGAAACTTGACCGCATCTGCACCAGCATCTTTTGCCACATCAATTAGTTCCTTGGTTATACCAAGATCACCATTGTGGTTGATGCCAATCTCTGCTATAATGACAATTGACATGTTATACTCCTTTTTGTTCGTTTATAAAATCTAATAGTTCTCTAACAACACCATCACCACCATTGGTTTTTAAGGTATGATCTGAAATTGTTTTAATTCTTTCATGAGCATCAGCCGGGCAAAATGTAA
>CAYMMQ010000207.1:0-3455 GCA_964391585.1 uncultured Ectothiorhodospiraceae bacterium
AAAAAGACGATACCCAAAAAAATTAACAGGCCATTACTCGATTTGCTTTTTGTATTCTCTTCTGACATTCTACCCTCCCTCTTTAATGCCTATTGTTAGATAACTCGCTCATTACCACCATCAATAGGTATTTGTGCGGCAGTAGTTTTGCTATATATAGCACCACATAAAGAAACAGCCAACTCAGCCACATCATTAGCACTAATTTGTGTTTTTAGCACATTGTTTGTTTTGTATTCTTCAATACTCATTTGATAATGTTCTGCTCTTGCTTTTAAAATATCGTCATCCCAAATCGCTGTATCAAACACGGCATTTGGATGAATGCTATTCAAACGGATCTTATCCTTACCCCACTCCATCGCCGTTACTCGAATTAATTGATTTAAAGCAGCTTTTGAAGCAGAATAGGCTGCAGCACCTGGCCCTGGGGCAGGAACATTTTTAGAGCCAATCACCACAACTCTTCCGCTTTTAGGTGCTAATTTCAAGTAAGGATAACTGTGCTTTAATAGTTGCATATTGGCATCACAATTAATAGCCATCACCTCTTTCCAGTGCTCGCTTTGCATATTTTCTAATAAACATGTCTTAGGAAAAATTCCTGCATTTAAGATTAACATATCCAAACCAGAAAAAGTGCGAATAGTTTTCTCAATTGCCTGTTTAATTTGATTTTCATCCGTTAAATCGCACTGAATAGCTAAAAAGTCTTGCTCGGGAAAAAGTCGATTAACTTCTTCATTGATATCCAAACCAACCACAGTAGCACCTTTTGCCAGCAAAGTTTCCACACAAGCTTTACCAATTCCAGATGCAGCACCTGTCACCAAAGCGATTTCACCGCCAAACTCTAAGCTTTGTTTGCCTTTTTTAAGTTTGGCTTGTTCAAGCTCCCAATATTCCACATCAAAAATATCTTTTGCATCCAAGGCTTGATAAGCTCCTAGTAGTTCCGCTCGGCGAATAATATTCATGGTGTGTTGATAAATGTCCATAATAATACTGGCTTCTTTTTTATTTTTACCAACACAAAACAAACCTAAGTTAGCATCTAAAATAACTCTTGGGGCTTGATCCAGTATTTTTAAATCTGTTTTAGCAAATCGATTAAAATACGCTTTATAATTATTGGCATACCCCTCTAGGTCTTGTTCAAAATCTAAAATATCAGTCAATAATGGTAATTGTTTCGTTCGGATCACATGATCGGGCGTTGCAGGGCCTTGTTGACAAATACGTGCTAATTGCTCATGTTGGCAAAAGTCCATCGTTGCGGCTTGTGAGTTATGTAATAACAATACCGGTTGCTTGATCAATTGAGATAATTTATTTCGCAGTTCAACAAGTTTAAGTAAAGGTAATTTTGCAGTAGCTTGTTCACCAGCGGATGTTAGTGAAGAGAGCTTTTTGCCCAGTCCCACAAATTTGTTCAAGGTTTTTGGTTGAGCATTATTTACAACAACCGACCACGCTTTTTTCTGTTGTAAGTATTTTTCAGCCTGATCAACTAAGTTTATCATTCGGTTATAAGATTCTTGAGCGGTATCTGCAAAAGAGAAAATCCCATGATTTAACAATACCATACCAATGGTATTCTCATTTTGCTGATCGGGGAAAAATCGAGCACATAACTTGGATAAATCAAATCCCGGCATTACATAAGGAATAATCACCACCTTATCACCATAGATTTGACGAATTCGATGTTCACCATCAGCCGTATTGCTAATACTTACAATAGCATCAGCATGAGTATGATCAACATATTTATAAGGCAATAAGGCATGTAAAATAGTTTCTACCGATGGTGTTGGCGCATTTGCATCAACTTGGTGAGTTTTTAACTCATTGACCATTTGACTGTCTGAAAGTTCTTCCAGTTCCGCCAATTGTAATAAATGTCGCATTTGCACGGCTGTAAAACCGGCACTTTCGATAGTTTCTAAGTCCCAACCACTACCTTTTACATAAAGCAGTTGCTCCATTTTACCTAGAATATTAGCCTGCTCGATCTTAACCGAGGTATTGCCTCCCCCATGTAAGACTAAGGACTTATCTTGACCTAATAAGCGTGAACTATACACTCGAAGCTCTAGTGGTGACTGACATTTTTCAGCCTCGATGGGATCCCATAAATTTTGCATGCTTTATCTCTGATGTGCGAAAAAACTTGATCGTAGCCGACTTTATGACTATTCTCAACACCTATCTTCAACTATTATCTTAATTAAAGGAATTTTAATGCAAATTGCTGAAAAACATACTAATTCAACTAAAGTTGGGAAAAGTATTTATTCCAATAACTTGTTTAATTTAGGTTTTAGGATATTTTTCTTAGCCGCTGCAGTTTTTGCTATTGTTAATATGATTGAGTGGTTATTGGTTTTACAACTTCAGCTTCAATTGCCACTTCAAAACCTAAGCATTTATCATTGGCACGCCCATGAAATGATTTTTGGTTATGGTTTTGCGGCTATTGCCGGTTTTTTACTCACCGCTGTTAGAAATTGGACGGGTGTTGCAACCATTACTGGCAAAAAATTAATGCTGGTATTTTGTTTTTGGTTAATTGCACGAATATTATTTGTTTTTGCTGAAACCCTGCTCGTGCTTGCGGCTTTTTTTGATCTTTTATTTGCAGCTTCTCTTATAATTGCTATTTGCCTTCCAGTTATTAAAGTGAAACAGTGGAAACAGCTCGCTATTTTGTCCAAAGTTTTACTACTTGCTATAGCGAATCTTGTTTTTTATTTAGTCGCGCTTAATATGATCAGCATTGAGAATGGCTTAAGTTTATCCCTTTATGCAGCTTTATATATTATTATTGCTTTAGTCCTGATTATGGGCAGACGTGTTATCCCATTTTTTATTGAAAATGGTGTGGATTATCCGGTTAAATTAGTCAATCACCAGTGGCTTGACTATGCCAACCTTGGCTTAATGTTGTTCTTTTTTATTAGTGAAATTTTTTTAAACAATACTGCTATTTCGGCATATCTAGCATTAGTTTTAGTGATTTCAAATAGTATTCGCTTATACGGTTGGTACACAGTTGGTATTTGGAAGAAAAGTTTGTTATGGAGCTTATATCTTGCTTTTGTTGGTATTAGTCTAGGCTTTTTATTATTTGCAGCCAGTTATTTCTTTGGACTCCCAAAATATTTATTCATACATACTTTTGCTCTTGCCGTGATTGCATTGATAACCATGAGTATGATGGCGAGAGTTTCACTGGGACACACAGGCAGAGATGTTAGCTCTCCCGATATCAAAATTTACTGGTCATTATTATTAATCCTTGTTGCCTTATTTTTCCGCGTGTTATTGCCAACACTTGACCAAGGTCACTATATGTTTTATCTGGCTTTATCTCAAATCTTATGGATTATTGCTTTTAGCTTATTTATTTGGGTTTATAGCCCTATATTAACTCAAGCTAGAATTGATGGTAT
>CAYMMQ010000208.1:0-3444 GCA_964391585.1 uncultured Ectothiorhodospiraceae bacterium
GTTATTTAATAAATTATTTGACATGTGCTAACATTAATAAACTTTTTAAGGGAATATAAATGCTGAATATATTAGTAACAGGTGGAGCAGGCTATACTGGAAGTCATACTTGTGTGGAATTATTGGAAGCTAATTATAATCAGAATAATCCTCAGTAAATTGAGATATATTCATGAAGGTATGTATTGAGGTATATTTCAGTTAGTGAATTCTGAGGAGCAAATATTGAGCCCCTGTTATTTATGAAATCTGCTATAATACGGGGCAATTTATTATGTTAGAAGATGGGAGGATGTGATGGACAAAATGATACTAGAACATGTGAATATACAAGACATACCTAGCAAGTGGAGTAAACTGCTAAAAAACTTAGTCTCAACATCATATAAAATCACTATTGAAGCAGAATCTAAAGCTGATAAATTCAAAAATAGCAAAAACAAAAAAAGTTGGAAAAACGCACCTATGTTTGGAATGTGGAAAGATAGGGATGATATGAGTGAGCCAGTTGATTACCTTAATAAAATACGGAAGCCTCGTTTTTAATGCTTATTGATACTGATGTTCTAATTTGGGTGAGTCGTGGAAATGATAAAGCAATAGAAGTACTCGATAATATAGAGAGTATTGTGATTTCGGACGTTACCTATATGGAGTTAATTCAAGGAGCTTTTAATAAGCAAGAGGTCAATGATATTGATAAAACATTAAGTTATATGAATGTTAAGCAACTCCCAATAAATAAAAGCGTTTCTGATAGGGCTGTTTTACTTGTAAAAACATATTTTCATAGTCATTCAATGCAACTTGCAGATGCTTTAATTGCAGCCACAGCACTAGAACATAATCTCGCACTAACAACAGGTAATTATAAGCACTTCAAAGCTATTGAAGGGCTTGCTATTCATAAGTTTAAAATATAGTAATAAGGGGTTTTGTTTTTTAAATTAATTAAAATGGCGTAGCAATTGATCGGTTTCAAACAAAGGTAGACCTTTAATATTGGAATAACTACCACTGATATGAGCAACAAAAATAGCGGCTTTTCCTTGAATGGCATATGCTCCTGCTTTATCAAAAACATCTTCTGTTGTCACATAAAAATCAATTTCTGTGGCGCTCAATTTTCTAAACCGAACATCACTGATACAAAGGGCAGATAAGCTTTTGTGTTGATCGCAAATAGTAACCGCTGTCAGCACTTGATGATGGTTATCCGACAATAAATTAAGCATAGCAACAGCATCATCTTGATCCACCGGTTTGGTTAATATCCTATCTTGGCACAATAAAATGGTATCTGCACCTAGAACTGGAGCAAGAGCATAGCTATCGGTATTATTTTCTTGCTGTTTTAAAATATGATTTAATGCCTGATGAGCTTTTTCATGGGCTAATCGACTGACTAAATGTTTTGCAGTTTCATTTTTTTCGGCTTGTTCGTTGATATCTTGCGGTAATAATTTATAATTTACCCCAATTTGAGCTAGTAGTTCAGCTCGGCGGGCAGAGGCTGACGCAAGGTAAATAAAATCAGACATATATTCAAACTCACTGGATTGATAGGGGCGGAGTCAAAAAAGGTTAAAACAAAAATAAAATCCCCCTCAATCCCCCTTTTTACAAAGGGGAAGCCTAAATACATTAGTCTCCACCTTAAGTACCAACGTATAAATCACTTTGACTCCACCCAAAACTCAAATTAACGATGATAAGGATGGTTTTTTAAAATACTCCAAGCACGATATAATTGCTCAGCAACAATTATCCGCACTAAGGGGTGAGGTAAGGTTAATGGCGATAATGACCACAATTGATCTGCTCGTTGGCGACATGAGTCATTCATGCCTTCAGGTCCACCAATCAGTAAAGAAACATTGTTTCCAGCTTGCATCCACCGTTGTAATTGTTCAGATAGTTTTTCAGTAGACCAAGTTTTCCCAGTTACTTCTAAGCAAACGACATGATTTCCTTTGGGAATAGTCGAGATTAACTTTTCACTTTCTAAGTTTTTAATTTTGACTAAATCAGCATGTTTAGTGCGTTTGAGCGGAGGGATTTCGAGCAAATCTAATTGGCAATCTTGTTGTAGCCGACCACTATATTCTAGGTAGGCGGTATTTACCCAAGCGGGCATTTTATTGCCTATGGATAAGATATTGATTTTCATTTATTTTTTAACGTGTGGATTCACTATTAGCCGGTTTTTCATCGATTTCCCACATTTTTTCAATATGATAAAAATCTCTAACTTGTGGCAACATAATATGAACCACAATATCACCTAAGTCCACTAACACCCAATCACCCGTATTCATACCTTCTACACCAAGCGGTTGGTTTCCAGCTTTTTTACTTTCTTCAACCACATTGTTTGCAACAGCTTTAACTTGACGGTCGGAACGAGCACTGGCAAAAACTAACATATCGGTTAGGCTATTGCGGCCTTGAACATCGATAATTTTTATATCAAAGGCTTTGATGTCTTCAATGGCGTTTATTACAAGTGATTTTAATGCTTCTAATTCCATTTTTATTTATTTCTACTTTCAAGCGGGTTTAAAAAGTGAGTATCTAAAGGTGAAACTCAAGTTATGAGTGAATATGAATTAACGATATAACTTCAAGCGTTTAATTATATTTAACACAGCATTTGGCAGCAAAAACTGTACTGATTGTTTGTTTTTGATCCGTGTTCTAATATCAGTAGCCGATATTTCTAGCTGGGTTACTTGCACAAAGTGTAGTTTACCATATAAGTTTTGATGTAGTGATGATATTTCATTTGTTTTATGGTTTTGAACCAGTTTTTTTAATTTTTTGGGTAGTTTGTCAACATCATAAGTGCAATTTGGTCTTTGGGTAATAATAATATGACAATAATTTAATAAATCTTGCCATTGATGCCAATGAGGTAATTGCAAAAAAGCATCCAAACCAAGAATAAGACACAAAGGTCGTTTGGGAAAACTTTGGCGCAGACTTTTTAAGGTATCAATCATATAAGATTTACCCTCACGCTCTATTTCACGTAAATCTAAAATTAACTTTTTTTTATCTTTGAGTGCCTTTTTTATTAATAATAGTCTTTGTTTTATATCCGTATCAGGTAACTCTCGATGAGGTGGAATCGAAGAGGGGATAACACGGATATGCTCCAGTTTGCACTGTTCTAGTATTTCAATAATAGGTCGCAAGTGTCCAAAATGAATTGGATCAAAGGTGCCACCGTAAATGCCGATGGCTTTTTCTAAATGTTTGTTGCTGGTTTTCATAGGTTATTTCTTAAGATAAATATTGCTCGAAACTGTTCCCCCTCTTTAGCAAAGAGGGGTTAGGGGAGATTTGTTCTTTAAATAAAATGCTGTCAGATCAAGCAATTAATAACGAAATAAAATCCCCCTCAATCCCCCTTTTTCTACCAAGAGTAGGCGCTTTTAGGCG
>CAYMMQ010000209.1:0-3404 GCA_964391585.1 uncultured Ectothiorhodospiraceae bacterium
GATTTATTTATGGGCAAAGGTTCTGCCCTTTATCAATCTGCAAGAGCTGGATTTGACCAAAACACAACTATATCCAATATGCAAGGAATACTTCAAGCAGGCGGTTCTAGTGAAATGGCACGAAACGCTTTGATGTCAAGTAAACTACAAAGAGATTATGGAATGACCAATTCCAACGCTGTTTTGGCTAAGTTAAGCGCAACTGGAATGGGAGCGGTTGAATCTTCTGATAAAGCCAAAATGCTAATGGCAGAGGCTGTTAAGCTCGGTGTTGATACTTCAAAAATGCCTGCTGAAACAAGAAAACTAGCAGATAACATGGCAAGTATGATTTATCAAAATGCAGGAGATGACACTGCAGCTAAGATAATGGCCAGTGGAGCTGGTGATATGTCGATGCGATCTATCCAGGCGGCTCAAAGCTCTTTTGGAACATTTAATAAAATAATGGGTAGCGGTGCTTCAGCTATGAATAGAGCTAAGCAATGGGCCTTTATGAATACCGATAAAGGTAAAGAACAGTTTGGTGGAATAGGAACGACTTTAAAAAACTCATTAATTGGTATGGATTTAAATAACTTATCTGAAAAAAACATACATATTAAAAATTACATGAATCAAAAAAATTTGACTTACGATGAGGCTAAGAGTAATATAATAAACTTAAAAAAACAAGCTGAGTTTTTAAGTGGAAGTAAAAAAGGTTATGAAGTTGAGAAGGAATTTAAAGGCAAAACAGGTAAAGAAATATCAAACATGCTTGCAAACGATAAAGACGCTATTAAAATTGGTTCTGAATATTTAGGTACAATTAACCAACAATATGGTATTCGTCCAAGTGTAGCGGAGCAAGGAAGTCTTATTGGTATAAGGGCTAAGTTTGGTGCTAACTCACCTGAAGAAAAAAAACTTCTTAAAACACTACAAGAACAGAGCGGAGGTAAGGGTAGATTAACTGATGAAGAAAACAAGAGTCAGGCAGCGGGTACAATCGCAGGAATCAGTGCTTTAGGTCTTCACGTTAAGCAATTCTCATCCTCTATGAAACAAACAGTTACAGAAACAGATAATTTAGTTATTAAGATAAGATCAATTTTAAAAAAAGCAGACGACACCACTCGCTTCATGGATGAAATGCAAAAAAGAACAGTGCAGCAATCTCTAGGTGGTTATAAATAATGGGTTTTGTAAAAGAAATAAAAGCAAATACAACTATGGGGCATCAATCTTCTCCAGGTTATGTTCTAACCTTTATTAGGTGGCGAAATCGAGATGTGTTAAACAAAACACTTGACCCTTTAGAGATTGAAAAACCATTAGTAGTTGAAAACGATGCGATTGACATTAAGGTTTCCAATTCTAAAACAGGTTTAACACCGTCACTTGACATTACCTTAAAAAACGGAGATATAGATTATTCGTCTGTTTTGGGACCAGGTGATTTTGTTTTCGTCAATTTACTTGATTGGACAACAGAAAGTAGAAGAGTTGCAAATAAAGCCAGAGCTGGACAACCAATTAATAAATACAATGATGGGTTTAAAGGTTTATTTAGAATACAAACAGCAGGAAGAAATTTCCAAACAATGCCTAATGGTAAAAAGGTCATGTTCTTTAAGGTTCAGGCATTTGGATTCACTGAATTTAATAATATTATTTATTATAATCCTGTAATTGCTTCTGGGCTTAAAGATGAAGGTAAAGCTGCTTATTTTTGGGAAAATTTTGGAAGTTATTTAGATAAACTTAAATCAGACTCAGAACCTCTTTCTATACAAAATATCATAGAGGTATTAATAGAGACATTAATCGGAAAGGGTGATCTTCAAAAAAATAATACAGAGAATCTAAAACTATCACCTAATTTATATTATAAAATACCCATTAAGGTAGGACAACTATTAGGACTTAGACAAGCTAAATTAGCTGCTGATATATATAAATATTATTTAGGGGTTTGGGGAAATGACAGTGGTAGTTCTGGAAATAAAGAAAAAGTACAACCTACAGACATAGGTGAGGGATTTAACCCATCATTAACTGCAAAAAAACCAGACAGTGCATGGTATCACACTAAAGACAAAATATTAGGTGAAAGAATACTAGCACCTGATTATTGGAATTCCATTAAGGTTTGGGCTATTTTAAAATCATACTTGAATTCATTAGTAAATGAAATGTACACATCCACAAGAGTTTGCCCAGATGGAAGTATATATCCATCAGTAGTTATTAGGCAAAAACCTTTTACATCGCTAGAGAAAAAAGATAGTTTTATTAAGAAAAAAATACCAGTTACAACTTATTTATCTTTACCTAGATGGAAGGTAGATCCCAAACTTTTATATTCTTTCTTTCTTGGTAAAAATGAAGCCGCTAGAATTAACTTTGTACAAGCTTACACTAGATCAGTTGCTTGGGATAAAAATCAAAACTTTGAATCTCAATCACATAGTAATTTTCAAACAGATGAACACGACATTGGAAGAACAGGTCTCAGACCTTTTGTATCAACATCTAATTTTAATTTCCCAGGAGTAGGTAAAGGAAAAGAAGACATATCTGAAATGTGGTCTAAGTTAGTAGCTGATTGGGTAATGAATGGACACCTAAGAGAAGTAGGTAATTTTGAATTTCATGGAATTACAGAGCCAATTGAGGTTGGTGATAACATTGAATTCGACAATAGTGTATTTCATATAGAAAGTATTAGTCATAGGTGGACAATTAGAGGAGATGGTAAAAAGACCTTCAGAACAAGTGCTTCTGTTTCTTATGGCACATCGCTAAATTCTACTGTTAAGAAAACAGTTTTTCCACACACAGATACAACAACTTATATACAATCACAAACAAAAGATTTTAACAAAGATAAGGTTCTTCCTGGCATGTCTGACACTCAAGATGTAGTCGGTAGAGATAAAGGCATAAAAGGTTAGTCATGCAAACAATGCACAACAGTTCATTAATGTCATCAGTAAACGAACAAGGGGTAGGGTACTCCCAACATAAATATAATAACCCTTACTTGAGAACAGGTACTGTCATTAAGCATTATCCAATAGATCATGAGAAAAATAGAAGTAAAAAAGTAGACGAATATGAAGTTACTTGTATAGAACAAAACGGTAGACAAGGTATCACACATAGAACTTACATAGGTTGTGTATCCGCTACTTCTTTTGGTTCTGCTAAAGATTTTTGTTATTTTAAATATCAAGAAACTAAAGATAGAGAAGCTGTTTTAAATGGGAAAAAAGGAGCTAAACCAGAAGGGTCTCAGGTTCTTCTATTGTTGGCAGATGGTTTTTCTGAAAGCCCTGTTATCATAGGAGCATTACCTCATCCAGACTCTCCTACACAATTAAAAGGACACTCAATGTTCTTTCAATATAACGATCTAA
>CAYMMQ010000210.1:0-3399 GCA_964391585.1 uncultured Ectothiorhodospiraceae bacterium
TTAGTCGTTAGTCGTTAGTCGTTAGTCGTTAGTCGTTAGTCGTTAGTCGTTAGTCTTAAGCAAGTTTTGATAAAACACCCTCTAATTCTGCCATAGAGTCAATGACAACATCTGGGTTATAGTTGCGGATATCTTCGCCATGATTATAACCATAAGACATGCAAATAATGGCAAAATTTGCAGCGCGAGCAGCTTTAACATCACTCATGGAATCTCCAAGCATTAACGACTCTTCAGGAGATACACCAAGTGTTTCTGCAGAATAAAGTAAAGGCATGGGGTGAGGTTTTTTCTCTTTTAAACTATCACCGCTAACCACGCTAGCAAAATAGTCATAAACGCCTAAGTCTTTCAGTAAAGGAATGGTAAATGCTTCAGCTTTATTGGTTACACAGCCTAGAATATAGTTATTGGCTTTTAAGTAATCTAAGCCGTCAATAACACCATCATAAAGACAGCTTCTTACTGAAGTGTTTTCTTTATAAAGGGCAAGGAAAATAGGATAAGCTTGCTGAAATAAGTTTTCATCAGGCTCTCCATTGAGCTGACCAATTAAAGCACGGCGAACTAAACGCTCAACGCCGTTACCCACCCATTCTCGAACTCTTTTTTCACCATAAGGAGCCATGTTCAGTTGTGATAGCATTTCATCGACGCACCAAGCCAGATCAGGCACACTATCAACCAGTGTTCCATCAACATCAATCAGGATCATTTTAGGCTTATGTGTTAGCTTACTATCAGTCAATTTATTTTCCTTCCATTGTTATAAAGTCAAGTTTATATATCTTTGATGCTTGAAAATACAGCAAGAAAAAAAAGGAACGAAGTCTGCATATTCAATGATTATAGCTATAAACTATTTTCCTGCTTTAGCCAGCTCAGCACGCATCGCATCAATTGTTGCTTTGTAATCAGAGGTGTTAAATATAGCAGAACCAGCAACAAACATATCTGCACCAGCTTCAGCTACTTCACGAATATTATCAACTTTTACACCACCATCGATTTCTAAGCGAATATCATAACCGCTTTCATCAATCATTTTACGTGCTTGGCGTAATTTATTCATAGTTTCAGGAATAAAGCTTTGACCGCCAAATCCAGGATTAACTGACATTAACAAAACAACATCAACTTTATCCATTACGTGTTTTAAATAATCTAATGGGGTAGCGGGATTAAAAACCAGACCTGATTTACAACCCAGTTCGCGGATCATTGCTAAACTTCTATCAATATGCTCAGAAGCTTCAGGGTGAAAAGTAATATAACTTGCTCCTGCTTTAGCAAAGTCAGGGATAATTCTGTCAACTGGCTTAACCATAAGATGTACATCAATATCAGCTGTTACACCATGCTTTCTTAATGCTTCACATACCAATGGCCCAATCGTTAAGTTAGGGACATAGTGGTTATCCATAACATCAAAATGAACAACGTCAGCCCCTGAGGCAAGTACATTAACAACTTCTTCGCCTAGGCGTGCAAAGTCAGCAGATAAAATGGAAGGTGCAATTAAAGCTTTAGACATAAGTAGAACCTCTAGTGATGGTAAACAAAATAAAGAGAGTAGAACTCAAGGAAATTTCTAGATAAAACAACTGTATTTCCTTAACTATTGGGTATAGAATCATCTATACAAACAAGCATTTGAGTATGGATTCATCAAAAACGCACTTATTCTAACGGATTTTTACTTTGTTTTCAGCTACTTTTTATAAACCAAGCGTAATTTTAGCGCGATTGTTATTAATTTCATTGTTAATGCTGGTGTTTGCTACTCAAACATTGGCGCTTGCGCAAGAACAATATTTGCGTGAAGAATTAATTAATAGCATTAACGTTGGCAAAGTTGTTGAGCTTGATGTGAAAAATCAATCGGATAAAGTGTTAGCTTTTTATACCAAGCATCAGTTTGAGCAAGAGCGTGGCTCGGTAATTATTTTACATGATAAATTAGAACATCCTGACTGGAAATATGTGATTCGCCCGTTGCGTACTGAACTTCCTAAATTAGGCTGGAACACGTTATCATTGCAATTACCCTATAAGAGGCAGCGCTTGGATGATGAGGAAAAGTTAAATGCGTTTTACCAATCTGGTTTTGAGCGAATTGACAGTGCAATACTATTTTTGAACAAAGAAAAAGCCAAAAAAGTCATTCTAGTCGCTTATGGTAGTAGTGCCATGTACGCCTTAAGGTATTTAGAAGATCCGCAACAAGTGATAACAAAACCAGCAGCAGCAGTTTCAGTAATCGTTCTGATAAGTCCGTATTCCATCACTGCTGAAAAATTCAAAGAACAAGACTTTAGCCCCTTAGAAAAAATCAAAATGCCTTTATTGGACATATTTGGTAGTCAAGATTTAGACTTGGTCACTAAACTTGCCGATGAACGTCAAGCCATCGCTAAACGAAGTGGTAACAAACAATACTTGCAACAGGTGATTAATCATGCTGATCATTTTTTTTTAGGGCAAACAGAAACTCTTGTAAAACGAGTGCATAGTTTTATCTATTCGGCAACAATGGGAAATTAAACAATGAAAGTTAGATTTAAGCCGCATTATCTAGATGTTTTTTCACCAGATCATAAGCTTTTTTAATCTGCTGAGTTTTTTCATTGGCAAGTTTCATCATTTCTTCTGGTAAACCCTTGGAAACAAGTTTGTCAGGGTGATGTTGGCTCATTAAACGGCGGTAAGATTTTTTCACTTCGGCAGCACTTGCTGTTTGCTCTATGCCTAAAATTTCATAGGCATCTTTGATTTGCTCTTCATATGAACGCGGATTACTACCTGACATCCCATACAGGTTTGCTTGAATCATTGCCTCGATTTGTAATAAGCGTTGCTGTGAAAATCCCAAAATATCAGCAAGTCTAATTAAAATAGCATGTTCAGCTGGGTGTTTGCCTCCATCAGCATAAACTGCATGCATTTGGATTTCTAAAAACATTTGTTGTAGATTAGTTTGACGATAAGCGAGCTCTTTAAACTGGATCATTACTGCATCTACATCAAAACCTTCTGACTTGCCTTGATTGAATAAATCGATAGCAGCTTTTCGTTGTTCTGGATTAAGGTTCATATGGTTCATCACCTGATTCGCCATATCTATTTCATCTTTAGTGACTCGACCATCTGCTTTAGCCAGATACCCCATAACCGCAAATGTTGCAGTAAAAAAAGCTGCTTGAGTATATTCCAAACGCTCAAATGCACCTGCTAATTTATTATCTACAAAGCGATGACCTAAATAACCCCCTATTAATAATCCAAGAGGCCCGCCCATAGTAAAACCTAATGTGCCACCAATTAGCTTTCCCCACCAACTCATTCATTATACTCCGTGTTTTTTAGTAATTTCTTTAACTGTTTTTTATTGCCCTGTTA
>CAYMMQ010000211.1:0-1720 GCA_964391585.1 uncultured Ectothiorhodospiraceae bacterium
TTAAAATATGTAGATTTATGATTTATTAAGCGATGATTAGTACTGATCTCTAATTTTCGATTGCTCATTTTATTAACCTATCCTTAACTAATATTGCGGATTTTATATGATTATTAGCAGCTTTTCAAGCTTTAGTATTGGGGGAGCGAGAATGATTTTTCCTCACCATGCCCCGACGAGGGTCTAAAAATATTATTTAACTAATTTTTGCCATGGTAAAGAAAACAAAAAGTAAAATTTCAAAACTTCTGCTAGGATGCTATAATCAACAGGTAAATTCCTGCAACTCATTTGTATAAGATCAAAAAATCACCCTGACATATTATGTTTAGAACATTATTAAAAATCAATTCACTTTTTTTTATACTGGCTACTTTATTGATGAGTTTGGCCTCTTATGCCGATGATAGTGATAAGCTTTATGAGGCTGAAATCATTTTCCCAATTAATAACACTGAGCAACCGCAAGCTATAACTGCTGTAGCGATTGACAGTACAGAACAACGACAAAAAAAATTGGTTCAACAGGCTTTTGTAAAAGTGCTTTATAAACTCACTGCTTCTGAGAGTTTCATCAAACATCCGGCGTATAATGAACTATTACAAGCTTCTCACTCCTTATTACAAAAATACTCTTATATCAACCTAGCTCCTAGTGCAAACGAAGTCAATAAAGTGGTTGAAGATAAGGTGATAGCAGGAAATAAGGCCTCAAGCTTAGAACCCAAGAAAAATGAGCCACAACTAAACCAGCAAAAACTAAACCAGCAAAGGTATAAAATATTTAAAGCGCAATTTAATCCTGTTGACACACAGCAACTATTAGCAAAACACAATATTTCTATTTGGACCGGCATTCGCCCGGAGACCTTGGTTTGGTTAAGTTTAGAAGTTAATCAACAACGACATATTTTATCACCTAGCATTGATAATCAACCCTTTCTTCAATTACAAAAACAAGCAAAACAACGGGGTTTAACCTTATTATTCCCACTACTTGATTTAGAAGATAAAGGGCGTTTGTCTATTGCTGATTTATGGGGGGATTTTCCTAATGCCATTTTAGCAGCCTCTCATCGCTACCATAGCCCATCAGTATTAACCATACGCATTTTTCAAGACACAAGTCTATTTTGGGTAGCCAATTGGAGCCTTTATATACTGGATAAAAATATCCATTGGCAAAGTAATGATGAAAATTTAAACCAATTACTCCGTCAAGGGGTTGATAGCTTATTACCGCATCTTGCGGATATTTTCAAACTCAAAAACTCTGACAAAATAAACAACAAGGTCAAACTATTGATCCATAATGTCACTTCTTTTACCGCTTATAAAAAACTTGAAAACTACTTCAAACAAGTTGCCGTTATCACCGATTTCCAGTTAAAAGAAATACATGAAGATCGTGCTTTATACCAGATTAAATATGTTGGCAATAAAAAACATTTATTACAAAGCTTAGCATTAGGTGACTTATTGCAAGCTTTAGAAAAGAAAACAACTCATCAAACAAATAACACGGCTGACACTGAATACCAAGCCGTTATTTTAACAGAGCAAATGAAAGTTGAGACAAATCTCACTGATAATGAAATGGGAAATGTTAAACCTTTGACGGCTACAACAGAAGTTGATCCAAAAATTGTTAACATTTCGCAAACCTCTGAACAACAAGCTACAAGCAAAACCGAAACCGAAACCGAAACCGAAACCGAAA
>CAYMMQ010000211.1:1820-3382 GCA_964391585.1 uncultured Ectothiorhodospiraceae bacterium
AAACCGAAACCGAAACCGAAACCGAAACCGAAAATATAGCTGACAGCCCTATTGAAAGTAAAGTCGATATGTTTAAAGCTGATCTTGAACTTTGGTTAAGAGATTAGTCACTTTATTGGACTCTTCCCCCAATTATACTAGGAAAAATTTTGTATAAATTAGCCAATAAACGCCTGCAACAGCTACAATCAAACGATGGGGTTAAGTTATTATCACAAAATACCATTGGTATTGAAAAAGAAAGTTTGCGGGTAAACCTTTCCGGTCATCTTGCTCAAACATCACACCCTACTGCTTTAGGTTCTGCACTCATGAACCCTTATATCACCACGGATTATTCAGAAGCATTAATTGAAATCATTAGCCCACCCTTACAACAAACATCAAAGGTGTTGAATTTTTTACATCAGGCACATCAATATATCCATCATCACTTGGATGATGAATTTTTATGGCCCAATAGTATGCCCTGTATTCTTAATGGTGAAGCTAATATTCCCTTGGCTCAATATGGCCCTTCAAATTTAGGAAAAATGAAAACCGTTTACCGAAACGGGCTTGGTTTACGTTATGGCCGAGAAATGCAAGTCATAGCAGGGATTCACTTTAATTTTTCCTTCGCTGATAGCTTTTGGCAAACATTTCAACAACTGGAGCAAAATCAGCAAGAAAAACAAACTTTTATTTCTGAGCAATACTTTAATTTAACCCGCAATCTACAACGATATGGTTGGTTAATTCCTTACTTATTTGGTTCATCACCTGCGGTAAGTAAATCTTTTTTAAGCTGTGGTCACTCAACACTTGATGAGCTTGATCCACATACTTTATATCAACCTTATGCGACTTCGCTACGAATGGGGGATATTGGTTATCAAAATAATAAAGAAAATGAAACAGGTGTCAAAGCTTGTTATGACAACCTAAATGCTTATGTGGAAAGTTTACAACAAGCCATTAACACGCCTTATCCAAGTTATGAAAAATTTGGTTTTATCAAAAATGGAGACTATCAACAGTTAAATGCCAATTTATTACAAATTGAGAATGAATATTATTCTACGGTTCGACCAAAGCAAATTTTAACTAAAAATGAAAAACCAACGCTTGCTTTAAAAAAGCGCGGAGTAAAATATCTTGAACTTCGTTCACTGGATGTAAATGTCGATGAACCAGTCGGTATTAATGAGTCTCAACTGTTATTTTTAGAAACATTTTTAAGCTTTTGCTTATTACAGGAGAGTCCTATGATTTCTGCAAAAGAACGACTAGAAATTGATCATAATGAAATGACTACCGCCCATCAAGGTCGAAAACCAAAACTTCAATTACAACGTCAACAAAAAAGCATTAAATTAAGTGATTGGGCTTTGGAGCTATGCGAGCAAATGCAGGGGGTTAGTGAACTATTGGATGCAAAATATGATAACACTGTTTATAGTCAATCGTTAAGCACTCAAATAAAAAAGATAAAACAGCCTGAACTCACCCCTTCTGCAAAAATACTAACCGAAATGTGCGATAACAAAGAAAGTTTTTTTGAGCATACCTATCGTAAATCT
>CAYMMQ010000212.1:0-3378 GCA_964391585.1 uncultured Ectothiorhodospiraceae bacterium
CAATCACATAAAACCAAAACACAAGTTGATGATATTTTAATTAATGCCAGCTCAAAACCTATTAACTGGGTTGTTTGGTTAGTGGGGTTGAGTCTTGCCTCAAATATTATTTTTATACAAACACAAAGTGAGATTTTTTCTTATGTTGATGTGATCCGAGATGTCGGTATTTTGTTGGCACTTACTTGGTTTATTCTGGGAGTGATCCGCGGTTTTGAAGAAAGCTATAAAAATGATGACAAAGAAAACCGAGACATTCATACTATTGAGGCAATTAGTAAACTACTACGCTTATCGGTCATTATTACCTCGGCTTTAGTTGTTTTACAAACCTTGGGTTATAGTATTTCTGGGATATTAGCATTTGGTGGTGTTGGTGGTATAGCAATTGGTTTTGCAGCTAAAGACTTATTAGCGAATTTTTTTGGTGGTTTAATTGTCTATTTGGATCGACCTTTTACCTCAGGCGACTGGATCCGCTCACCAGATAGACAAATTGAAGGTACTGTTGAAAAAATAGGTTGGCGTGTGACTCAGATTAGAACCTTTGATAAACGCCCCTTGTATGTGCCTAACTCAGTTTTTACTACCATTATTGTCGAAAATCCCTCTCGAATGTCCAATCGTCGAATTTATGAAACCATTGGTATTCGCTATGATGATTTACAACAAATGAAGAATATTGTTAGCGATGTTAAAGAGATGCTAACAAATCATCCCGATATTGATAACAAGCAAACTCTGATTGTAAATTTTAATGCTTTTTCAGACTCCTCTGTGGACATGATGGTCTATACTTTTACCCAAACAACTAATTGGGTTGCATTTCATCAAGTAAAACAAAATGTGTTACTTAAAATTGCCGATATAGTGAATTCACATCAAGCCGAAATGGCTTATCCAACCACAACTTTGCACTTGGTTAAACAGGAAAGCTAAATAATGAAAACGATAAGCTCTAATAATTTGTTATTTTTGTTTATAGTTTTATTATTAATAACGGTGAGAGTTGATGCACAAGTAACCACCGATGGCACAGTCGGCCAAGCCTTATCCCTTCCAGGTCCCAACTTTCAAGTATCTGAAGATTTAGGGACTCGCTTGGGAGATAATTTATTTCATAGCTTTTCTCACTTTAGTATAAGCCAAAATGAATCGGCTACTTTTACCGGAGCTAATGATATTCAACGCGTGATCAGTCGAGTCACGGGTGGTCAACTGTCTAACATCGATGGTCTTTTACAATCTAATATTGGCCAAGCTGATTTTTATTTTATTAATCCAGCGGGAGTGTTATTTGGACAAAATGCACAAATCAATGTACCTGCAGCATTACACGTTTCTACAGCAGATAGTTTAAACTTCAGTGATGGGGCTGAATTTAATGCTATTAATCCTGCTGCTAGTACTTTATCGGTTGCCAAGCCGGCTTCATTTGGTTTTAGTCAAAGAACAACGGCTGATATCGTGATGGATGGCACCCAATTAGTGTTAAATGAAAAAGCAATTTTAAACTTGAGTGGCAAAGAAGTGCGCCTAGAGAATGATGCTTATATCCGTATTCCATCCGGTGATTTATTTGTAGTGGCTGCGGGAGATCATGGAGCAGAAATATCTAATTACGATACCACTGTTAACGCATTGGGAGATATTAATTTCAATTTTTCTTTAGTTGATGTTAGTGGTAATGGTGGTGGCTCAATTAACCTTGTTGGTGGTAATGTAAATCTATATTTAAGTGACTTTTATAATAATAACACCGGAATAAAAGATGCTGAAAAAGGCATTAGTATTTATGCTAATAAATTATATATGGAAAATGCCTGGGTAAACAACCAGAGTGAAGTTAATGAAGGTGGGGGCATTGATGGAGCTGCCGGAGATATTTTTGTTGAAGTTAATGGCGACATAGAAATGATTTTTGGTAGTAGTTTTTCGACCTCTACCTATTCCTCAGCGAGTGCGGGAAATATTTTTTTAACAGCTAATAATTTGTTGATCGATAAAGCAGGTTCTCAATCGTTGACAGGAATTGTCAGTAATGCCCAAGGTTTAGGTGGTGATGCGGGTTTAATTAACATGGATATTAGCCAGTATTTAGAAATTTATCGAGGTGCCCAAATTGGTAGTAATAGTTTTGAAATTGGTAATGCAGGAAATGTTGTTATTCATGCGGGCGATCTGATTATTGATGCACGAAACACAGCTGGACTAACGGGGATTTCTAGTCAGGCAACCTCAAACTCTCAAGGTAATGGTGGATTTGTTGACTTAAATGTTGATAACTTAATTCAGATTTATGAAGGAGGAGCGATTAGCTCTTCAACTTTTTCTTCAGGTCAGGCTGGCAATATTAATATCAGTGCTAATCAGATTTATATTGAACGTTTGGGTGCCGATGTTGCTACCGGAATTTTAAGTAATTCAAGTAAACAAGCAACGGGTAATGCAGGCAATATTTCTATTAATGCAAAAGATTGGGTTAATTTATACAATGGAGGCAAAATCTCTAGTAGTAGCTTTACTTCAGGAAATGCCGCTAATATCGACGTGAATGCAAATAGTTTGCTTATAGATGGGTGGGGCTCTAATTTAACCACAGGTATTTTAAGTGATGCTTACAATACGGGTAATGCAGGAAGTATTAATCTAAACATTACGCAGGAAACAGTTATCTATGATGGTGGAACAATATCTTCAGATACCTTTGATAGCGGCAATGCTGGAAATATCAGCATTAAATCACAAGACATGACTCTAGATCGATTTAATCATGATGAACTTACAGGGATTTTCAGTCAAGCCAAAAGTGACTCAAGCGGTCATGCTGGAAATATTGATTTAACTATTGTAGGAGATTTAAGCATTGCTCAAGGCGCGGTACTTAGTACTACAACCTTTGGTTTAGGAGATGCAGGTAATATCAATATCCATAGTAATAACATCCTGATTGATAAAGGTAGCAAATTAACCACTGGGATCTACAGTAATGCAGAAGGGATTAAAGATGGCAATGCAGGGTTATTAAAAATTAGTGCAACGGAAGATATTACTATTTTAGATGGCGCAGGTATTGGTAGTAATACCTTTTCTTCGGGTAATGCGGGAACGGTAAATATATCAGCAAGTTCATTAAATATTGATGCAAAAACATCGGATTCATTTACTGGCATAGCTAGTCAAGCTGGTTCTGATAGCAGCGGTAATGCTGGGGTTTTAAATATTGATATAATAGGGAAAACTAGTTTGCTAAATGGAGGTAAAATTTCAACCAATACTTTTGCAGTGGGTAATGCCGGTGATATTTTTTTATCCAGTGATGATTTATTAATTGATAAACAAGGCTCAAGCTTAGACACGGGTATTTTTAGCGACGCA
>CAYMMQ010000213.1:0-3326 GCA_964391585.1 uncultured Ectothiorhodospiraceae bacterium
ATCATTGTTTTATAAACATCAATCTTTGACCAAAGGATCGCGCGAACCATTGTGTGGCATTATGGTCGCAGTCCTTCTTCTTAAAGTTTACAAGTGCTAATTTGACAAAAAGTTAGCGCATAGGTCACTTTAAATCAAAATGACCACATATAACAAATTTCAAAACTCAAAAGATCTAGTTGCTGCGAGAGGGTCGGTATATTTACTCCGGCGCTACCTATTGTGAGTCATACACGGGAGGATTTCTCCCGGATTCTTTCCTTCTCTTTGCACTCATTGGAATAAACGCGTCCTCTAGCTCACTGCGACGAGCAGTCTTTGCTGCAAGGTAGAATAGCTATTAGAAAGCAGTCAACTTCCTTTTATAAGTTCATCAAGTTGATTATTTAGAATCCGAGAGAAAAATCAGATCATTATTGCGTTGATTAGTTTCTCCTTATTTTGGAGCCATTTGCCGAGATAATTGTCTTCAGTTGGAATGATTCCAGCCAGTTGCCATTTTTGCATCATTTTATTGTTGCCCAACTCGATCCATGTAGCATAATTTTGTGGAGTCGTAGTCTTAATATCCGGAAGATAAATTGTTTGCTCTCGTAAAATAGCCATCATAACGCGAATGAGTTTTTTAGCCGTTGAAGTATAGCTTGAGCCATTTCTCAATGAGACTTTGTCAAAATGTACTTTGAGAGGATGAGTCATTGAAAGCTCACGGTATGACGGATGTTGGTTTTTACGGCCGACATCAACAATAGTCATCAGAGAGTTCTTTAAGTATCTATTAGCGGCCTTCGGAGAGGATGTAACAACTGGTGCTTTCCCAGATCCGCCACTTTGTTTTTGTCTTGGAACTACGCCTGCATATGAAGCGATTTGATCTGTAGTTCGCCAGTTATCGATATTTCCCAGTTCACCGGCTATTGTCGAAATGGTGATAATGCCAGCACCAACAATAGATGTTAAAAGAGCATATGGGGTTTGCTGAAGTAATTCGGCCATGTATTTCTCTTCCAGCTTGATGCAGTCTTGTCGACTTTTAAACATTTTCAGTTGACTTATAAGCCTCTCTTTTCTCATTTGAAACACTGCAGGCTCGAATGTGTTGATATCTAATATTTCAGCAGAAAGGGCTTTTAATTTCTCTATAATAACTGGCGGCTGACTCAATCCGGCTCCACTAATAATACGAGTAAGTTTTTTACTTGATGCCTTAAGAAATAAATGGGCTGAAAACTCTTTATGAAGCATTAACTCAATACAGCCTTTAGAGAAAGGTTGGATGCCACTTTTGGTCTGGCTCAAAAACCTAGGGAATATTTGATCTACTTGGTTAATTAGAATATTCTTATGGGCTGATTGTGCTTTGACAAGACGAGCTCTCTCCCTGGAACATTCCTTTAATCGTGTATAAACCTCATTAACTTTATTAGTCTTATAGACTTGCCCCATCAATGCCGCTCGGACAATTCCGTCTAAATCCAAGGTGTCACTACTGGCCCGGTTGTTTTGTCGATAATAGGACGCCTGCTGAGCATTTACATAATTGACATTAAATCCCTCTTTTTGAAGATAATAAATGAAGTTTTGACTATATGAAGCTGGATCTTCCAGCACAAAATCTACATTTGAAGGCTTTAATTGGTATTTGCTAAGACTTGTCTCGACTCTCTCTAATAAATAAGAAAAGCCTTTAAGCGAATTCTTTATCACAAGCGCCTTTTTATAAAGGAACTCACCTGAAGAACAGTTAAAGATATTAATGACATGTTCTTCTTTAGCGCAATCGGCAACGATTATTAGATTTTTTTTATTACCGCAAAATAACTTTTTAGTTCGTCGTTTAGATGCTACTTTAATCATTAGAGGTCTCCGTTATTTCTTGTTATGTCGCACAACTTGTGACGACTTTAATTGGGACATTCTGATCCCATGCAGCTTTGACTGCTTAGTAACAAAAAAGGAGGCCTCTACTTTTTGCTAGTTTTTCTTGAAAAAAAATCCCCCAGACCCCCTGGGGTTAAGAGAGTTAGAAGGAATATTGCTTACAGCCCTAACGGCTGACACATATTCATTCATAACTCTCTTATATATCAATAGGTAAATAAAAAAGTATATTACATATTTACTTTTATATAAATGATTTATATAATTATTAAATCGAATAAAAATTAAATAAAAAGGGCATTTTATGGGCATGGTACCTCGCAGTTTCTTTAAGCCGCATGGAGATGAAGGCGTTTTTTTACATGTTTACAATCATTGTGTGGAAGGATGTGCCGGAGGCTTTCACTTTAGCGATTTAGAGAAAGAGAAATTAGTTTTATTGCTGAAGCAATATTTGATCAAATATAATATCGAATGCATTTCATATTGCATGATGAGTAATCACTGGCATTTGTTGCTCTATACAAATCCAAAGAAGCTTACAGCGGAGCAAATGTGTCGTCGTTATAAGCAATTTACTAAGGGGAAGTTTGATCTAGCGGAGAATCATGAATTGATTCAACGCCTTTGTGAAAATTCCAATGATATATCTGAATTTATGCGTGAATGGCAACGAGCTTTTACGGTTTGGTATAATAAGACCCGTGACTTTCGCCGCAAGGGAACACTTTGGGAGCAGCGCTTTAAGTGCACTAAGCTTGTTGGTGAGAGAGCCCTTGATAATTGTCTGCGTTACATTGAATTGAATCCAGTCCGAGCCGGAATTTGTAAGAGTCCCAAAGATTATCGCTTTTGCAGTTTTGGAGCCTGGACCGGAACTGGCCGACATCCATTTCATCGCTCAATCAAAAAGCTTTACATCCCACAAGTTAAAATCTATTTAGACGGTGAGCGTGATATGCTTGCTTTGCAAAGTTATTTGCGTGCTTGGTTTGCCAAGATCGAAGCAAGAGAAAATGGCTTAAGTGGCGAAGAAGCCGCAAGTCATGTAAAAAAGGCGAAATCAAATCCACATTTGGCTAGTAGTTTACTGCATAAAAGTCGCTATTGGATTGATGGCGTCGTTTTGGGTACTCGTTTAAAAGTACGTGAGAATGCCGCCCTTTTATACGGTGATGAAAAGGCCAAAAAGAGGAAAATTGCGCGAAGTTACAGCGACAAAGGCAACAGCCTTTATTCATTGCGGTGGCTTCAAACTTAGTTTTTTATTTAAGAAATAATATTCATATCTATTTTAAAATAAGAATATTATATTAATTTATTGTTAATCTACCTGAAACGTTAAAACCCGTAATTCATGATACTGGAATTGAGTAAGTGCTAATTTGTCAGGGGCGTATTAAGGGCTGATTATTAGGACAAGTAGGACTGTTATTAGCCTAATA
>CAYMMQ010000214.1:0-3324 GCA_964391585.1 uncultured Ectothiorhodospiraceae bacterium
AGCATCTGGGGTATAATAAAGCACTTAGTCAATTAAAAAACTAAGTGCTAAAAATGTTTTATTTTTTTTCATTCACTAATGTTTCTTGGAAAATTAATCGATGAACATCACCCATGCCAATAATTCCAATTAATTTCTTATCATTACCCGCAACTGGAATACGACGAATATTTCGTAACCACATCATCGAAGCTGCTTTTAAGATCGGCATATCAACCTGAACAGTAGCAACCGATGTTGTCATAATGTCTGCAACTTTTTTACTTAAAATATCTTGGTAATCATGCTCTAGTTCTTCAAAGTTAACATGAACACCTGAAGCAACAATTTCAGTCATATCAGGAAACATCTTCACTAAAATATCTTTTTCAGACACAATTCCAATGATTTCGTTATCATCATTAACAACTGGTAAACCACTAATTTTGTTAAAACACATAATTGAAGCGATCTCCTTAACGGAATCGGTTTTTTTACATGTTTTAACATCTGTACGCATTGCATCTTTAACTAACATAAGTTCCTACCTCTAGATTTATTAAGCGAGTATTATAATTAATATTACTGTGGAAAACAATTAAACCTTTGTAACTACTCAGCATATTCATCTTTCACTCTATTTCTGCGTTATTTTCGTACTCAAATGCTCATATATTCGTATATACTCACACTTTCCGTGCGAAAAATGCCTTCAAATAGGTCAAAATCTAAACACGCTGAACGGTTACAAACTTTTTAAATTACTTAGCATTCTCTATGACCCTATTTTTATTTCTAACCTTATCAACCAATTCACAAACTTGTTTGCTACCCTGTGCAATCCTCAAAGAGGGCCTTACCAGAATATCGGGATCAATCGAATATAGCTGTTGATTGGCAACAGCGGGAATTATATCCCATTTTTTCCATTTTTCTAACCATTGTTTTCCCTGTGTTGTCATACCCGTTGACAGTATCATTTCGGGTTTTTTAGCCAATACACTCTCAAGACTTGGATTTAGGGTACTTTGGTTATCTATAAATATATTACGAGCAGAGCAAATTTCTAAAACCTTACTAATAAAATGTGAGCGACCTACCGTCATCAATGGTTTATCCCAAATTTGCACTAAAACGGTCACGGTTTTCTTATCCTTATTGGCGGTTTTAAGAGCACTCATTTTCTGGATAAAATCTTGCGCGACTAATTGTCCTTGTTTCTTATTTCCTGTTAACAATGAAAAGTTTATAAGTGTTTGGTATATATCATCTGATGTCTGTGGATTAGAATAATACACGGTTAAACCATGCGACTTTAACATTTCAAGCTGTTTGCTTTGATTGCCAGAGGACCAAGCAATAACAAGTTCAGGCTTTAGGGCAATAATTTTTTC
Source organism: uncultured Ectothiorhodospiraceae bacterium (assembly GCA_964391585.1). Taxonomy (GTDB): domain Bacteria; phylum Pseudomonadota; class Gammaproteobacteria; order GRL18; family GRL18; genus JADGAU01. Next base: position 1,374 of record CAYMMQ010000214.1, read on the forward strand.
TAAATCCAGTGACTGATAAGCACCAATGATTGCAATTTTTTTTGCCGCTTCTGGGAAATCACTATAACTTACTGTGCCAACAATTTTTTCACCAGCCCCAACACTAAATAATAATTCTGTTATAGCAGGTGATAAGCTAACAATGCTCTGAACTGAATTATGTAACTCAACCCGATTATTATTATCATCAAAAACAACGATAGGAGCTTCTGTGGTTGTAGCTGCATAGCTGCTTACATAAGAAAAAAAACATACTATAAAGCTGATAAATAATTTAAAAAAAAACTTTAACATGTTGTTTTTAAATTATTTAAACATAAGAAAAGCATTCATAAGAAAGCATTGGCACATAATAAATTAAAGCTAATCGAGTTTAAGGGTTATTGCTCAATTTTACACAACAAGTCGTAAAGTTCTTGCTTTGAACTACTATTATTTAACTTTTTTCTGTTTTCTTCATTACGAAAAAACTTAGCCAAAGCGGCAAGTACATTGAGATGCTCTTGAGTAGAACCTTCAGGGATAAGCAGTGCAAAAAAATATTTAACCTTATCGCCATCTAATGCTCTAAAATCAATTGCTTGCTTTAATGAAATAAAAACACCAATGGTTTTATCATTATTTTTAACTCTCGCGTGAGGAAGTGCAACACCTGAACCTATAGCAGTACTACCTAGCTGTTCTCTTTCGATAAACTTATCAAAAATTTCATGTTGCGATAGTGACGGTAAAAAAGAGTGTGCTGTTTCACTTATAATTTCTAGTACAATTTTTTTACTGGCAGCTTCGGCATCGTAGATTATCGCATCAAGAGTTAATAATTCGTTTATATGCATGTTATTTAAATATCGATTTTAGTTATCAAGATGAATTAAGATAAGAGTATCACTTCAAAAAAAGAAGACAAAAATCAATTATCATTTAATCAACGATAAATTTCAAAGTTGATTAATTATAATGGCAACATGTCAAATTCACTTTTACCCATATGGCAGTCTGGGCAAAGCCAATCTTCAGGGACATCTTCCCATGCAGTACCAGGAGCTATGCCATCACTTGGCCATCCTAACTCTTCATCATAAACAAATTCACAAATTCTACATTTCCACTTTCTCATCATTACCTCGTTGTCGTTGTCGTTGTTGTAAGTTTAAAAAACAAGCTATTATACTGAAAAAAAAATCAAAAGCAATTCACAAGAGAAAAGCAAGTTAGTTTCGTTTTTTAGTAGGGTAAAGACTAACATCATTATCACTAGGACGGGTTTTAAAACGCCTATGCAGCCATAAATACTGCTCTGGGGTTTCACGAATATAATACTCAAGTAATTCATTAATCCTCCGAGCATCATTTTCTATATTACTACTGGGGAAATTCTCTAGTGCAGGTAAAATATCGGTTCGAATAGTGGTGCCAAAGTGACGAGTAAATGCTGGGATAACAGTAGCATCTGTCATTTCAGTTAATTTCATCGGACCAATCTGAGTAGCAGTTTGCTGATTAAAAAATGGAACAAAAACACTTTTTTTTCTCCCTTGATCTTGATCTGGTGCAATCCAAAGCGGGATCCCTTGGCGAATGGTACGGATCATATCTCTAACATTATTTCGATCAACAATATGACAAAAATTTCTACTTCGAGCTTCAATCATTAACTCATTAAAAAAAGGATTTTTAAGTGCTTGATAACTGGTAGCAAAACGCACATATTGCTGAACAAAATGTCCCGCTGTTTCTAAACTAGTGAAGTGACCGCTTAAAATAATCACCCGTTTTTTTTCAGTGGCCGCTTGTTGTAGGTGCTCAACCCCTTCTAGTTGCATATACGGTAGCAGTTTTTTTTTATTACCCCACCAATTAATTGCTGTATCAAATAAGGCAATGGCAATTGACTGAAAATGTTCTTTACAAATTTGTTGTCTATTTTGCTCTGATAGTTCTGCCAAGCATA
>CAYMMQ010000215.1:0-3191 GCA_964391585.1 uncultured Ectothiorhodospiraceae bacterium
GACTCAGTGAAACGTAGGGCGTGTGGTTTATCAATGGTAATCGTTGCTGTTAAAATCTGCTGCTCTTGTTCAATCATCGACATAATATCAGCGGCCATTTTTTCTAATAAATTAAAACGCTGACTTTCCACCATAGCAATGATTTGTTTGGTTAATACCTTATAGTTAAATGCATCGGTCACATCATCAGAGATCATGGCTTTGTGAGCGTTATAACAAATTTCGATATTAAGAACAACGTCTTGTTTCTTGATTTTTTCTTCTTCATTAAAGCCGATATAAGTTCGCAAGCGTAAGTCTTTAATATCAATGCTAATAAGGTGGTTGTGCATATTTGTAACCTGTTTTAATTTCCAACTAAATGTAAAAATTCTGCGCGAGTTGCTGCGTCATGGCGAAAACTACCCAACATCATTGAGGTCGTCATTTGAGAGTTTTGTTTTTCTACGCCACGCATCATCATACATAAATGGTTGGCTTCAACCACCACACCAACTCCACTAGCACCCGTGACTTGCATAATCACTTCGGCAATTTGTTGGGTCATATTTTCCTGAATTTGTAAACGCCTGGCAAACATATCAACAATTCGTGCAACTTTAGATAAACCAATCACCTTGCCTTGAGGAATATAAGCGACATGACATTTACCAATAAAGGGTAATAAGTGATGTTCACACAAGGAGTATAATTCAATATTCTTGACTAACACCATTTCATCATTGCTAGAATTAAAAATCGCACCATTAACAACTTCATCAAGATTTTGTGAATAACCTCGAGTTAAAAAGGAAAAGGCTTTAGAAGCACGCTCGGGAGTGCCTTTTAAACCATCACGATCAATATCTTCACCAATAGCTTTGATGATGCTACTAAAATATTCTTGCATAATTATTCCTTTTTGTAGTGTAACGAGTCATGCCTCGCGTTAAAATAGTATTTTAGCATAATGTTTTAACTAAATAACCTACTAATATACTAGGAATTAAATAATGAAAACAATTCAACAAATGATGCAAGATAGTGGAGTGGGATTTGGTACCAGTGGTGCAAGAGGCCTTGTTAGTCAAATGAGCGATCAGGTTTGTTATAGTTATACACTTGGGTTTATCCAACATTTACGTCTCAGTAAACAAGCTGCTCAAGATCAAGCCATCGCCTTGGCGGGTGATTTGCGCCCCAGTACTCAGCGGATTATGAATGCCTGTGCTAAAGCAATTGTTGATAGTGGTTTACAGGTGATCAATTGTGGCACGATAGCCTCACCAGCCGTTGCTTTATTTGGATTACGTTATCAACTTGCCAGCATTATGGTCACAGGTAGTCATATTCCAGATGATAGAAATGGCATAAAATTTAACAGTCCTTTTGGAGAGATCTTAAAAACAGATGAAGTATTAATCAAACAGCAACTTATAGAAGATACGCAGTTATTTGATCAGCAAGGTCAATTTATTGCTGCAAAAAATTATTTACCCAAAATTTCAGAAACAGCAGCGAATGAATATTATCAGCGGTTTATCAACTTTTTTCCAAAAAATGGTTTAAATAGTTTAAAAGTGGGTATTTATCAACACTCAGGAGTCGCAAGAGACTTATTAGAACAACTTCTTCAAGAGTTAGGAGCAGAAACGATTTGTCTTAATCGTTCAGAAGTATTTGTTCCAGTTGATACCGAAGCAATTCGTGCAGAAGATGTAATTTTAGCTAAGCAGTGGGTTAGTGAATATCAGTTGGATGCTATTATTTCTACGGATGGAGATGCTGATCGCCCCTTAATAGCGGATGAAAAAGGTCAGTGGTTTCGTGGTGATATTGTGGGATTATTATGTGCAAATTATTTAGGCATTAATCATATTGTGACCCCTGTTAGCTCAAACTCAGTGGTAGAAAGGATGGGCACTTTTGATTCGGTTAATCGGACAAAAATTGGCTCCCCTTATGTGATTGAAAAGATGCAGGAGTTGAAAGCACAAGGTGCAAAAAAAATTGCAGGTTATGAAGCAAACGGTGGGTTTTTAATGGCAGATGAAGTTTGTTTTGAAGATAACTCATTAACGGCTTTACCTACTCGTGATGCGATGATTGTGATTTTATCGGTATTGTTTGCTGCTAAAAATCAAAATGTTTTGCTTTCTCAATTAACGGCTCAGTTGCCACAACGCTTTACCTTTAGTGACAGATTAAAAGAAATTCCTGTTGAATATAGTCAACAGGTGATTAAAAAATATTGCGAAGACAGCTCACATCAACAGTTTTTAACTGACTTTACTGGTGTTTTTGTTGATGAAAATATTACCGTGAAAAAAATGGATAAAACGGATGGTTTACGAGTTTTTCTCAGTAATGATGAAATTATCCATTTTAGACCATCGGGAAATGCACCTGAATTTCGCTGTTATACCGAAGCGGATAGTTTAGAACGTGCTACTTCTTTAAATCAACAATGTTTAGAGATTATTAAGTGTGGTTTAAAATTTATATAACTTATAGTCATAAATCATAAGTCATAAGTCATAAGTCATAAGTCATAGCCGTTTTAATTTAGGGGAACATTATAGTTTTAATCATGATTATTCAACTTTAATATCGAGATATCCACGCTCAATAGCCGTTTCTATGGCTTTTGATGCATTAACAAGGGTGTAATAGGTATCTTCAAGCTCTTTTAATTTTTTGATTTGTTGCTGCGATGGCACGGAATCCGTGTCAGCGAGACTGGCAATATCCATCAATTGTTTTAAATATCGAGCTCTTGCTTGGGCAACCAGTTTGATGGTTGGGTGTAAATCTTCTAAATTGAGTTCGGGAATAATCGGGTTTATTTCTTCTCGATTTATTTCTCGAACGCTTTTTTCAATTAATAGCAGCATACGGTTTACATCTAGTTCATTCACTTTTTTCTCCTAACTATACCGTAACATTAAATCAAGCCAATTGAATCAAGCCAATTGAATCAAGCTTAGTTGCATATTATTTTTGTGCTTTATCTCTTTCAACCCGCTCTTTCACAGCTCTTAAAATAGGCATATCTTCAATATCACTATCCTTCATACGGCATGTTTCAGGAAAGTCAGTTTCTTTACACACGTTTTCTGATAAGCCACAGTATTCTTCATGTTGACAATTTTCTTTTTTAGTCATTATTTTTCCTTAATCTTGGTCTAAAAGATGATATAAATAAAACGCCA
>CAYMMQ010000216.1:0-3180 GCA_964391585.1 uncultured Ectothiorhodospiraceae bacterium
CTACCAAGAGTAGGCGCTTTTAGGCGAGGGGGAAGCCTAAACACATCAGTTTCCTTCTTAAGTACCAACGTATGAATGAAGATTAAATAAATTCACCTTTATGAGAGACGATATGAATGTAAATAATATGAGCAATATGATGCCGATGCCGATGCAAAATCAAAGGCCTCCACAGCAGAGCTTGAGTGTTGAACAAAAACAGACAGTCAACAATATTCTTTCTGAATATGATTCTTCCAATATTTCACAACAAGATTTTCAAGCCATCTTTCAGAAGTTTCAGGATGCGGGTATTTCTGGTGGTGAATCTTTAAAAACAACTGCCGAAGCAGCTGGATTTGATTTTAGTAGTAATATTCAGCAAGCAATTTCATCGGGACAAGCTTTGCCCAGCGGTATGGGAATGCCTCCAGGCGACGGAGGAATGCCACCACCTCCGCCTCCGCCGAAGTCTTCTTCTCAATCATCTTCATCTTTAAACTTTAGTGAGCAGCTGTCTCAATTGCTTACAGATTATAAAAATGGTAATGCTGACCAAACAGACTTTGAAGCTTTTATCGAAAGTATTAGAAATTCGAGTGACTCGAGTACTGGCAATATTGTTAATAAACAAGTCTAAAGAATGATTAGGGGGAGAGGTTTTTCTTCCCGATAAAACTGTATATGCTCAAATTATCGGATAGCGAATTACTCTTACTAATTCAACAAGGGGAACATCTTGCTTTTGCTCAATTAGTGGAGCGACACAATCAACGCTTTTACCGTTTGGCTTTTCGATATCTGAATCAAAGGGAATTGGCAGAAGATACTGTGCAAGAGGCATTTATCCAACTTTGGGAAAAGCCAAAAAGTTTTAATCTTGAGCAAAGCCTGTTTACCACATGGTTTTATCGGGTGATTATTAATAAATGCCTAGATCAAAAAAAAAGAAAAAAGCCAGTAGCTTTAGGGGATGAGCAAGATTTTATCGATGAGCTTAGACTAGATCATGAACAATCACTTATCGAAAAAGAACAGCGACATTGGCTTGAGAGCGCTATTAATGCATTACCTAACAGCCAAAGAACAGCAGTTAATTTGTGTTTCTTTGATGATTTAAGTAATCAACAAGCTGCAAATATCATGGAGCTGAGTTTAAAATCCCTGCAATCCCTGATTATGAGAGCTAAAACAAAACTAAAAATACAATATCAAACAGATATGAGAAATGACAATGAAACATAATGAAGTATTTGATCTCGATAGTTTATTAGCTAAGAGAACAGTGCCAACGAGCAAGCCTGATTGGGTAAATAATATCCTTAGAGAAACACGTTTGATACCACAAAAAATTAACTTTTGCCAGGAAGTACAAAACTTATTATTGGGTGCATTACCTATTAAACCTGTGTATTTAATGGTGACAGTTTTAAGCTTGGGGGTTTTCGTTGGTTTTAGTAGTGAAGTGCTACTATCTTACAGCTCAATAAATGAATCTTATTCAATACAATACACAGAATCTTTGACCAGTTATCACTATGGGTACAGTTTATGAGTCAGAAGTGGAAATGGTTAGTTCTGGGATCTATTTTACTTAATATGTTATTAGTTGGTGTTCTTTTGGGCAGAGTATCTTTTGATTTATTTTTGCCCAAGCATGGTTTTCCACCGCCTCCACCGATTGGAATGCCTCATCCAGACAAGCATGGTGGTTATATGCTACAGCTATTTTTAAAACACTCTGAGCAAAATCTAAAGCTAGAACATCAAATCCATGATTTGCGTCAGCAAGCGCATAAAATTTTACTAAAAGAGCCGATAGATACTCAATCATATGAAAGGCTAATGGTTCAACTTCGAGAATGCTTTGCGCAACAGTTTAAGCTAATGACTGTTAGCGTGTTGGAGTTAGCTACAGAGCTTCCCTTAGAAAAACGCAAAGTTTTTATTGCTGAACTGGCCGAAGGAGCCAGATTGCTGCCGCCAAGACCGGAGCATCACTAAAATAATGGTATGTGTTCCAACGGAGGGCTGTTGGAACGAGGTTTTCCGGACTATTGGACCGAGATATGCGTAGCCTGGATTTACCCACTGAGGCACACCAAGCACAGCATAATCCAAGGGCATAGTCCAAGGTTTGAGTTAGTTTTTTCTAAGTGGATCAAATAAAAACTCTAAGCCATTGATTTTAATTTCTAAAACAATTGCCAGCATTTGCCCTAATTCACCATGAGGAAAACCTTTATTGGAAAACCAAATTACATAGGGTTCGGGTAAGTCTATCAACAAGTAGTCTTTATATTTGCCAAACGGCATTCTATACTTTGCTATTGTTAATAGCAGTTGCTGATCAGGAAATTGCTCAACACCCGTTATCATTCTCAATCCCTTTTTTATTGTGATTTATATTCATTGATTTTATGCTGAACAAGTTTGTAAATTATACACCAATATGTTGCTAGACTTAGTAGATAATAAAATTTGATAAATTATTTTACTTGTTAATCTGGGCAAATGAGTGCAAAATATTTAGCATTATTGATTACATATATGGAGTATATAATGAAAAAAACAGTATTATTTTTAATTTGTATGATGGGTGTATTGACGATGAACGTTCAAGCAGGCTTACCGAGTAATGAAAAGCTTAAAGCACTAAAAAGAAAAGTTGATCAAGAGTTGGATAAATATTTTCGTGTTCAAAATGCAGGTGGTAATTGTTTAGAAGTGGATGCAGGGCAAGTTAAGCAACATGGGGCTATTGTAACTTCTAGGACCTGTAGTATTAATGCTAATCAAAAATGGAAATTAGTAGGGGCTCAAGTGAAATTGGCAGGTGGTATGTGTTTAGAACCAGCAGGTGATCCTAGTCGTGTTGGAGTGTCTTTACAAATTGCAAATTGTGATAATTCTGCTAAACAAAAGTGGAACTATGAAAACTTGCAATTAAAAACATCAGCAAATATTTGTGTTGAAGTGCTTGCCTCTGAAGTGACTAAAAATGGGGCAAGAGTTCAAACTGCTCCTTGCGCTAAAGGTGTGCATCAGCAGTGGAAACCAAACTAACACTCATTGATCCGTTCATAAGATAAATTAGCTCTTACGTTAAAGCTAGAAATAGTATATCGAAGCAGTTCCCCTTTAAAAAAGATCAACTGTGTTAAAAGTCAATAAAATCCACCTCAATCCCCTTTTTTCTAA
>CAYMMQ010000217.1:0-3117 GCA_964391585.1 uncultured Ectothiorhodospiraceae bacterium
ATTTAGCGCGTTCTTATGTTTACAAGGGAATTTATATCGGTATGAAAGATGGTTATGTATACGGTATTGGAGGATTCTTAGGAAACAACGTTAAAAATTTAGGAAGCTTGCAGGATTACATCAACTATATGCAATCTCAACAATAATTTAATATGCATTCCCTATATGGAGGACCATGGGAGTTTCTACTTGAGTAATAGCTGAGCAATATGCTTCTTTGTTTATCAGCAACTGCTGTAAAAAGCCAAATTGGGATTGGAAGGAATAAATAATAATATTGCTGTCTAATAACATTAAAATTACTTTCTACCGGGTAACGGGCGATCTTTACGAGTTTTCCTTTGCCACGCGACTGGATCGTGAATAGCTGAAAATAGATTTTTTGAAGCTGCTTGCTCCATCAATTGAGCCAATCTAGTACCATTTGGTTCTTCACTTTGTGCACTTAATTCCTTTTTATTCACCTTGTTTTTTAAAAATTCCACAAAGTTCAGAGCTTCAATCTGTAGTTGCTCTGGAAGGCATTCTACTTTTTCTAAAATTTGCTGAGTAATCGCACTCATACTATCACCTCTCTTTATAAAATTAGGAGCATTGATTCAGAATTTCTCTGAGTTAATTTGCAGGATTATCTCAATAATAATAAAGGCTCATATAGCTGGATTAAGCTTCATTCGCCGGATAAAGGCCTTCGCCGGATTATGCCATGTTTTCACCCTTAAAACCACTTTACTTTTTTTAAATTGAACACTATACTTCTCAAAATAATAAAAAATGGAATTCATAGTGACCAATCAAGCCAAGTCAAAACGTAAAGCTACTGTTTTTCCTAAAAATCAAGCTGTATTATCTCTTTTGGGTGAAAACATTAAACTGGCTTGTAAGCGACGAGGTTATAGTCAGTTATTAATCTCAGAACGAACAGGCTTAAGCCGTTTAACCATTAGAAAAATTCAACGAGGTGATGGAACTGTATCGATTGGCCATTATGTGGCTGTACTCAGTATTCTTGGACTAGTGGAAGATTTTGCTAAAGTAGCAAATGATGATCTGCTAGGAAGAAAACTTCAAGACATTCAATTAATGACGAAATCAAGATGAGCAAGGAAATATTTGTATACGCAGATTGGGAAGAGTTTGATTCTCCCATGCTTGTCGGAAGATTACGAACGGATGTGGTAAAAAATAAAGAGCATTTTAGTTTTGCTTATACCCCTGAGTGGCTACAGTCTAAATTTGCACAACAAATTGATCCTGATTTACTCCTTTATCCAGGTGAACAGCATAATAATCAACAACAAAACTTCCGCATCTTCCTAGATTCATCCCCCGATCGCTGGGGGCGTTTATTGATGAAAAGAAGAGAAGCGGTCATTGCCAGACAACAACAACGCAAACCTCGTGTTTTAAATGAATCGGACTACCTGCTGGGGGTTCATGATATGCATCGCATGGGGGCATTACGATTTAAAGTAGATGTTGATGGCGACTTTCTTGACAACAATGAACAACTGATCGCGCCACCTATTACCTCGTTAAGAGAACTTGCTTTTGCTGTAACTCAACTGGAAGAAGCTAAAGATATTGATGATCATGAATATTTAAAATGGCTTAATATGTTGATTTCCCCAGGTTCTTCATTGGGTGGTGCAAGACCTAAATCATCGGTTGTTGATACTGATAACCACTTATGGATTGCCAAGTTTCCAAGTAGTCATGATGATTATGATATTGCTGCATGGGAGTATGTTGTTCACCTTTTAGCAATTGATGCAGGTGTCAATATGTCAGAATGTAAGATAGCAAGTTTTAATAGCCCCTATTCCACTTTTCTAACTAAGCGCTTTGATCGTATACCAGGTAGTCGATTACATTTTACTTCAGCTATGATGCAATTAGAGTTTGATGATGGGGGTGAGGGCGCAAGCTATTTGGATTTAGCTCAGTTTCTTAGCGATTATGGCTCGAATACCAAGGCTGATCTTGCTCAACTATGGTGTCGGATCGTATTTAATATTGCAGTTTCAAATACAGATGATCATTTACGAAATCATGGATTTATTTATCATAAAGGTGGATGGTTATTATCTCCTGCTTATGACATAAACCCTGTTACAGCGGCTGGTGGTTTACATCTTAATATTAATGAAAATGACAATAGTTTAAGTTTTGAGTTGGCTATGGATGTTATCGATTTTTTCCAGCTAAATAAAGTGGAGGCAATACACATAAAAGATAAAGTTCTGTCGAGTGTTAGTCAATGGGAGCAGGTAGCATCCAGAGTTGGAATAAGCAGAGGCGAGCAACAATTAATGGCTTCTGCTTTTAGATTTTCGGATTAGGCGTTAAAATCACTCTATACCTGTGATGCTTGAAATCTTAAGATAACTACTTTATAAATAAAGTACTAAATGCAGCGAGGCTTTTTCTCCTAAATAGCCTTATTTGGGTCAATGATTACGGGTATATACTAGGTAATGGGCGTTCTTGACAAGTTTCTCTTTGCCACGCGACTGGGTCGTAAATCGCTGAAAATAGATTTTTTGCAGCTGCTTGCTTCATCAATTGTAAGTGTTTCCAAGAATCTTCCCGGATTACGCTACGCTCTGTGTGCCCCGTTCCTTGGGTACATCCAGGCTACGAGGTTCATTTTTTTCAACCATATGTGTTTATTACATCCAATCCGTAGGGTGGAACAGCGTAGCGCATTCCGCCATTATTTCACCAACCGTTACATCAAAACCATATAAATACCCAAGAAAAAATTGAATATATGGAAACCAATAAATTCTCAAAAAAATAAATATTCAACTTTAAGCGTCAACCATATGATAAAATATTTGAATTGTTAAAATTTACAGAGCTAAATTATGAATGAATTACTAACAAGAATTACTATTGTTCCTGATATTTGTCATGGTAAACCATGTATCCGAAATTTACGCTATCCTGTAAATTTTACTAAGATAGGAGTATATTGAATGTAACTTAAAACGCAGTCCATTTGCAGTCCAGAGACTACTAAGGAAATTTGATGTAAAATGACTCGTAATTTGTTGATTTTGGTGGAGCTATGCGGGATCGAACCGCAGACCCCCTGCATGCCATGCAGGTGCT
>CAYMMQ010000218.1:0-3098 GCA_964391585.1 uncultured Ectothiorhodospiraceae bacterium
CCATCGTCTAGAGGCCTAGGACACCGCCCTTTCACGGCGGTAACAGGGGTTCGAACCCCCTTGGGGACGCCAATTATCTCTTGTGAATCAACAAGTTACGATTGCGCATCATATACAAACATCTCCGTAACCACTTTGTAACCATTAATTAGTTATTTTTGCAACTATACCTTTGTTTACATTTAGCGCAATAATTCTACGATATATACCTAAGCATAAATCCAACCATGACTAAATCAGAGCTAATCGACAACCTAGCAATGAAGCATACACATCTTATTTTTAAAGACGTGGAGTTCTCAGTCAAAACAATCCTAGAACAAATGGCAGAGTCATTAGCTCAAGGTGAACGCGTCGAGATAAGGGGCTTTGGTAGCTTTACACTTCATTATAGAGCGAAAAAACAGGCCGTAATCCAAAGTCCGGTGAAGCTGTAGCTCTGTCGCCTAAATATGCGCCATATTTCAAACCAGGTAAAGAACTTAGAGAACGAGTTAATTACTTACCCAGATAACAAGATGGATTACAAATTTCTGGGCAAAGATCTTACGCGCCGCACTTTGAGCTCTTAAATCATAAAACAGAGAATCTCTTGCGCAAGAGATCTGGATTTTTAGCTCATTATTTAGTGGCAGCTATAGACACAAAAATCAACAACAATTATCAAATCCTGAGCAATCAAAGTCAGATTCTATCCAATCTTCAAACAAGCAAATGGAAAATAATCCAAAAGAAAATCAGCCCAGAAGAAACCTATATCCTGATTCAAAAACAAAACAATTCATAGGAGGAATAAACATTGACCGAAACTGGAAGTCCTACTTTTAAAGAACTTGAAGCTATTACAACAAGAATCCTTGACCAATCTCGACAATTCAGAAAAACTATTAAAGAACTTGTCTCAGGATATAGCCAGCTTACAGAAAGACAACAACAAAATATGGGAATGTTTAAGCGAGTTATCCAAAAAGTTAAACATCAATTAACGTTAATAATGAATATGTCCAGAGTGGATGTGGAAAGATAATATTAAGAAAGCATAAAAGTATCAATTGATACTTTCTGTTTAATATGCTACACTTTAATTAATTAAAGTGTAGCAGTAGATGATTAATTTCAATGGAGGATTAATAATGTCACTACAACAGCAACCCGTCAGGATCACTCCTAATAAATCTCAAATTGCTTTAAAAGCTTTTTTTAATCTAGGGGAAAAGTGGCAACTCAATGATAAGCAAAAAATGATTCTGCTGGGAGAACCTTCCCGAGCCACATTTTATCGTTGGAAGGATGGAAAAGTAAAATCTTTTCATAAAGATACGATTGAACGTATTTCTTATTTACTAGGAATTTATAAAGCATTGCACATTCTTTTTACTGATAAAGAGCAGGCGAATAACTGGCTCCACAAACCTAACCAAGCAAGCTTATTTGCAGGAAGATCGGCATTAGATTATATGTTACAGGGAAATATGGTTAACCTATTTGATGTGAGACATTATCTGGATTATCAACGTGGTCACTAGTCCCGACCTAAACCAAGACATTATAGGAACAAAACACTACCGAATTATTCCTTCACGTTATCCTCCTATTCAAATCTTTGAAGATCTGGTTGATCCCGATGAATTAGAAATACTGTGTGAAATTGAAGGCTTAACAAATGAGCGTATTCGTGAAGAAGTTGGTCAAATTGCATTAGTTAAACCTGAAGATAGAGTAACGGGTTCAGGTTCAACACCTGTGATGGCCGCTTTTACTCATATTGGCTTTCCTAGTCGATTTACTGATGGACGTTATGGCATCTATTATGCGGGTTTGCGTTTAAAAACAGCACAAGAAGAGTCAAAGTTTCACCGAGAAAGGTTTCTTTTAGATACAGCAGAGCCAAGCTGTAATTTAGAAATGCGTTGTTATATTGGCAAAATAAGTCTTCCATTACACGACATAAGAAATAAAGAGTTTATACAGTACCATTCTCCAGACTTAAATAGTTATCCACTCTGCCAAGCTTTTGCCGCCCAATTAAGAGAGAGTAATTCAGCAGGTATTTATTATAATAGCGTCAGAGATTCAGAAGGTGAGTGTATCGCTTTATTTAAACCCATTTCATCAACGACCGTACAACAATCAACCCATTTCATTTATCACTTTAATGGTAAAGAAATTGATACTATTTCCAAAGTTGAGCAAATTTAACTATTAATTTAAATATTCTAAAATCATTTTTTCATAACGATCTTTGGACATAAAGTTAGCCAATAAGTTAATACGTTCTTTTATGCTAATAGACTCGCTTTTAATAAATTTATCTAACTCCTCATTATTTACAAATAATAGGCACTTTTACCGATGGCGAGAACAAGATACATAGGTATGAGCCCGATCCATTAGGTGACTATAATAAACCATTGAATGATTAACGGTTAACCCCTGGGAGCTAAAAACCGTAATACTGTATGCCAAAATAAAATACCAATAACCCTTTTCATCTGAAAAAAAACTTTGGATAAATTTCTGGTAGTACCATCATCCATTTTTACTTTTATCGTTTCGTTGCCATCGTTATCATAAAAAAAGCTAATAATTATTGCAGTATCGCCATTTCTAATTTTTTTAAAATTAAAATTCGTTGTAAATCTAATTTTCTCCCCTGTATAAAATTTATATTCATAATACTTGTCTGAAACCGTACATTGTAATAATTTATATTGATTATTTTGAAATGTAGATACCGCTAATACAGACTGAATGTGTTGGTTAATTAAATTACATATTTTCCAGGAATGAGCAATCACAAGTTTATTATGATCCGTAATTTGTAAATAATGTTGAACTAATTGTTGTATCGTATCATTTTGATCACAACAAAATTTTAATTGATTATTTTGCTGGTAAGCATTTAGGGCACAAAGTGGTTTCGCATCACGAAAAGCAACAACCGCATTTTTATCCCAATAGTTTATTTGACGTTTAATATTTTCAACACGTGTAGTACCAATTATTTCGGGTAATGAGAGATAACCCTTAAGATGTAAAACATCTTTAAGTAAACAAGAGGAGCATCCATCATGAACAATAATAGTATAATAGGGATC
>CAYMMQ010000219.1:0-3043 GCA_964391585.1 uncultured Ectothiorhodospiraceae bacterium
AAATGCGCACTTTCGTGAACTTTTTTTAATCGCTTAAATACAAAAAAGAGCAAAAATCCAAAAAGATAAAGACTTTTTTTCTCCATTTGACAACATATGTTGTCAAATGTTAGTGTTGTCAAATGGAGAGCGATTTTGAAACGTAACTCGCAAATCGGCAAATTTTGCCTACTTAACCGTTTAACAAAAGTTCACAACTTTTTTTGTTAAAAAAGTGTATCGAAATGGAAAGGAATTCAATGAAAAGAAGACACCATAGATATTATAGATTTTTAGTCCATGGTAGCGCCTTGATTCCTGAAAGATTCTGGAATTTTGGATTTACTGACAAAATTGTACCAGAAGAAGGTGAGTATATAATCCATTTAACAAGAGGTGTTACAAATCGAGAGGCAGCGAAAAGGATGGCTGGCTGCAAACGGATTCATGAGATAATTGGAGATATTAGTGTTTATAACAATACTGAACAATTAAACGCTGAACCGGAGATGGTGGAGGTTGAAATATGACAAGATTTGAATTTTTTAAGAATTTGTACCAGGTGTGTCCAATGATGGATGAAGAAGAGCCTTACAGCCAGGTTGCGACGCCGGTTGAAGTATGCCTGGCATCGAGTGGATGTATATGCGTAGCTCAAAACTGTCCTATTACTGATGCTGCAATCGCCTATACTAAGTATATAAGGTCAAATAAGATTGAATTAGCCCAATGGGAAGGCGGAATGACGACCGATGTATTCTATAATACTCTTCTCAACTGCTGTCCTCACAGTATCAACCAGGGTAACCTCGGGGTTATATGTAATCTGATTGGAGATTGCGACTGTTCTGATGAATTATGCCCGGTTATTGAGAGCCTTGGCCGGTATGTCATTCAATTGCGAAGGGACCAGAAGATACGAGCTATGATCAATCAGCAGAAAGAGGTTCCTGATGAGGATGGATGGATAAGGATAATGTCTGATAAAACGTTTGATGAGCTTAAGGATACGAGTGGTGTTGTTATAACTTCAAAAACTGTATTTGATGGTGGTGGATTAAAAAAGCTTGCGTATTTTTATAAGAAAAAATAACATAAAGTATTTGACATCTAAAAATACTTATACTTATATTATAAGTAATCTTACTTATAATATAAGGATAGTAATTTGGAACCTGATGGAGAAATTTGCGCATCTTGCAGCAATAAAAGGTATAGAGTTATTGATTATGTAATTGATACTGAAACTTATATAACATTTTATCGCTGTAGGGCCTGCCAGCACACTTGGAAAAGGGAGAGGAGCCTTGTATCTGATAATGGTAAATATAAAGCGATTTATTTATATAAAAAGACAATTCCTTTACATCGATTTGTATATGAGAGGTTTTATAACGACACGCTTATTCCTGGTGATATAGTGCATCATCTCAATTTAAATAAAGGTGATAATAGACCTGCAAACTTGATAAAAATAAGAAGAGAGCAACATGATGGTAATAAGGATTTGCATTATATAAAATTAATACACAGAATTGAATATCTGGAGCAAGTTATATGGGATATCAAAGAGGGAAGACTCGATGCCAACGATGTAACCACGTCTGGATTCCGAGAAAAAATAAAAAACCAAAAATGTGCCCAAAGTGTAAAAGTATAAATTGGGATATTAAAAGTGTTGAGAAAAAAAAATATTAAATCTGATAATGATATTGTTCATTTTAACATTAAACTTGATCGTAATGTAAGAGAATTGTTTAAGAAAAATGTTAAAGAATATCATAACATCACTATGCAGGAAGCTTTATCCGCATTTATTTTATCTTTCAACCAGAATCCACGACAATTTCAAATACAAACCATATTGGGAGTAAAAGGCAATGGACCAGAGCAAGCCGCAAGAGAGACTCAACCTAAAAACTGAGAAGCTGTTCGTTAATCCGGACAATATCACGTATGGGCATGAAAGTTACGAAGGTTTCGATGTCCGTATAGTTTATATTACGGGTGAACCCAAGGGAGAGTTCCATATAAAGCCTGGAGAAGGGGTTGATATCATGAAATTGTTTGAAGCTCTGAAGAATGTTGCGGGTAATGATTGTGAGGTTAACCTTGTTGATCGGTCCGGTGTACTTACTATTGAATTCCCAATATATGCTGTAGTGAAGAACCCGATGCTGATGGATGCTATGGAATCAATATGGAAAGCTGTAGAGCAGACTATTCAAAAGTAATATTATAAGGAGGTAGTGTGGAAGAGAATAATGTTGGAGCCAATGGTGCTAATATTGATGGCGAAGGTACCTACAAAGATCCGGAAAAGACCCCGGAACCTGATGCCGATGAAGTTGTTCATCTGGTAAAAGACGAATCAGCAGATAAAGCTGAAGAAACTTCCGCAATAGACCCGAACCCCGGGATGGATACGACCGAAGGTGAAGCTGTCGAATACGACGCTGGCCAGGTAAAGGGTGAAAGAAACCCAATGGATAAGATTGCCGCTGAAGGCACACAGGCAGAGCCTGAGGATAAAGACGCCGACATTCCGGTCGAAGAGCCGGCAGAAGAGACAAAAGCTCCTCCAAAGCCTCTTGATGAGCAGCTGGAGGAAGGCGAGAAATTTACAGACAGCCCAAAGTTGACTGAATCAAGCAAACCTGGATTTGACTCAAACTCATTGCAGGACGCAAGGAGGGATGACACCCAGGAGGGCGGGATTGCCCGCCCAATGACCACTGGTCCGCAAAAGACCGATGGTGACGCGGCCAAAGAAGGTTCGCAGATAAAACCAGCTGCACCTCCAGTTGATAAAGCCAATAAATTTGAAGTCTCAGGCTTCAGCGTAAGCTATGAAGAGAAACAGGGCCAGGGCCTTGTCAGTGTAGATATTATGGATTACTTTGACGATATCGAAACAGCTCAAGCTGCTGTAAATGGTGATAAGTATCTAATGCCCCGCGCAGGTGGAGGATTCAAGGTTGTGAATATTGTATCCGGCGCACCTAAGATTAGTCACGAGGAACGTCACAGTGATGACAATAGTATGAGCACACATCTGCCTCCC
>CAYMMQ010000220.1:0-3017 GCA_964391585.1 uncultured Ectothiorhodospiraceae bacterium
AAGTTTAGCCAATAATCTGTCTCATTAGCCTCTTTTAATGCGATACTTAACTTATGAGCTTATACTCAGACTCCGAAGAATCAAATAATTTCTCGCTCTATTTAACGAAATTATCTGTATTGCCTTCCCCGTCACCCCACTGAGTCAGCATTCTTAAAGTTGATTTCGGAGCTCAATACTGAGCCTATACATTCCCCTGTCAACGCTTAACCATTGCCCTTACGGACAACCGCCCATGACTCGGAGTTCTGGCGGGGAGCTACCCTTTCCAGATAGAGGACTTGCACCTCCAATTTCTTACCGATTTAGCTCGGCGCACAGGGTGATGTCCTATTTAACTCGGAGTGGCAATATAAATCAATTTCTTGTTTTCATAAAGGTATGAATTAAACTGAAGAAATGAGGAAAAATTTATTATCATTTTATGCCTGAAAATTTAGCTGTTCTTCGTCATATTGCTTTAAACACTTTACGCAATGAAAAAACATTTAAGAAAAGTATTAAGGCTAAAAGATACAAAGCAACACTTGAGTCTACGTATACTGACAAACTCATTCAACCGCTAATAGCAGGGTTTTAATGACTTTTTCATGCGGTTGCTCTGGAGCAACCTCCCAATTTAACAAAAATATAGGATAACGAAGTTAAAAAAGTGGCGGTCCTAAATATGCGGTCCTAAATATGCGTTATTATCCTGCGAACAAACAAAATCAGCCAGTTTAACCATTTTTGACACCTGTTCTTGCTCTTGACTAACGACTTTTCCCTGATACACCTTAATTAAGCAATATCTGCTAATAAACTTTCATATGGAATATTTAAGCCATTATGTAAGCGCTTAACCATCCTTAAACTTAAATGTCGTTTTTTATTAAGTATTTCTGAAACTCTTCCGCTGCTACCAATAAATATTTCTAAATCTCTAGCAGTTAAACCTTGTTGCTCCATTCTAAATTTGATTGCCTCAATTGGATCAGGCGGACTAATAGGATAATGTTTATTTTCATAAGCCTCAATTAAAGTGACCAAAATCTCCATTTCATCAGCTTCTGATGTCCCCTTTTCAGCTTGAAAAACTCTATCTAATTGCTGAAAGGCACTGTGTAAATCTTCATCATTTCGTATTGGTTTAATATTCATTTATATTCTCAACATTGATTTTATCGTATTGTGCATGAGTGCCAATAAATTTTACCCAAACAATACCGCCTTGATATTGAATTTCGACTACTAACCGATATTTATTCCCACCAATATTAAAGACTACTCGATTATTTCCACATATACTTGCATGAGCATATTGGTTTTTTATAAATTGCGGGGATAACCAATTTGCCTTTATGGCTTCTTCATACCAACTTTCAAGAGGAGATCTCGCATCACTATAGCTTTTTTGTTCCCAGAATTTTTTTAACGTGCTTTTAGCAATTACTCTCATAAGTTGGCTTTTAATCTCCCGTATAGGGAGAATTGTAATCATCTTTACTATATTAATCAATTAATCCTGTAAAATTATTTGAGCAAGCTAAACTCTATACTTACGATTTAACAAAAACATCAAACTACGCAGCATACAACTGCCTGCTTTTCCTCACACCTGCCAGCCACTTTTTATCACTTTTAGCAACAACTTTTTTCACAACATCAATAACTTGTTGTACAGAAAATCCTTTCCCATTGCCTAGGTTATAAACCAAAGCACCTTTTTTCTTTTCAGATAAAACCAGGTCCAAGGCAAGATCATGGGCCGAGCATAAATCAGTAATATGAATATAATCCCTAATACAGGTACCATCCTCTGTTGGATAATCACGACCAAAAACAGTAACTGCCTCTCTTCTTCCAGACGCCACTTGCAATATTAAAGGAATTAAATGAGATTCAGGATCATGACATTCCCCAAGTTCGCCATCAGGATCAGCTCCACAAGCATTAAAATAACGCAAACAAACGGAATTTAACCCATAAGCAGTGGCGTAATCCGCAAGGATCCGTTCTACCATCAACTTTGAAGCACCATATGGGTTAATCGGTTTTTGAGGGTGCTCCTCATCAATGGGCACATATTCAGGTTCACCAAAAATTGCAGCGCTAGAAGAAAAAATAAAATGATTCACATTGTTTTTTACCATAATATCCAGCAAATTCAAAGTGTTTGCAACATTATTCTGATAATACTTGGAAGGATTAATCATTGACTCGGCCACTAAACTATTCGCTGCAAAATGCATAACCGCATCAAACTTATGTGTAGCAAAAAGACTCTCTAAGCTATTCAGATCTGCCAAATCACTAACAACCAAATCACCATATTTAACTAGGTCTCTAAAACCCGTGGATAAATTATCCAAGATAACAACTTCATAGCCATCATTCACCAACATCTTAGACATATGTGAACCAATATAGCCCGCACCACCAACTACCAGTATTTTCATAGTCACACCCTTATATCAATAGTTTGTTTTGGCATTATATTTTGAGGAGGGAGCTATCTAGCAAAAAAATTAAAGGTCTAATTGCGAATCGTCATCCGAGGAAACAATCAACAGTTGAACCAATACAGCTCAAAAGATTTAAGCAACTTGATAAATAATTGGTTTAAATTCGGGAGAGGGAATAGCTTTTTTATTTACTTTTGCAGACTCCAGCCATAAGGCCTTCGCAACTAAAACTTCCTCAAGGGCTTCATTAGGAGTATTTCCAAATGCGGAACAACTGGTTAAGTCAGGTATATCTGCAATATAACCTTCATCTTCTTGACTATAAAAAATATTTATATGGTAATCATTCATCTTATTCTCTCATTTTCAGGTTATGCTTTTCTATTAAATTAAGAAACTGTTTTATTTGATATGGCTTAGCTTTACCTTTAATATTTTGTAAATTTAGCAACTCTCGAATATCTTTATGAACAAATATATGGTGACTTCCGTTTACTCTATCTAACTTAAATCCAAATAATTCAGCACAACTAGATATTTCATTAAACCTGATATTATTTGGAGCAGTTAGTA
>CAYMMQ010000221.1:0-2979 GCA_964391585.1 uncultured Ectothiorhodospiraceae bacterium
TGGTCGTCCAACTTTCGATCAGCATGAAAAACTACTAGCGAAGGCTGTAACTGCATTTGTTAAGTATAAAAAAGCAAGCGAACAAGCAAGTGCTGAGTTAAATATTAAAAGCAAGTCAAATGAAGAAGCTGACTTAATAAGAATGAATGTTAGCAAGCAAAAAAAACTTTCTAAACAAGTCTGTGAAATTGATGAGCAGTTAATAGAACACGCTAATCCTAATTCAGAAGAAATTCTTAAACGAAGAAAGAATCAGTTGATAAAAGAAATCCGAAAATTAAAACATGATGTTTCGAATATTGGACAGCTAAGTGTTGGCAAGCCTAAGTATTCGAAAGTTTATTTCTTCACCCGTGCTGAAAAAAAATATCAAGAAGCTCTTCAATTACTGCATGACAATGAACGGGAAAAAGGCTATGAGCACACATCACAAAATAAGTTAAGCAAGATGGCTGAGCAACGACTAAAAAGTCGGGTTGGTCGAGAAAAAAACACAGAGTTAGATAAGCTCGATAATAGTATAAAAAAGGTGCAAAACAAAATTATCAAAATACAAAAAAACATGCTGAATGATAACGATAATTCACAAATCAATTTTTCATCCTCACGAGGGCGAAAAAAACATGGTGAAAAAGAAATTAATCGATTTGAGACAATTTTAGAGAAACTTTATGAACATATGCTCGCTCAAGAGTTATTGCTATCAAAAGTTGATTTGGCAATAAGGAGAGTTAAAAAATCCAAGCGAAAAATTCAAGGCTTAAAGATTAAGCAATATAGCATTAAATCTAGCGATGAAATGAAGCAGTTGCAAATTCAG
This sequence comes from uncultured Ectothiorhodospiraceae bacterium, assembly GCA_964391585.1. Taxonomy (GTDB): domain Bacteria; phylum Pseudomonadota; class Gammaproteobacteria; order GRL18; family GRL18; genus JADGAU01. The sequence continues at coordinate 821 of CAYMMQ010000221.1, forward strand.
TTGTTTGAAGAACAACTAGAACTTAAAAAGCACGAAATTCATTTCACTCAACTTAAACAACTGCACTAAAGCAAGGAGAGTGATTTATGAATCATCATCAAAAACAATCGATTTATATTGCCAGTAATGCCGCTATGCCCTATATTTTCAAAATAGGGTTTTGCACGGGAAGTGTGAATAAACGCATGAAGCAACTGTCTAATAGCTCTGTGCCTTTCCCATTTTTTTGTGAATTCAACGCTGAAGTGGAAGATGCAAGTCATGCAGAAGCTGTGATTCATCAAGTATTAAAGCCCTATCGGTTGGCAGCAAACCGAGAATTTTTTGCACTTGATATCAATACAGCAATTGATTTAATCAAGTTGATTTGCAAGAAAAAGAAGCCTAGCAAAGAGCTTCCTTCTTCTTCTCAAATTACTCAAGACTCAATAACCAGTAATGAAGCATATAGCGATTCATTCATTAAACCTAATAGCAATATACAGAAGGTTGAAGTTCTCGATGATAATACGCTGCTACATAAAGGTAGCTTGTACAGCTTTCAGGGCTTTATAAATCATCTTAAATCATTGGGTGAAAATATTGATGATTGGCTTGTTGGAAACAAAAAATTATCTGAATTTATAAATTAATGGAGATGATAAATGGAACAAGACTTTCGAGAATGGGATGATGACATTTCTAGTAAAAAAGAGTCGAGGGAAAATGAAAAAGTAACAATAAAAACGCTTTTAGCGGCAAAAAGTGAGTATAACAGCAATAAAAATCAGTGCGTTATATGCAAAGCTGATAATGCCTATGAAATTTCAGCAGGATTTAGTAATAACTATTGCGGTGTATCTCATTTTTTATGTTTAAAACATGCACTGAAGTTTAAGTTAAAAGAAATCCAAAAAAACTTTGGTGTTGGTGAAGCTATTATCGCTCAAAAAGCCTTTGCAGAAAAGCTTTGTCATTTATATATTCGTAGTGCAAAAGATGACAATGAGGCTGAAACAATACTCAGCTATATGATTGCCCATATAGCTGAGTTAACACAAGCAAAAAAACATGTTAATTTTTTTGACAATGATATTAAGCGAATACAAGAGCTAAAATCAATCGCTCTCAATGCTAAAGAATTATTTGACAGTATTGCTTACGATGTTTTTGCTAACAAAAACTACCGTCAAAGTTCTCGAAGATTCACACCAGTTTTACTAGCTGGACCACCAGGGTTAGGAAAAACTTTTTCGACTGAACTTGTCGCAAAAAGATTAAAAATTGACCACGCAAAAATTCAAGTCAGCACAATGGCGACTGGAGCTGACTTCGGTGGTTTAAGCGTGAGATGGAAAACCCCAGGTTTGGGAGCTCTAGCAAAATCATTGATGGCGTTTAAGGCGCATACAGGAGTTATTGTTCTAGATGAGATTGACAAGTTCACATCTAGTAGAGAGCATGGAAGTGTTTTTGATTCACTATTACACTTACTTGAAGAAGATACTTGCAATTCGCTTACAAACGAGTTACTTGAAATGCCAATGAATACGAATGACATTTTATGGATAGCGACAGCAAATGATTTAAGCAAAATTCCAGAGCCAATTCTAAGCCGATTCAAAATCATAAACATTAAAAAGCTAACAAGAAGCCAATCAGAAAAAATAACCAATGCAATTTATCAGCAAGCTTGCGATAAGTGGCTAGGGGAGGGGTATAGCTGTAACGCTCTATCAAAGAAAATTCATGAATTGACAGCAAATTTAAGTATTAGAGATATTAAGTTAACAATCAATGAAGCGGTCAATAGAGCGGCTTTTTTAAATCAAGGCAGCAAAGTTATTGATATAACTATGTCAGATTTTATCGATGACAATAAAGTTGAGCAAGTATTTGAGTCGATGAATAAACTAAATTGCTCATTACATTAATAATTATACAACAACAGAAGGGTGTGAGAAGAAAAAACAGGGGATTCAACATGATTATACTTACCTAAAAAACTTCTGTGCGAGTGAGTCACCCCCTTAAAAACAACAAATGGAAATCAAAATAGAGATTAAAAATCCATTTATATAAAGAAATATGTAAAAAAACTTATAATTACTGGAAGGAGCGGGAAATGGAAATGTACAGAACAAAAAAAATTCACTGTCTTGTCTGCAATAAAATTTTAG
>CAYMMQ010000222.1:0-2978 GCA_964391585.1 uncultured Ectothiorhodospiraceae bacterium
AGTATTTGGCCTTTTTAATTAAAAAAAGAAACATACGAAATATACTGTAAAAATTGCAATAAAATCGGGTATATACTTCAAGCTCTAAAGAACAATAGATTTGGGAAAATGACATGAACGCTCACTTACACGCCGTACCGCAACGCATTACTGAAATAACATTTCAAGATACATCAATGGAAATTTGGGATACCAAATATCGTCTTAAAACCAAAGATGGTGAAAATATCGATCAATCAATAGATGATACCTATACGCGTGTCGCTCAGGCACTGGCAAAAGTTGAGAACAATGAAATCTTACAAGAAAAATATCAAAAAGAATTTATTTGGGCCTTGCGCCATGGTGCTATTCCAGCAGGTCGAATTATTTCAAATGCCGGAGCTTTAGAGCATAAACCCGCCACTTCAACGATTAACTGTACAGTCTCAGGCATTATTAAAGACTCCATGGATGATATTTTAGACAAAGTACATGAAGCTGGACTTACCTTAAAAGCAGGTTGCGGAATTGGTTATGAGTTTTCAACTCTAAGACCAAAAGACGCTTATGTATCAGGTGCTGGAGCTTATACTTCTGGCCCATTATCATTTATGGATATTTACGATAAGATGTGTTTTACCGTATCTTCAGCAGGTGGACGACGTGGTGCACAGATGGCAACATTTGATGTTTCACATCCTGATGTGGTGGAGTTTATTCGAGCGAAACGAGAAGATGGAAGGTTACGTCAGTTCAATTTTTCCTTATTAATAACCTCCGATTTTATTGAAGCGGTTAAAAATGAACAAGATTGGCCACTTTCTTTTCCAATTACCGAAAAAGAAGCCAGCCGTGACGAAATTGATTTAACGGATAACAGCCTTATTATTTGGCGTGATCTCCCTAATAAAGAGGGCTATATCATTGATGAAGCGGGTTTAGTTGCTTGTAAAATCACACGTACCATGCCTGCAAAACGTTTGTGGGATATTATTATGAGTTCCACCTATGACTTTGCAGAGCCAGGTTTTATCTTAATTGATAAAGTGAACGAAATGAACAATAACTGGTATTGTGAAAACATTCGTACCACTAACCCATGTGGTGAACAACCATTACCCCCTTATGGTAGCTGCTTATTAGGTTCGATTAACTTAACGCGTTTTATTGAACAACCTTTTAGTGATAAAGCCAGCTTTAATTGGGATAATTTTAAAAAGACCATTAAAATCTTCACTCGTATGTTAGATAATGTGGTTGAAATCAATGGATTACCTTTAGAAAAACAACGTGATGAAATCTATCGTAAACGTCGTCATGGCATGGGGTATTTAGGCTTAGGTTCTACTTTAACCATGTTAGGTATGAAATACGGCGATGATGCATCGATTGCTTTTACCGAAGAAGTGACTAAAACTCTAGCGGTTGAAGGCTGGAAAACTGGGGTAGAGCTTGCTAAAGAAAAAGGTGCTGCACCCATTATGGATGAAGAGTTTGAAGTAACGGGTGCAATGTTACACAAGCGTCCTGAAATGAAAAAGGACGGTTACAAATTAGGTGATAAAGTGTTAGGACGAGTATTACATAGCCGTTATAGTCGTTATATGCAAAATCTAGCAAAACATGAACCTGAATTAGTGGCTGAAATGGCAGAAGTTGGCGCGAGATTTAGTCATCATAGCTCAATTGCCCCCACAGGTACAATTTCTTTATCGTTAGCCAATAATGCCAGCAATGGCATAGAACCCAGTTTTGCACATCATTATTCGCGTAATGTGATTAAAGAAGGTAAAAAATCAAAACAAAAAATGAATGTTTTTTCTTTTGAATTATTAGCTTATCGTCAGTTAATCAACCCAACGGCGATGCCATTTTCAGAAAATGAATCATCAAAACTACCTGATTATTTTGTTTCAGCTGATGATATCCATCCTAAGCAACATGTTGATATTCAAGCGGCCGCACAAAAATGGATTGACTCTTCCATTTCAAAAACGGCTAATGTTCCTACGGAATATGCTTATGAAGATTTTAAAGATATTTATGCTTATGCGTATGAACAAGGTCTAAAAGGATGCACCACTTTTAGATTTAATCCAGAAGCTTTTTCTGGTGTATTAGTGAAAGAGAAAGATTTAGAAAATACTAGCTATCAATTTACCCTTGAAGATGGTCATGTCGTTGAACTTAAAGGTAATGAAGAAGTTGAATACGATGGAGAAAAACATACAGCAGCAAACTTGTTCGATGCTCTGAAAGAAGGTTATTACGGCAAGTTTTAATCGCTTTATTCTTTATTTCTTATTCATTATTAAACATTAGGTAAATATTATGGTCTTAAAAATAGATAAAAAAATTGTTTCTTATAAAGTTGTCAACGAAGAAAATAACTTAACAGCAAGTAATGATGAAAAAATTGTTGATGATATTGAAAGTATGCACGAAAATCTTTCTCGTCCAGAGATGTTGTTTGGCTCAACCTATAAGATTAAAACACCACAATCTGAGCATGCACTTTATATCACTGTCAATGACATGATCCTTAATGCAGGAACAGATCATGAACAACGCCGTCCATATGAAGTGTTTATCAACTCAAAAAACATGGATCAATTTCAATGGGTGGTTGCTTTAACACGCGTTATTTCTGCCGTATTTAGAAAAGGTGGTGATGTCACATTTTTAGTTGAAGAATTAAAAGCGGTATTTGATCCTAAAGGAGGATATTTTAAAAAAGGGGGTGTTTTTATGCCATCATTAGTGGCCGAAATTGGCTGTGCTATTGAATCACATTTAAAATATATTGGCTTATTAAAAAACCCAAAACTTGACGAACACCAACAAAAATTAGTCGATGCTAAACGCAAAGAATATGAAGCAAAAGAACAAGGAACAGCAACGAGTGAAGAAGCTTCAGAATTCCCTAAAACTGCACAACTATGTGGTAAATGTCATACCAAAGCTTTAGTTTTAATGGATGGATGCATGACCTGTTT
>CAYMMQ010000223.1:0-2972 GCA_964391585.1 uncultured Ectothiorhodospiraceae bacterium
TTCATTGATCTCATTAGAGATAAACTCAAGCATATTAGGATCAATGCCAAAGCTTTGATCGCCCATCAAAGCTTCGCCACTTAATTTTAATAAGATTCTTTTATAATAAGGTTTGATTGACGTTGTCACGTTAATTATTCACCAAGTTGAGCTCTTACTTCTGCCGCAAAATCTTCTTGTTTTTTCTCAATACCTTCACCTACTTCAATGCGCTTAAAGCTCACGATAGTTGCTCCGGCTTTTTTCACTAATGCGTCAACTGTTACATCTGGATCTTTAACAAAAGACTGACCTAACAAAGTATTTTCACTAATAAACTTCTTAATCTTACCATCGGCAATTTTACCAATAATATTTTCAGGTTTACCACTTCCAGCAGCTTCTGCTTCAGCAATTTCACGCTCTTTAGCAATCAACTCTGCAGGTAAGTCACTTTCAGCTAATGCGCGAGGATTTGATGCTGCAACATGCATCGCAATATCTTTAGCTAGGTCTGTATCGCCACCTTGCAACTCAACCACGACACCAATTTTTAAACCATGAATATAACTTCCTAACACACCGTCAGTTGTTATAACTTCAAAACGACGTACTGACATCTTTTCACCGATTTTTGCGATAATTCCTTTTAAGGTATCATCAATTGAAGTTGTGCTTGTACCGTAGTTTAAAGCTAATAAGCTATCCACGTCAGCAGGGTTATGTGCCAGTATTTGATCAGTAATTGTATTTGCGAAATCACCAAAATCATCACCCATGGCAACAAAGTCAGTTTCACAATTCACTTCAAGCATTACCGCTTTTTTCGCATCATCAGAGAATTTGATAACCAGTTTACCTTCAGCAGCAGTTCGAGATAATTTTTTATCCGCTTTTGCTAAACCTGTTTTTCTCATATGCTCAATTGCTGCATCAATATCTCCATCTGTTTCTACCAATGCTTTTTTACATTCCATCATGCCTGCGGCAGTTCTATCTCTTAATTCTTTTACTAAGGCAGCAGTAATTGCCATAATATTTTTCCTTGTTTTTGAGTTTGTTTATTTAGTCTACAGTCGATGCCGGTTTATCAACTAGATGCCGTTTCATCATCTAACTGTATTATTCGTTTGATAATAGCAAGCAACTTGTTAGCAGTTGCTTGCTAAATAAAATTAACCTTCCGCTTTTTCATCAGCAGTCTCTTCAACCACTTCGACTTCTTCAACAACAGCGACTGTATTAGCATCTTTTGCATCTAAAACAGCATCTGCCATCGTTTCGGCATATAGTGAAATCGCACGGATCGCATCATCATTACCTGGAATAACGTAATCAATATTTTTACAACTATTATTAGTATCTACGACACCAATAACTGGGATACCTAATTTTGCAGCTTCTAAAATAGCAATTTTTTCATTACCAACATCAATAACAAATAATGCAGCGGGTAAGCCGCCCATGTCTTTAATTCCGCCTAGTGTTTTTTCTAATTTTTCTTTTTCACGAGAAAGCACTAACGCTTCTTTTTTTGTTAATGCGGCGGTTGTGCCATCTTCAAAAGATTTTTCTAATTCTTTTAGACGTTTAATTGATTGTTTAACTGTTTTGAAATTTGTCATCATGCCACCTAACCAACGATGGTTAACATATGGCATACCACAACGTTCTGCTTGTTCTTTAACTATTTTAGTTGCTGCACGTTTTGTACCCACAAATAAAATTTTTCCACGTTTGCTTGATATTTTGCTTGCAAAGTTAATTGCATCATTAAACATAGGTAAGGTAACTTCTAAGTTAATGATATGAATTTTATTTCTTGAACCAAAAATGTAGTTATCCATTTTTGGATTCCAATAACGAGTTTGATGTCCAAAGTGAACACCCGCTTCCAACATTTGTCTCATGCTAACACTAGCCATTATTTTTTCCTTTTCTATTTTAAGGGTTATGTCATCTTACATATCCAAAAAACTGACTTTATTTTTTTAGCCGTTAATCGCTTAAAATAAAGCACCCCAGCTTTTTGTTGGTATGCAGATGGATTTATTATTTGAAGTTAACAATACATACTTTATGCAGGTACACATTTACAACAAATAGGTTTTACTTTTTCTTGCACACAAATAAGTACACATGAAATTGTAGCGCGCGAATAGTAGCATTATTTAGCCAAAACAGCAAATGAAAAAATGGTTTAAAAAGCAAATAATACTAACTATGTTTTAGGGGTAACAACACCTAGCTGACCTTGATATTTACCACTTCGATCTTTATATGAAATGCTGCAAGTTTCATCTGACTCAAAAAACAGCATTTGAGCGACCCCTTCATTGGCATAAATTTTTGCGGGTAAAGGGCTGGTATTCGAAAACTCCAGCGTCACCTGTCCTTCCCACTCAGGCTCTAAGGGAGTCACATTAACAATAATACCACAACGGGCATAGGTGGACTTGCCTAGGCACACAGTTAAAATATTTCTAGGAATTTTAAAGTATTCAATGGTTCTCGCTAAAGCAAATGAATTAGGGGGAATAATACAAACATCAGACACCACGTCAACAAAACTATTATCATCAAAATCTTTAGGATCAACTATAGCTGAATTAATATTGGTGAAAATTTTAAACTCATTAGAGCAGCGCACATCATAACCATAACTTGATGTTCCATAAGAGATTACTCTTTGCTTATTTTTTTCTCTCACTTGCTTAGTTTCAAAGGGCGCGATCATAGCGTGATCTTCAGCCATTCTTTGAATCCATTTATCTGATTTTATCGTCATAATTTTCTCGTTATATTACTATTGATATTTATTACTTACAAATTGGCTGACTATTTATTTCTAACTACCATTTTATACTTACCATCACCCTAAGTAGGCTCAATAAAGAAATATCAACTAAGATTACAAGCACCTGGGTGATAGAGTAAATTTTTGCTATTCTACAACAATTCTTTCATTTTTTCTTAAAATACTTTACCATAAA
>CAYMMQ010000224.1:0-2961 GCA_964391585.1 uncultured Ectothiorhodospiraceae bacterium
TAATCCGCCCCTGAGGCTTTAATCCACGTTGCACCTTGTTCACCTTTTAACATGGTAATAGTTGCCAAACTACCAGCAATAATACAATGTGGTGCGGTAACACTAATTGACTTTATCCCCGTGACTGGCCAGCCCGTTTTAGGGTTTATCACATGACTGAAATGTTGCTTTTCAACCACGATATAACGCTCATAGTCACCACTACTAGCTAATGCGCCAGAAACCAAGTTTAAACTGGCCATTTTTTCGGTCTTTTTGGTCGGATGTTGTAATGCCACAGGCCAGCCTGTACCATCAAGTAAAGGGCCTATAATGCAAATATCACCGCCCATATTGATCATTCCTGAGCTGATATTATTTTTTAGGCATAATTCCTTAATACAATCAGCACTATATTCTTTCACAATGCCACCAAAATCTATCTGCATATTTTTTTTATTCAAGGCAATTGAGTTTTGATCCCAACTGACTTGCTGCCAATCCACCAATGGTAAGCATTGATCAATTTTATCTTGTATTGCTACAAAGGTTAGTTGCTCATCTATTTTCCTTGCATGATGTTGAAAATTCCAGACTTTTCTTAAAATACCAGATGTTATATCAAATAAACCATCACTTTCTTCATAACATTGTTGGGCATATAATAATAAAGCATAGGTTTCTGCATCAATGGCAATTTTTTTTCCATTACCTGACGCTTTATTAATTCTGCTGACTAAACTGCTTGAGATAAACCGAGAATAGCGCTGCTCTAATTCATTAATTCTTTTTTTTACTAAATTAAAAATTTTTTCAGCGTGAGATTTTAAGCTGCAAGCCAATTGTAATTCACAGGGTGAACCCATGGCGTTAAACTTGAAATAATAATATTGCTTTGTAGACATAAAGCAGAATGATGAAACCTTGAAAGCTTCTAATAAACCATCACCACCGCAACTAAACTAACGTTTAGTGCGGTAGTAATCATAAAGAACAATTAAAAAGTATATTTAATTGAAGCGGTCGCAAGATAGGAATTGTAATCAGCAAAGCCATCACTATCACCAGAGCCTAGTTTATACGATGCTCGTCTATCGTAATACTCAATCCCTGCCCTGAAGTGAAATTTTGATTGTCCACTTGCTGTATATAACTCTTTCTTAATATTAAAACCATAAGTAACAGCACCAAAATCAGCTAAACGATAATCACTAGAAAAATAAGTTTGAGCTGCTGTGTAATACGGTTGATAAAAATTAGCTGCACTTTGAGTATAGTATCTAAATTTTGGAACAAATTCCCAGCCATCTGCAATCGGTTGATGCCAGTTTATCTCCATCATATGTGAATCAACACCCCAATTATTGCGATAATAACGATAATCTAAATGCATTGCAGCATGATTCAAGCTTTTAAAGTTACGAATATAACGATTTGAGAAAACAACTTCATTTCTTCCATCTGGACGATTTTCAGGCATGATCCCACCAGTTGTGAAATAAGAAAGTTTATACGGATCGCTTAAATAACCACCAATATCAGAAAAACTTAAACCCGCACTATTTAATGAATTTGCATCAATAATTTGAGTCCAGTTCAAAGAGATCATTTTGTTTCGCTTACGCTCTGATATCGTTTTACCAGTGGGATCAATCTTATCCCAAGCAGAGCTAACAGATAAGCCTAGGGTTGTCATCTTGCCATTTAGTTCTTTACTAACTCCAATAGCTGTATAACGAGAAAGATAATCATTTTCAGAAGATATACCACCACTAATCGATAAGTTTACGGCAGAAAGCGCTGTGCTTAAAGCAACATTCATCACATTACGTTCTTCTTTAATAGATGCACCACTTAAAACTTGCTTTGGTTTTCCAGTCGTTGGATCTTTTAAAGTAAACATCGGTGATGCACCAGAAATGATATCCTTAATCAAACCTAGGTTAAAAGTCGTTTCTTTACCTACAGGAACTGGAGCAGATATTGATGCTTCATAAACATCCACCTTAATACGTTGATCACTTTCATTATAATGACCTACTTGAAAATCAGTTGAAATTTTTCCATCTGCACCAGAAGCACTTGCAATACCCGGTAAGGCAATGGCAACACAGCTTAAACGTGTTAATATTGAATTTTTTTTAGTTACAGCCACAACCGCCTCCCGTTCCACCAAAACCACCGGAAGCAGCTTCTTTACTAAAAAATGCATGTTGGCGCAAACCCGCTTCAAGCGCATCGGTTTCTAATGCCATATTTTCTCTGGCAAGAACACCACGTTTATAAGCAGGCAATGTTTTACATCCTGATAAAACCACGGTATATAACAATACCAGTGATAACAAAATAAGTGATTTGTTTTTCATAATATTTACTTTGATTTTAAGTTAACGAAAAAACCCCAAACTCAATAAAGAGTTTAGGGGTTAGCTTAAACTAATCTAGTGTTTTTTGCCTGCTAGCAAATCAACAACGTGCTGTTCAATAACATCGATGTCACCATCTCTGAATCCCTTATGTAGCACTTGTATTTTACCTTCTTGATCAATAACAAATGAGCTGGGCATAGTGCTAACGCCATATACTTCCGGAATTTCAAACTCTGCATCACGAACCAAGGTAAAATCGACCGGAAACATTTTGATAAACTTATTTAATTGTTCGGTATCTTCATCAACATTAACACCTAAAATAACCAAACCTTTATCTTTATATTTATTATGTAATTTATTTAATAATGGGAAAGAACCACGACAGGGAGCACACCAAGATGCCCAAAAGTCTAAATAAACCACTTTCCCTAAATAATCTTTTAAAGAAACTGTTTTATCACCAGCAACTGTTTTTAAACTAAACCCTGGTGCTGCTTGACCTTTTTCTAATGCCTGTGCTGCTCCAAAAGCCAAAATCAAACTTAAGCTTAAAACAACTAAATAACTCTTTCTTGCTTTCATTAATATTCCCTCTTTTGTATTAAATAAT
>CAYMMQ010000225.1:0-2942 GCA_964391585.1 uncultured Ectothiorhodospiraceae bacterium
AAGGCATCCATATCAATGTGAATCACTTTTCTCATTGCTTATGCTTTATTTATTATCATATTGAGTATAATGCTCACTGTTTCTAATCATTTGAAGTTTAACACTGGCAAAGCAATACTAACAGAAAAGTTAACCGATTAACTGGCATATTAAATACCACTAAAAAATGGAAGATCCCCATGCAAAATTTGAGTCAGGCAAACTGAAATAGAACTTTGTACGCTTAATTATTCCCATAAAAACACGCTTATTAATAAAGTATAAATTATCTATAAAGCTCTATTTCTTACTTTTTAATCAAAATAATCCCACTTTTTTTCAAAGCATTTTTATTGAAAATATTTTTAAATTACTTGTTATGTTTTTGTAAAGTCATTGCACAGCAAGGTCTTTCGTCGGTGTGTCAAGAGATGGTAACCCTCTTTTGCTTGCGGACATCCCTTTAGGGTGTATCGTAAGTTTATACACCCCAAGTAATCTACAATGATAAAATTATAGATAGTTATTTTATTTTATCATTGGAGTCAGTTATGAATTATATCAGTGTAAGATTAAAAGGCGGTGGTGGCATTGATCAGTTAATGCATGATCTAAGAAAAAAACTATGTGAATATGCAAGACGTTTAAGTGAAGACAATTTTTTGTTTTTTAATCAAGCTGAAAGTGCATTTAAACAAACTGAGCAAAAGCAGGTTGCATTGCTATATTCAAAATTGTACGAGCAGTATTATGACGATAGAAATCAGCATAAAATGGTATACAAAGCTAAAATACAGCAATCACTTCAGTCAAAAGCTAATACTTGGTTAAAAGGGATTATTACTTTTAGTTCATGTATGTATGATGATTATAAAAAGCAGCCTCAACTTTTTAAAAACAAACTCAAGCAGTCTATTAAAGCTTTAGAAAAACATTTTAAAATAAAAATTATTTATCATGTGCTTCACGCCGATGAAAAAACACCTCACATCCATTTTCAAGCATTGAATTTCGATAAAAATGGTAAGTCTATTCAACGCACCATCAAAAAAGATATTCTGTCTAACGCTCAAGATGTGGTGGGAGAAATTTGGCAAGACTTTGCTTCAGGTTATAGGCGTGGCGAGGAAAAAATTCACACTAATGCAACTCATTTATCCGTTGTTGAAATGCATCAAGCTGAAATTAAAGAACTGCAAGAGAAAAACACACAACTTGAGCAAGAATTATCATCCATAAAAAATGCACTTAAAACTGCTGAATTAACAGTTAAAAAGTTAACTCAAAGCATAGATGAGATTGATAACTTTCAAACTCATGTGCTTGAAAATTTAGTCACTATAACAGACATCAAAACTTTTAAAAAAGCACTGTCTAAAGACGATCCGTTATACACACTTAAAAATCGAATTTACAATACAGCGACAAGATTGATTAATAATCAAGCTGATGCCGTTAAAGCAGAGAAATCAGTTACGTATTTTAAAAACAATATTGAGAAGCTAAAAGCAGAATATACTAAACAGCAGGAAAATCTAAATACGGCTACTGAGTTTAATCATAATCTAAGTAAAGAGTTAAAAGCGAATGAAGAAAAAAATACCCAACTCGTAGCAACTAACAAGCAACTGTGGGAGGAAAATAGCAAAGTTGAACATAACAATGAAAAACTTGTTGAAAAAAATGATGAGCTTCTAAGTAAAAATTACAAGTTTAAAAAAGAAAATCAGAACCTTAACTGTTTAAATGCCGATATGCAATACACGAAAGAGCATTATAGAAAAGCTCAACAAAAAGTTAAAGAGAAAGAAGTTGAGGTCAAAACAGGGGTAATTAAGAGTGAGCTCCAAGTCTTTCCTGACTTGAGTGTTAATGATGCTCAGCTTCTTTTTGCTAATGTCTATAGTCAAGAACAAAAAATCAAACATCTGAATGAGCAAAAGCGACAAGCCGAGAAACGTTTAAAAGACTCTACAGATAAAGAGCAGCAGATGAAGACACAACTTAAAACATTAAGAAATAAATTTAACGAAGTTGAGTATTTAAAAAAATTGGCTCAATCGTTACTTGAAAAACTTGGAACTAAAATCTCAATAAAAGATTTGGAAAAAAAAGTATATGAGCACTATTTACAAAAGCAGGATAGTTTATTTATAAACTCACTATTAAACAAAACTTCATCATCCAATGAATCATGTAGTATTATAAAAATCAGTGAAAAAGGCGTATCTCAAGTAGCATTATCAGATAATTTTATTATGCAGCTACAGCATCAAAAACTATTTGAAGTCAACCAAAAAAATGGTTATGTTGTTTATCATAACAACACTGATAATAGCTATTATTTGAACTTTGATAAAGCACGAAGTATAGCCGCCTATGACAAAGCGATAAAATTAAGTGAGGAAAACAATTGGGATTACTCTGAGAAAGCAATTTATGGAAGCAGTGACTTTAAATCAGCAATTAGTAAACGACTATCGGCCAATAATGAGTCTTGGCGAGAGCAACTGCTAAAACAAACAATAAGAAGCCAAAGAGCCTTTTATGTTATTTACCGCAATGAAATTAAGCAAGAGATTATCAAAGACTTTGATGTGTTTGATAGTGGCAAGGTGACCAAAGCCGTTTATAAAGATAAAAAAGCGGCCGTATATGACTGTAAAGATAAAAACAAAATTATTATTGATTGTGAACCTGGTAGCGAAAATGATGCGATTAAATTGGGGCTCGAAATGGCCAAAGCCAAAGACTGGAATTTAAGACGGTTGAAAGTATCTGGCTCTGGTGAATTTAAGGAAAAAGTTAAAACTCAAATTAACCAACTGTTGGCAGAAAGAAAGAATAAAAGTGAGACTTTGACTATTCCTTCAAAAAAGAGAGTAGCTGAAAATGCTGCGTTATCCCCGAGGGTGTAAATCAAAGTGTGTAACTGTTCATTTTCGTGGTTCTATTTACTCTTA
>CAYMMQ010000226.1:0-2933 GCA_964391585.1 uncultured Ectothiorhodospiraceae bacterium
ACAGAAAGTCAAATAAGTACAAATTAAAAAATCAATTACTCTGACCCTTTGATTTTATACTTTGACATGCCGTCCTATAATCGGTATGATATTTGGTACTTAAAAAGGAGTTTATAATGCAGCCTATATTATCAAATTACACAGCAAGTATTACAGAGTTGAAAAAATCACCTACCCAACTACTGGAAAATGCAGGTGATGAAGCCGTCGCCATACTTAATCATAATGTTGCAAGTGCTTACTTGGTGCCCAGTAGTTTGTATGAAAAGATGGTAGATACTATAGATGACTTCCATCTTGCACAGATAGTTAAAGTGCGATTAAGTGATGGTGAAAAACCAGTACGAGTAAATATCGATGAGCTATGATTTGGAATTTAAACCAAAGGCTTTAAAAGAGTGGAATAAGTTAGGACCGACTATTAAGTTTCAATTTAAAAAGAAACTCAAAGAACGATTAATTAATCCCAGAGTAGCAAAAGATAAATTAAGTGGATATGAAAATGTCTATAAAATAAAACTTAGAAGTATTGGTTATCGGCTTGCTTATGAAGTTAAAGATGAAAATATCGTTGTTCTTGTACTTTCAGTGGGAAAAAGAGAAAACGGTATAGTTTATGCCAATTTGAAAGATAGAAACAGATAAAACTCAGAAAATGTATCGGTATCTTTTTATTGCTAATTCAGTAAATAAAACCAACTAGAATCTCTTGGGAAGAAAAAAAAGGTGGTCGTCTAATTACTGAGTAGTACCACCAAAGCTATCATTAAGGTGGTGGCTGTCCTTATTCATAAGCGACTAAGGTAATCTACCACTTAAAACAATTCTTGCTGTCATGAGTTCTCTTGAATTAGATATGATGACAAAATCGCACCAATATGCGGTAGCAACTTTATTCCTTGCTATCAATGACTTAGGTCTAGTCGTTTTTTAGATGAGAAATAAAAAGCGCGAAAGTAAATTAGGCCACCTTTTTCTATAAATGTCATCAGACTAACATAGTGTGATATAGTAGTTAAAGGTACTACTACTACTTTTAAACAATACAAGAATATAGGGGGAATGCATGGCTACCTCAGTAAAGCTTGACTCAGAAATGAAAGGTCGGATCCAACGCCTAGCTGAAATTCAACAGCGTTCAGCGCACTGGATTATGCGTACGGCAATCCGTGAGTATGTTAATAAGGAAGAAGCAAAAGAGAATTTTAAGCAAGAAGCATTGTCCTCTTGGAAAAGCTTTCAAGAAACTGGCAAGCATCTAACAGGTTATGAAGTTTCTTTGTGGTTAAACACCTGGGGTAGCGATGATGAAGTTGAGCTTCCTTCATGCCGCAAGTAATTATAACTGAGACTGCAGGCAGAGGACTTGAGCGTTGTAGGAAGTTTTTAGCAGATAAAAACCCAGTTGCATCAAAGCGTGCTGGTAACATTATTTCTTATTATTTTGATTTACTATCAGAAAATGCTGACATTGGCAGACCGCTAGATGACTACCCTGAAATTCGTGAATTGGTTATTGAGTTTGGCCGCTCTGGGTATGTTGCCTTGTACCGCAAGGAAAATGATTTTATCTATGTTCTTGTGCATTTAGATATCAAAAGGAGGCTGGTTATTCCTCTTGAATCCTTCAAGCTTAATTAAATGGTTATTAAGTCAGTAAATATCACTGGCAAATTCAATTCTTGACTTAAAGTATGCAAGTTAAGCATAGTCGCAACATTTAATGTTTGTAGAACAATGATTATCTTTTTAACTTGGGTAGGTTGAATTGTACTGCAATCATTCTTTTCCCAGAATAATTTTAATGCCTTGCTTTTAAAAGATAGTGGTTATTAACTAACTTTATTGACAACTAAGCCATAATTATTTATCCAATAACTACAAGTTAAAATCCAAAGTTGTTGTGATTTGATGACAAATATTTGTATTCAAGCAGTTTGCATCAATGAAAGTATTATCTGTTTTTGGTTGTTGATTTGAAAGGTTGGGATCAATTGTTAGGTTAAAAGAAGTGTTCCCTTTAATTTATTACTTTTGTTTAGGTTGAATTGATAACAAGGCTTTAAACAATAGAGGTAATTAAGGAAGTGTGAAGAGAGAGGTTTTTAACTCTTTTTTGAACGCAAATTGGTAGTAAGGGTTTGGCTTCAACCGTTTGGTTTCAATCCGTTGGAGTTGTTCATTATATGCAGTTCCTTTCTGAATTGACAAAGATAATAAATAAATATACTCTATTATTTTCAGCTATTATCAGGATTTAATGTGCCAACTATATCAATGTTTTACGGTATTATTATCCGTATGTATTATGCTCCTAAGGAGCACCCGCCACCACATATTCACGTTTATTTTGCAGAGTTTAAATCTACTGTAGATATTAGAGCGTGTGAAATTATTGAAGGGAATCTTCCAAGTAAGCAAGTTAAATTAGTATTGGCTTGGGCTGAGCTTCATAAAGAGGAACTAATGGCTGATTGGGTGTTAGTTATGAATAGTGAAGAACTGTTTAAAATTCTTCCTTTACAATAGGCGTTAAATTATGATACCAGCAGTTATTAATGTGTGTGTTGGCAGTCACTATGATTTAAATATTGAGTTTGACAATGGTCAAGTTGGCTCATTAGATATGACTCCATATTTAGATGAAGGTGTTTTTAAAAAGTTGAAGAATCCTTCTGTATTTAAACAGGTTAAAGTTTCATTTGACACGATTGAATGGAGTAATGGCATTGATCTAGACCCAGAGTTCGTATATTCAAAGTGTAAGTATTTGACCTCTTGAGTTAATGCTTATAAGAGATATAGCAAAACGTTTAAGCGTTCCCGTTATTGGAACAGCGGGACTGTTACTGCTTGCAAAGAAAAAACGCATCACACTGAGTGTCATTCCACTGCTATTGAAAATACGAGCTAATGGCTATTGGTTTTCTGAT
>CAYMMQ010000227.1:0-2928 GCA_964391585.1 uncultured Ectothiorhodospiraceae bacterium
GGAATATATTACATATTATCAATTAGTTAGGGGCAGATAACGGTAAAATGACCCCGTAGTAAAAAACCTACGACGTCAAACAACCGTTGGATTAGATAATTGCTTCTTACACTTATCTATACGAATGACTTGAGCCAATGTGTTTTGGTAAATATTGATAGTTTGTTTAATGAATTTATCATTTTTTATTATAGATTTGGTTTCCATAATATCGCCAGATTTATTCAACTGTAACAGTTTCAATTGTTCTTTACATTTTTCTTGATCAAGCTGGCTGAACAGCACAGGTAGATTATCCAAAGCCCCATACACTGTAGCAATATAATCTTCATTATTTAGGTTAGATGTTAAAGCCACCTGGGATGGAAGCTTATTAAGATCTCGATTGAGATTTTTTCTACCAGTGGTTCGTCTTAGAAATCTTTTGATATTACGAAAAAACTGTTCCAGGCAATTATTGGTTCTATCAGCGATAATCAATTTTTTACGTCCATCAATTTCTCTCTCAAAAATGCGACCGTAAAGATGGTGTTGATATTTTTCTAAATGGTTGAGGATTATTTTTATCGCTCGCTGTTGTGCATTTGTTAATTTTTGGTTCAAAAGGCGTATTTGAATGGATTGTTTAAATTGTGTTAATTGCTGTTGTACATCATTGATTTCTTGCTTTGAATGAAAAGTCCGACAATTATTAAGTCCTTGCTTTTTATCATTAAATAAACGCAGTGTGCTTCGCAACTCATTAAAAAGTGTCACATTTTTGTCAATACAATTAATCTGTAATTTAAATCGTTTATCATCATGAATTTTATCGACAATATGCTTTATTTTTAACAGATCGTCCCTGATCATTTCATCTTCGAAATACTTGTTCTTTAACAACTTTTTCACCATTGTTCCAACGCGTTTACACCGATTGAAAAACGTCACATAGGGTTGTTCAAAAGGAAAATTTAAACCGTTGCTTTCAGATTTATAATCTAAAATCCAGCTAATCATGGCGTAAATAAGAGCACGATTTATATCAAGATGGTCTAACTCAAAATCTCCTTGATCAAAGGCGTTATAAAAATAATTAACTGAGTGATTTTGATCTTTAAGTTCGATGGCAATCTTTTTTCCAAGACGTCTCAAACCGGGTGAAATCCGGCTCTTACGAAATAACTTTCTAAGTGTATCATAATCGGTTTCAATAATATCTTTTCCAATGTCTTGGAGAAGATGAAATTCACAAATCAGATCCACGATCACAGGCCACTGGTCTTTAATAGCCTGAGCCCCTTTAGACATTCCCGACCCCAGGTCGTGAATGATTGCCAAAGGCAGACCAAACAGCTTAATGGTTTGTTGTATCGCTGCCGATATTTCTTCAGAGGTTTCACTTTTTATTTTGGTTGCATGAAGCGTGATACTGTGCAAACCATCGTAGCAAACCAACAGCATTTCCGAACCATTTTCACCAGTGGCGTCGATGTGCAGTACATAACCACCGGATTTTATCATGAACTCACGTAAGCGATTTGAATATTTGAGATGAAGTTGCTCGATGTAGACTAAAAATAAATCGCTCAAATTACTGATTTCGCCTGTTGAGATTTCAATTCCTTTGCTGAGCAATTCTGCCTGAATTTCCTTGCGTTGCCGATGTCTGATAAATTGAGCCTGACCAATGTAATCGACGACATCGTAAGCAAAACGGGCCCTGGGAGCGACTAATTGTGTGAGCGTTTTTGAGCGGTATTTTAAAACCTTAATAAGTGGTTGCGATGCGCAAGCTGAACTAACACCATATTTGTGTTCCGGACAGAACCGTAATATTTCGCGTGCAACGATACCGCCATATGCTAACGTAAAAACTGTACGACGATGAGTCTTATATACATTAAGCTGTTGCATGCAATAGTTACATTGCGGTGCTTCGGCTTGAAATGTGATGTCTAACTTTTCGTCAAGTTGAGCCAAGGCATTGGTTTCTTCCAGGCTATGTTCTACTAATTGCTTTAACAACCGGAGCAGCACTAACTGGTCTTTTTTTTAAACAAATCATAATGATGCCAAACCGATGTTATTAATGTTTCGTGAATAGGTGATCCTGTTTGTGCTAACTTTTTAGCAATAAATGGGATATCAGTCCCTGGGTTTTTTACCATGCACACTAAAATTCGAATCACATCCTTTTCTGTTGGCAACTGAGTTGTTTGAGTCTTGATTGGAGACACGCTTACTGTTTGGTGTAAAAGCTTTTTTTCTCTGTTGTTTTGCTGGAATTTTCTACTTGCATCGTTACCGGAAAAATAAATGTATTTTCTGCCATACGAATCTCTAACAAGCTGGTCGTTGGCAACCAACGTAAATAACGTATTATTAACCCGGACGACGAGTAATTTTTCCAGTTCGTCGGCGCTGTATCCGGATTGACTATGATTGACAAATTGCAGCACGGTATTTTTCAAGTTGCCATAAATGGAAAATTGGATGCCCTGATAGTCCCATAATCCGTTGTTGTTAAAGCGAGCTACTTGACTTAATGTGTAATATTTACCTTTATGAGTATAACTTGAAAAATACTGAAGCTCACGGAGTTTTCTGAATACAGTCATATGGCTGCAATTAAGCTCAGTCGTTAACTTTTCCATTGTTAGTACAGGCATTTTTTCAAAGAGCTTTGTAACAGTTTTGGTTTGAATATGAATTGGTCGCATAGTTATATTATGTTATAATTGGGAAGTTAAATAATGTTATAGTTGTGATTATATCCTAATTATAACATAAAAAAACAATAATATCAAGCTAAAAAATGAAATTATGTGACTATTTATGCAAACAGATTGGAATAATTGCTAAAAATGTTATTTCTGAAAGTTAGTATTTTAGGAATATATTACATATTATCAATTAGTTAGGGGCAGATAACGGTAAAATGACCCC
>CAYMMQ010000228.1:0-2926 GCA_964391585.1 uncultured Ectothiorhodospiraceae bacterium
ACAGGGCCGCTCTAAATATGGTGCAAAACGTCCTAAGAAATAATTAGGTAAAAAAAGTTTTGTGTTTAGCTGAAACGTAGTAAGCACAATTTTATGGTTATTCAAGCACATACATAATTTTATTGTTGTTAACAAGCAATATGAAGACGTGTAAGTATCATGGATTAGACCTTATAGTATGCCTTTTAACAGGCATGTTTTAATTTTAAAAAGGAAATAATTATGTCCAGGAGAAGAGCTGCTGTCAAAAGAGATATTTTGCCAGATCCAAAATTTCATGACAAAAGTTTAGCAAAATTCATTAATATCATCATGAAAAACGGAAAAAAATCCGTTGCAGAAAAAATAGTTTATGGTGCACTTGATATTATCAGTGAAAAAACAAATTCTGATGGTTTAGTAAGCTTTAATAAAGCATTAGACAACATCCGTCCAATGGTTGAAGTTAAATCAAGACGTGTTGGTGGTGCAACCTATCAAGTACCTGTTGAAGTTCGTACTACCAGACAAGCTGCCTTAGCAATGCGTTGGTTAGTTGATGCCTCACGTAAACGAGGTGAAAAATCAATGGGCAGACGTTTAGCGGGTGAGTTGCTGGATGCTTTTGAAAATAAAGGTAGTGCAGTTAAGAAAAAAGAAGAAACACATCGCATGGCTGAAGCAAACAAAGCTTTTGCACATTATCGTTGGTAGAATTTATTTCTTATATCCCGTATTTTAGGTTGTATTGCTGTGGCTCGTAAAACCCAGATTGAATTGTATCGAAATGTTGGCATTATGGCGCATATCGATGCAGGTAAAACGACTACAACAGAACGAATTCTCTATTATACGGGCGTTTCACATAAAATCGGTGAAGTTCATGATGGTGCCGCTACCATGGATTGGATGGAACAAGAGCAAGAAAGAGGAATAACGATCACCTCTGCTGCAACAACTTGTTTTTGGTCAGGCATGGAAAAGCAGTTTGATCAGCACCGTATAAACATTATTGATACCCCAGGACATGTCGACTTCACCATTGAGGTTGAGCGTTCATTACGTGTTTTAGATGGTGCCGTGGCTGTTTTTTGTGCGGTTGGCGGAGTTGAACCACAATCTGAAACAGTCTGGAGACAAGCGAATAAATACCATGTGCCGAGAATGGCATTTGTTAACAAAATGGATAGAACTGGCGCTAATTTTTTAAGAGTAGTTGGCCAAATAGAAGATAGATTAGGTGCTTTACCTGTACCTATTCAGTTGCCAATTGGTGCTGAAGAAACATTTTCCGGTGTCGTAGATTTAATTCAATTAAAAGCAATCTACTGGAAAAAAGAAGGTATGGGGATGGAGTTCGATGAACAAGAAATCCCACCATCTATGCAAATCGAAGCTCAAAAATGGCGGGAAAAACTGATTGAAACCATTGCTGAAGCAGATGACGATTTAATGGAAAAATACCTTGAAGGTGAAGAGTTAACTGAACAAGAGATACATAAAGGCCTTCGAATGAGGGTTTTGAAAAATGAAGTGGTACCAGTTATTTGTGGTTCGGCTTTTAAAAATATTGGCGTACAAACTATCTTAGATAGTATTGTACATTATCTGCCTTCTCCGATAGATGTTCCCGAGGTAAAAGGCTTAGATAAAAGTGAAAATATTAGCGTAAGACATGCTAACGATGAGGAACCCTTTTCAGCTTTAGCATTTAAAATTTCAAGCGATCCTTATGTTGGGACATTGATTTTTATTCGAGTCTACTCGGGTGTTTTAGAAACAGGCAAAACTGTTTACAACTCAGCATTAGGCAAAAGAGAGCGGGTAGGGCGTTTATTGCAAATGCATTCCAACACTCGAGTTGAATTAAAGGAAGTTAGAGCAGGTGATATTGCTGCAGTTGTTGGTTTAAAAGAAATCATTACCGGTAGCACCTTGTGTGATATGGATCATATTATCACCCTGGAAAAAATGGAATTTCCAGAACCGGTTATTTCTGTGGCTGTAGAGCCTAGAACTAAGGCCGATGAAGATAAAATGGCAATTGCTTTAAACAAACTGACCCAAGAAGATCCAACTTTTAAGGTTAGAACAGATGAAGAGTCTGGTCAGATGATTATCTCTGGCATGGGTGAACTACACCTTGATATTATTGTAGATCGCATGAAACGGGAATTTTCCGTTGATGCAAATGTCGGAACACCACAAGTTTCGTACCGAGAAACGATACGCAAAAGCGTTGAGGTTGAAGGAAAGTTTATTCATCAATCAGGTGGTCGTGGTCAATACGGGCATGTATGGATTAGACTTGAGCCACATGATGGTTATAAGTTTGTTAATGAAATTACCGGCGGGACCGTTCCTAAGGAATACATTGGAGCGATTGACAAAGGAATTCAAGAGCAGTTAAACAACGGTGTGTTAGCCGGTTATCCAATGATAAATGTTAAAGCTACTCTGTACGATGGTTCCTACCATGATGTTGATTCCAATGAGATGGCATTTAGAATTGCCGCCTCAATGGCTGTTAAAACTGGTGCTATTGATGCAAAAGCAGTGTTACTAGAACCTATTATGCAGGTTGAAGTGGTTACTCCTGAAGAATATATGGGTGATGTCATGGGAGATGTAACTAAACGCCGTGGTATTGTTAACGGCATGGATGATAGCGTGGTTGGTAAAATCATTCGAGCGGAAATTCCCTTATCTGAAATGTTCGGTTATGCGACAGATTTACGTTCAGCAACACAGGGTAGGGCAAGTTATTCAATGGTGTTTGGCGAATATGCTGAAACACCAAAAAAAATATCAGAGCTGATTATTAATAGAGACTATTAATAACAAATAAGTTTTTATTTTGTTTTATTATGAACACATTTTTGAGGAAAATATATGTCTAAGGAAAAATTTGAACGTACGAAACCACATGTTAATGTAGGCACAATTG
>CAYMMQ010000229.1:0-2900 GCA_964391585.1 uncultured Ectothiorhodospiraceae bacterium
TGTATTATTGCTATCAATTTAAAAGTATCGAGTAATTTATAGCAATAATATATTACCTCATCGCTAGATATATTCGGTTTTGTAGCTAAGTCAACTAAGCATTAAATAGCGGGGAACTAAAGTTCAGCACCCATTTATTTTAATTCAGGCCATAATTATTCACGATTTAAAATAGTAGAGATGATATGAGCAGTCTAATAAAAAGACCAATAACAAAATCCAGTGGTCAAGGAATTACATTGATTGAGGTATTAATTACTTTGGTGATTATGGGGATTGGTTTGTTAGGTGTTGCTCAAATGCAAACGCTTTCTTTAAAGTCAAATTTTGATTCAGATCAGCGAGTTATTGCCTCTAATTTAGCAAGTGATATTCTTGCTCGTTTACGAAGTGTTCCAACTTCTGATCTCAACACATACTTTGGTGCAGATGTTAATACTATTGATATAAGTACGCCATCTGATGCTGATAAGCAAGCATGCCCGATGCCAGCTCCTTCACCTGCTCCTACTCCAGTTTGTACCATTGCACAGAAACTCCAGTACGATATTGATCAAATAATCGGCTCAACTGATTTATTTAATGGTGATGCTTGTCTTACCATGTCGGGAAATCTTTTAACCATTACTATTGCTTGGGATGGTATTGGTAAACTTGAAGTTACACCAACAACAACTTGTGGGGAAGCTGCAGTTGCCAATAAACGCAGAAGTTTAACGGTTGAGACTTTACTATGAGACAAAAATTGATAAGCCAGAAAGTTATGAGTAAGCAAAGGATTAATGCTCCAAGTAACAAAGGATTTACTTTTGTGGAAATCATGATTGCATTAGCCATTGGAATAGCTTTGACTTTTATGACCCTAACAATTTTTGCAAATAATAAAAGAGCTTATGACACCAATAATCGAATGATTGAAATGAATGAAAATATTCGTTTTGCTTTAACCAGTATTGTTGCCGATCTGGAAAATGCAGGTTTTTATGGAGGAGCGGATACGATTACTAAAGGCGCAGCATTTGCTAATGTGGATTGTAACTATACGGCTGATCCTATTGATGCTACAGAAGATATTGCTACTTCGATTGAAACCTACAATGCTGTTTGGGGAAAATCAGCGGCTAAGCCAGCAACATGTTTAACGACCATAACAGCGGGAACTGATTATATTAGCATTAGAGGTGTCAGGGGGAAAATTTATGCTGATGACAAATTAAAAGGTACCAGTATTTATATTCGAACAGGAGGTAAAGAAGGAGCCTTTAGAGACAGCGAAAACTTACCCAGTGTGGCCAATGCAAGCAATATGAACTGGGAATATTATTCTAATATTTATTTTGTTTGTGAAAATAGATTATTAAGAAAAACACTTTATTATAATACTGGTAATAGTCAAACTCAATGGAAGCTTGAAGTGTTATCGGGGCCGGATTTAGCCAGTACTGATCCTCTTGTTGCAACCTGTAGTGGAACTGATAGCCATGAAGATTCAGGGATTGAACGAATGAACCTTTTGTTTGGAATGGATTCTAATCAAGATGGCGTGGCTGATTATTATGCTACGGGAGATAATATTGACAAGGCAGATATGGCGAAAATTATTGAAGTCAAGTTGTATCTATTGGCGAGAAGTGCTAAAGATGAATCATTTTCAGATACTGGTTCTTACAATATGGGGGCTACTAGCTATACACCCACAGTAAGCAATCAAAAATATCATCGTAAACTTTATACAAGGACATTTTTTTTACGAAATAATTGGAACAGAATTAAAAATGATCCAAGCAATTTATGAGGACTCTAATGAAAAATAATACTCAGTCTTTACACTCGAACCTGCTCAAGCAGCAAGGTAGCGTATTATTTATTTCTTTAGTTATTTTGTTATTATTAACAATTATTGGTTTATCGGCGATGAACAATAGTCAAACCGAGTTAAAGCTTGCTTCGAACAAGCAGGAACGACAGTTGGCCACAGAACAGTCACAGTCCGGAGTGGATACAGTGATTTGTTTAAGTAAAACCGAGAATAATAATCCTTTAGATAAAACTTATAGTATGATTAATATTGACGGTAGCTCACCTATAGATTTATTCACTTGGACTTATGGGGTTTATGATACTCAAAATTTAAACCCATTTAGTCCAGCTCCTGATCCTGATACCACTTGCTCGGTAAATCAGATAGATGCAAGCATTCGGGTGGCAATCAGACGTTCACCCGATGGTAAGTCGTTAAGAGCAGAAAATGCCAGTTCGTATGATGAGATTAATTGTCAAAACTATGTGGCTGATTCTCGTTACCAGTTTGCCAATAGCAATACTTCTGCTGCAACATTAGCCGGAATTTGTCGAGAAAAAATTAACTATAATTAATAAAAATTCAAACATAAGAGAACATCATGAAGATTATAAATAGACTATTTTATGTATTTCCTTTGTTGATTTTGGTCTCAATTACAAAGGCAGATGATACAGAAATCTTTTTTAAAAATGCTGTAGCCAATGAGTTGTGTGACAATATTAGTTCCGCTTCTTTTAGCACTCCAATCGGTGTTGGTTCAACTACCAAAGATGCACTTTCCTTAGAGTATGTTTATCAAAATATTTTTGTCCCTTCCATTATTGTTGATATTGGCCCTCCTGCTGTATCAAAATCGACGTCTAAATGGAGCGGAAATTTAAAAAAGTTTCGTTATGATCCAACCTATACTTGGACAGATTCTGCAAGTGTACAGCAAAAAGGAGCAGTGATTGATAGTAATTCCCCAGTGGTCAAAGTCTTTGATGAAAATGGTAATGTTAATGCTGGGGTAAAAAGTTTTTGGAGTGGTGATGCGGATAAAGTTGCTGGAGAAACAGGTACACAATTTGTCGCAGAAGGTGGTGCTCGCAATTTG
>CAYMMQ010000230.1:0-2876 GCA_964391585.1 uncultured Ectothiorhodospiraceae bacterium
ACAGCTTTGTTGAAACGGATACAACAGTGCGAGAAGAAAAAATTGGGGGGGGGGGAAAAGAGCACTTGTTTTTGCTTGCGCAGACTTATCTTTCATCATTAGTGCGAGTTAAATAATTAAATCGTAGTAAGTTACATGTTAATTGAACTAATTTTCTGATTTTCTGTCTTAGTTGATAATAATGATGTTTTTTGAGAGGCATAAATGAAAAAAACAGTAGTGGTTAGAGTTGAAATGCGTTCGAAAATTGATGGTAAAATACACAGTACGAAAATGCAAATTGAACATGACTTGTTGACTAGCAAAAATCATAAGTCAGAAGATAGGGATAATTGGCTTCTTACGGATTCTGAGTTAGCAAGCAGGGTTGCTTTTAAACGAGATGTAAATGACGTAACGGCGATTAAGTATCATGATATTTTGTTAAATCAAGTAGCAGAGCTCACACAGTCGATTACTCACAGCTATAACACCGTTCGCAAAACAAAACTTCGAGAGCAAAGTGTAAAAGCTCGTTGTCTAAGCAGCAATACAACAAAGCTGTTTTACGCTGGTTTAATCGGGTTTGGTAATGACGTGTCAAACTTAACTAAAGAGGATTTTAAAGATATTGACTTTGACGAGTTAGATCTTGCTGCAAAAAAAACAGCTAATAAAATTGCAAAAAGTGAAGGATGCAAAGTAGTTTATCTCGTAAGACACGACGATGAATCTCAGTATCATTATCATTTTCTC
Organism: uncultured Ectothiorhodospiraceae bacterium; assembly: GCA_964391585.1. GTDB lineage: Bacteria > Pseudomonadota > Gammaproteobacteria > GRL18 > GRL18 > JADGAU01. The sequence goes on from CAYMMQ010000230.1 coordinate 736, forward strand.
ATGACCGCTTATGATGAAAATAATCTTGAAATCATTAGGACAAGATTCAAAGGGGCAAATGGGCGTGTAAAAATGTCGGGATTTCAAGATATTGCAGGCAATGAGTTTCAGAGTTTAGGCTTTAATCGAGGTGCAAAAAAAGATGAAAGACTGCAGCGTTATATTGAAAGTAATAATATTTTTTTTGAAGATTTTATGAATATGTCGGCAACTGAAAAAGCACAGATATATCTAGCAGCAAATGTCAAAAACAAATCAGTTTCTCAGCTTCACAGAGATGAAAAAAATTTGCACAAAAAGTTGGAGCAACAAAATAGTGAATTAGAGGAGCAAATTGAACATAGTGACACTTTAGTTAATGCTAAAGCTAAAGAGCTTGCTAAGCTTAAAAAAGACCATGAAGAACTCGGTGAAAAAATTAGCACGCTAAAAGAAGATTTAACTCAAAAAGAGAATGATAATAAATTTTTAACTGAGAAAGTTACTCAGTTTGAAGTGATCTACTTTAAAGCTGTTAATGGTGAATATTCAAAAGAAGATATTGATAGGTTTGATGCACAACTCAGTACTTCAGATAAATTCTATTCACTTCATAAAAGCATATTACAGTGTGCGTACACTCATATTGAGTCAACTTCCCAATCTCAAGAGGCTCTAGTAAGTTTAAATAAGCAAATATCCGATGTTACTCAAAAGCTATCTGAGAGAGAAGTTTTTTACTCTAAAGCAACAAAAACATGCCAGTCCATAATGAATACGTTTAAACGCTACGAAGCGTTATTTGATGATGTAGTCAATGATAAAAAAACATTAAAAGATGTTTCAACATTAAAAGAAAAACTTAATAAAAATAGTCATTTTTTCGAAATGGAAAAATCAGTGCTAAATTGCTGCTGTCGTTTTATAAATAATAGAAAAAAACAAAAAAATAATGATGCAACTCTTAAACGACTAGAAAAGAAATTAGAGCAATTTAAAGCTAAGGCGCAGAGTCAAACATCGGTGAGTGATTACATCAAACCTTACTTAGACAATGAAATAAATAATGAACAATTCATTTTTACATTATCAGCTGAAGAGTTGGCTGCAATGAATGCAGCAGTATTGGAAACTGAGCGGACAAAGGTTTACCATCAGGAGCTTGCCAAAAACTCACTTGCACAACTTAAAAAAACTCAGGAAGAAATAGCTCAGCTTAGAATTGAAAATAATAAACTCAAAGTATTTAAAACAGTCGCTATAAAATATTTATCCAGCAGTGAAAATATACTTGCGAATATTGAAAAAATGAGTTCAATTGAAGCTAAGAGTAATAGCGAGCCGATTGATGAGCTCAATTATCATGAGAAGTTGCTTATTGAATCAATTATTTCAAGAAGTCGCATAATAAGTATCGATACCAATACAATATCATCAGAAAAACAAATTTCATTTGAGATGCTTGATCTTTCAAAATGGGAAAGAATGGTTCACAAAGATAAGCAGTATGTTATTTATTCTTCACAAAGTACCAAGGAGGTTATTGTTAACTATGGCCAGACTGATGACCAAAATGTTATCAAAGAAGCAATAAATCAAGGGTTAAGGCAAGCTAAAAAAATGGGAATTAATCTAAAAGAGATTAATCTAGCGTTAGATGATAAAGTTAACCCTTTTAATAAAAACAGTGACCTTGCTGATATAAGTAGCATAACAACAAGTGAATTTGAGCCAACGTAAAAATAATGATTAATTTAATGAAAAATATCCTTAAACACCAAAAAAACCATTGGTATCAAACCTCATTGCATTCAACCAAAAGTTAAAAAGATTTTGGCAGGACTAACTTGAATTGAAAGATAGTTGACTGCAATCCATCTCTTCGTTGCCTTCAATTGTAATGAATCTGTTGTGTCCAAAACAGGAGCAGGATTGAGTCCAAAAATAAGGTTGGTGTCAATTGGGACAGGCAACCCCCAGTCAAGCCCTTAAAAGGATTAGGGGCTTCTTCGCTGCTGTTGGGTGGTTTTTTGATGACAATGGCAAGCCTGCAGTAGTTGTTTAGGCTAAGCGTTTTGATGGTTATACTTGTTCTGTAGAAGATAGAATGAGTATAAGCACAGTAATTGATGGAGAATTTAATAAAGTTAATCAAGATAAAT
>CAYMMQ010000231.1:0-2864 GCA_964391585.1 uncultured Ectothiorhodospiraceae bacterium
TTTTTACTTTCTAATGTAAGTGCCACTCGTACTCGCCTTTTATATTAAAGAACATCATAAATACAATCTATCATGTTCAGGTTCTACATCCGTTCTTACCTAAGTAGTAAAAACACTCATTTGCTATATCGCTATAGCACGACATAAATTATTCTTAAAAGCGTTAAGAGATGAATTTCAGTCGTCTGCGTAGGCCATACCAAATATAACTTGATAAGATTAAGTAAAACACCTACGGTCTTTGACGTTTATCAAAATTGATAAAGCAAAGTCATTCCTATTTAATTAAACTCAATTAAATAGATAATTATTTAAGTGTTAAGCTTGATTGCTCAATGAAAACACCTGGTCCTTGTGTTGTAGAAAGAGTGACTCTTTTCACATAAACGCCCTTGGTGGTAGCAGGCTTAGCTTTAATTAAGTCTTTTAATAAAGCTTCAAGGTTACCAACAATTTTATTATTTTCAAAAGATAGTTTTCCTAAAGAACAATGAACAATGCCACCCTTATCAGCACGGTACCTTACCTGTCCAGCTTTTGCATTTGTTACAGCAGTTGCCACATCAGCAGTAACAGTTCCAACTTTAGGATTAGGCATTAAACCTCTTGGCCCTAGGATTTGACCGAGTTGTCCTACTACACGCATCGCATCTGGTGTTGCAATAACAACGTCAAAATTCATTTCGCCAGATTTAATTTGTGCCGCTAAATCATCAAAACCAACGATATCAGCACCCGCATCTTGAGCTTTCTTAATATTATCACCTTGCGCAAATACGGCCACACGGACTGTTTTTCCGGTACCATTTGGCAACACCGTTGCACCACGTACCACCTGATCAGATTTTTTTGTATCTATGCCTAAATTAATAGCAACATCAACTGATTCAGCAAATTTAGCAGGAGGTAATGACTTTAGAACATCAATTGCTTCATTTATTTCGTAAACTTTTCCAATAGTAACTAGTTCTGCACATGCCTTTTGGCGTTTCGTTAATTTAGCCATTACTCTACTCCCTCTGTTTCTAGCCCCATACTTCTAGCAGTTCCAGCTATTGTTCTTACTGCAGCATCCATGTTTGATGCAGTTAGATCTTCCATTTTTGTAGTAGCAATTTCTTCTAGTTGTGCTCTAGTAACTTTACCTACTTTATCTTTGTTAGGAACAGCGGATCCACTTTTGATACCGGCTGCTTTTTTCAATAAAACAGATGCAGGAGGTGTTTTAATAATAAAAGTAAAACTCTTATCATTATAAACTGTAATCACAACTGGGCAGGGTAGACCTTTTTCTAAGCTTTCTGTTTTAGCATTAAATGCTTTACAAAACTCCATGATATTAAGACCTTTTTGACCTAGTGCTGGACCAACTGGAGGACTAGGGTTTGCAGAACCTGCAGGAACCTGCAACTTTATATATGAGGTTATTTTCTTTGCCATGATATTTCCTTTGGGTATAACGCCTTACGGCTTCCCTTTTAAAAGGTTAAAAATAAAAAGTTGAACAAGTACTTTCGTACTAATTCAACTTTTGGGATTGCAGTTTATGCTTTTTCTACTTGAGAGAAGCTCAATTCAACAGGAGTTGAGCGACCTAATATATTCACAGAAACATGCATACGACTCTTGTTGTAGTCAACTTCTTCTACTAGACCATTAAAATCATTAAAGGGCCCATCAATAATTCGAATTAACGAACCAATTTCAAACAATACTTTTGGTTTTGGTTGATCGGTACATTCTTGGATACGGTTAAGAATGGTTTCCACTTCTTTTTCTGATATTGGTGCGGGTTGATCTTTTTTCCCACCAATAAAACCAAGCACTTTAGCTGTATCCTTTACTAAGTGCCATGTATCATCATTCATTTCCATTTTAACTAATACATAACCTGGAAAAAATTTACGATCACTTTTGCGTTTCTTCCCGTCACGGATCTCCATGACTTCTTCAGTTGGAATAAGAATTTCTTCAAAACTACTTTCCAAACTTAGCCTAGCGATTCTTTCTAATAAGGCTTTTTTCACCGTATTTTCATAACCAGAATATGCTTGAACAACGTACCAACGAAATGACATTTTTTATCCTTGTCCTGTTAAATAACGCACACCCCAACCAACACATTGGTCAAACACCCATAATAAGATGCCAATGACTAAAACCATTACACCAACAATCATTGTGGTTTGTGTCGTTTCTTTTTTGCTTGGCCACACAACTTTTTTCATTTCTACAATTGATGCACGGATAAAAGAAATAAACCCCTTTCCTAGTTCCGTTTTAGCAGCAATAAAAGCTGAAACTAACATCATGACAATTAAGCCAATCGTTCTATACAATAGCGAAAATTCTGTATAGGTATAAAATGCAGCGAGAGATGCAAGAACAATCGTTATTGCAAGATACAACTTAATTTTATCAGCCATGTTTTATATGTTCTTGTTTAATTATTGGTAATTACTATTGAAAAGTGGCAGGCCAGGAGGGAGTCGAACCCCCAACACCCGGTTTTGGAGACCGGTACTCTGCCAATTGAGCTACTGGCCTATTATACTTTTACGTGACAATATCATAATTTATTTAAGATTTTGTATCTTTATGAGTCAAAATTTACTTATTGAAGATTACATTCAAAGTTCTCATTAGATTTTGCACAAATTCTAACAATTATGAGTAAAATCAAAAGAGCCACGCACTATATAGTATGTGGCTCTTTTTTTCAAGTTTTTTCTTAATAGATTTATAAATAAACAATATTATTAAAAACTTAAATTACTCTTTAATATCAATAAATTATTGAATAATTTTAGCTACAACACCAGCACCAACAGTACGACCACCTTCACGAATCGCGAAACGAAGAC
>CAYMMQ010000232.1:0-2844 GCA_964391585.1 uncultured Ectothiorhodospiraceae bacterium
GATCGAAGAAGCCTACGAACGATGTGGGCTGGAAATGCGTACTGCTTATGACGCACGAACAGCCCGCCGTTCGTTAAATATTCTTTTTGCAGATTGGGCAAACAGAGGTCTAAATCAATGGACCATTAGCAATGTCAGTCAAACATTAACCGAAGGCACTGATTCTTATAGCTTAAACGCTTATGTCGTTGATGTTCTCGATGTGGTGCTTAGACGCACTGAAAATAGTGTAACCACCGATTATCAGATGAATCAAATAGGTCGTTCTGAATATTGGAACATTCCTAACAAAGCAACTAAAGCTAGGCCGACTCAGTATTTTTTGGATAAACAAGAAACACCTAAGATATATGTTTGGCCAGCACCGGAGAACAGCACTGATATTATTAAAATGAATCAAATTTTAAGAATAGAAGATGCGGATACCTCTGTTAATGATGTCCAGGTTCCCTTTCGTTTTTATCCATGCCTGGTTGCCGGGCTTGCTTATTATCTTTCTCAAAAAAGGGCGCCAGAAAGAATGGACGCATTAAAGGCCATGTACGAAGACGAGTTCGCAAGAGCGCTAGCTCAAGATGAAAGTCGCGCATCGTTAATGGTAAAACCAAACATGCGTTCTTATGGATATTAAAGATGGCTTATGCTTCAGGCAAATACGCATACGGAATTTGTGATCGATGTGGGTTTAAGTATCCTTTAGGCGAATTACAAAAAGAATGGAACAATCTAAAAACATGCCCGGAATGTTTTGAACCCAAAAGTGCACTGCTTGATCCACTACCTCATGTTGCTGATCCTCAAGCGTTGTATGACCCAAGACCGGATACCGTTACTCAAACGGCAGGTTTGGGTGTTGTGACCACAAACAAGATTTCAGAGTTTGATTCTAAAGGGGTTTATTTAGGAACCGGGGGTATGACCACCACCGATGATCCTATTGGTACAGAATTTGAGGGTCTTGAAGCAACTGGAGAAATTGGTACTATAACAGCAGGAGGCTCATAATGGCTTTTACTTATGGAACATTAAAAACAGCTGTCCAGGATTATATGGAAAATGACGAAACGACGTTTACCAATAATTTGGATAATTTTATAAAAGTGACTGAAGAAGACATTTTAAAAAATGTTGAACTTAACTATTTTAGAAAAAACGTGACAGGAACAGCAGCTTCCGGAAACGCTTATTTATCAATGCCCAGCGATTTTTTAGCACCGTTTAGCCTGGCGGTAATTAGCTCTAGTGTTTACACTTATTTGTTATTGAAACACCCCTCTTTCATTAGAGATTACACACCAAACTCATCAACGACAGGGCTTCCTATATACTATGGAGAGTTTGATAATGATTCGTTTATTTTGGCGCCAACTCCCGATGCCAATTACACTTTTGAATTGCATTATTTTTACAGGCCAACCTCTTTAACCGCAGGCGCTTCAGACGGAACCACTTATTTATCAACCAATGCGCCTAACGTGTTGTTGGCAGGTTCTTTACTACAGGCCGCTTTGTTTATGAAATTAGATCAAACAGAAATCGGGACCTATAAACAAAACTATGACAAAGAAATGATGCAATTTAAGGTTTGGGCGGAAGGCAAAAACACCAAGGAAGAAATGCGTTATGACAAAACCAGGGCAGTGCGATGATTAAAGAACTAAAAGGCAAAAATATTGCAATTGTGGCAATGGGCAAGAGCCAGCTTGATTATCACATGTCAATTAGTCACAGCAAGGAATACGATGAAGTCTGGGCGATTAATTCCATGTGCGCCGTTGTTAAATGTGATCGTGTGTTTATGATGGATCCTGCTTCAAGGTTTTTTGACACATTTGATGCTGGGCCACAAACCCAGGTAATGAGAAGACTTTTACCAAGAATAGAAATTCCTGTTTATTCTTGCGAAAAAGACGATCGAGCACCAGCCGTTGAATTGTTCCCTTTGGATGAGGTGGTTGAGAAAATGGGCTGTGGATACCTTAATAACACCATTGCCTACGCTATTGCTTTTGCCGCTTTAAATGAAGTGGGAAAAATTAACATGTACGGCGCCGATTTTAGTTACAGCACTAATATTCACTTTGGCGAGATGGGAAGAGGGTGTTGTGAGTTTTGGTTATCAAAATGTATGAGCAAAGGCATTGATGTCGCTGTGGCAGCTTCTTCATCTTTGCTTGATACAAATGTTTCAGAAAATGAAAAGCTATACGGATATCATAGGCTCGAAGATCCGCCTGTCGTATATTCTAAGAATGGCGATTTAAAAACAACACAATTTTCTAAAGTTGAAATAAAAAATGAAAAACCCGTTGGCGTTTCCGGAAGGCAAGATCCTATAAAAGTTAAAACAACAAACGGTCTTACACCACCAGAACCCAATCAATATTAAGGATAAAGAAAAATGCCAGGAGCAACAGAAAGAAAGCGATACATGAGAGGAGAAGGAAAAACCTCCCGTGGTGATTATGATATGAAGAAAAAATCTTCTAAAAAATCTAAAAAAGCTAAGACATATTGAAATGGAAACAGACTCATTTACACTCTCCATAGGAGATTTGGGTGTAAAAACCACGGAAAACAGAGGTCATACAGTTGAAGAAATTGCTGAAATGGCCACTAATAAATTAGTTTCAGTTGCAGATACTGCACCTGGTCCAATTAAAGCGCAGGCACATGCTTTTAAAAACAAGTGTCATTTTATCATTGCTTATTATATGCGTGAGGCAATTAAAAACCACATGTGTACAATAGGTAATCAATTAGAACAGCAAGGTCATAAGGACTTAGCTGAAATTATTAGGAGGCTATAATGGCTATAACACAAGCAATGTGTACTTCTTTTAA
>CAYMMQ010000233.1:0-2841 GCA_964391585.1 uncultured Ectothiorhodospiraceae bacterium
CATTATCCGTTATTTGATTCATTTTCAACTCACCATAGAAATTATTAAAATAAAAAGTATTGCTCTTGCTACAAAACAAATGCTACAAAGCAAATGCTACAAAGCAAATGCTACAAAGCAAATGCTACAAAAAAAGTTTTTCAATTATAGCAGTATAAATTTTTTCTACAATAATAATGATTGCAGTACCCTATAATTTATAATTATTTTCATGCTAGCTCTATCATCTTTTTTCAATATGCTTTAGCTTGTCAATCAATATGAGACTTAAAAGCAAACGTATTTAGATCAATTCTGCTTTTCCATATATTGCACCATCAATTGAATGCCTTTTTCATCACGATAAGTATCCGCTTTGATTTGATAAACAACCTTTACCGTTTCTCCTTCATTAAACGGACAAAACCCACCTTCAGCGATGGAGTTAAACCAGATAGCTCGAAAAATCGTTTTACCCATAATTAACATTAAGCTAAGATGTTCTTGAAATTGTCCCAGCTGGCGATAAGATTGAATAATAAATTCATTACAAAAACTTACTTGCTCAAAGCCCCTTCCATATGGGCTCAGTTGGGCAATCGCTAATCGGGTGGCATTATTAATCTGCTGTTCACTCAACTCACCATCATTATAAACCAGAGGGGCAAGTTGCAATTGATGTTGCTGTAAAAACTTAGCTACTACTTGCTCAAATGTTTGTTTAAACAAAGCTAAGTCTTGTTTTTTAATTTTTAAACCAGCCGCTCCTTTATGTCCACCAAAGCTCACTAATAGATTTTGCTGCTCATCGGCTACTTGTTGCAGCATTTGCCGAATATCCACAGATTCAACTGTTCGAGCCGATGCTGTCAAAATTGAGTTATCGGTTGTTTCACTAAAGACAATGGTCGGTAAACCATATTGATCAACTAATCGTGAAGCAACAATTCCCTGTACTCCTGCATGAAATTGTTCATCAAAAATAACGACAGTAGCAACAAACTCTTTTTGATGTTCAGCTACCAAGTACTGAGCTTTTTTAAGCATCTCTTTTTCAGTAGCTCGCCGATCTTTATTGTTCTGATCTAATTCTTCTAAACGCTCTATTGCAATGCTCAGACTATCAGCTGTTAGCATTTCTAAAGCCGCATAGGGATCGGCCATCCGACTTCTGGCATTAATACGAGGGCCTATTTGAAAACCCAGATCTTCTACCTCAAAACTCGTTTTTTTTAATAGTTTTGCCATCGCCTGCCATGCCACATGCTCAAGCCGGTTCATCACTTTCAAACCAGCATTTACCACGGCACGGTTAGTTAAACTGGCTAAAGAAACCGCATCAGCAACCGTTCCTAAAGCAACAAAATCCAGTAAATCACCTAGCTTTTCACTCTTTGCAGCTAATGTTTTTTCATTGATCAACTGTTGGCGAACCTGACTCATCAGCAACCAAGCCACCATACAGCCAGCAATAGTTTTATCATCATAAGTACAGCCTGTTTGATTCGGGTTAATGGTGGCATAAGCAGATATCGGAATACCTTGTTGTGGAATAGCATGATGATCAGTAACGATCACATCAATGCCTGCTTGGGCAAGCAAAAAAATTTGCTCTTCATCTGAGGAGCCACAATCAGCGGTGATGATAACCTGCGGTAAGGAGTCACGACTTAATATGTCCTGAGTTAAACTGGCACTAATTCCATAACCTTGGTTAATCCGATGACCAATATAAGAGTGAATTTTGGCTTTATCATAATTGAAATAACGCGTTAGGGCATAAAAAATAATGGCGTGTGAGGTAATGCCATCAACATCATAATCGGTTAATATGCCAATATCTTCACCCTGCTGAATTGCCTTGCTGATCCGTTGCGCAGCATCTTGACAGCTTTTTAAAAAGTGAGGTGCTTGGATGACGTTTAAACGACTGGCAACAATATTTTCATTCCAGCTTTTTTCATCACAACGATTAGCAATAATAAGGGCTTGAAGAGCATTTAAGCCCTTTTTTTTAGCGTGTTTATAAACGGACTGGTTTGTTTGACGCTGAATAATTTTTTTCATTTTTAGTATACATACTTAGCTTTGTTTATCGGTTTTTAAAACTTTTAGGCAAAACACCTTTAAATTGTTAGCAACACAAAGTCTAAGTAGGTTTATTTAGAAAAGTCAAATAGCAGGGAAACTTAAATTCAGTTATCACTGGATCACATAGCACTTATTTGGAGCTTTTTTAATTTCTTTGTACATGGTGTCAGGAGCTAAATCAAGTCCATTTGGCCAGACAACAACTCCATATTCAACTTTAGCAGAACCTATTAAATTTTTATCCAGCAAAGGCTCAAATACCCCAGTACAAAATGATTCACAGATCCGTACCATACCTGTAAGTCCATCCTTAAATTTTACCACAAGTTCTCGATCTGAAATTTGGTTAACAGAAACAACATCCCAATACATAGTAAACAAACTCCCTACTTTAATGGCTCAATAACTTCTGGTTGTAACTTTTCTTGACATAAATCCCAATCTTTTAGTAGTTCTTTTTGATGTAATTCAGCCCAGTCAAGTACAAGGTGGCTCGCACGACGGGGGAGAGAACCTTCATTAATACAAAGCTCTTCTATATTTATAGTAGCCTTATATTCGCCATAGATTGCATGAAAGTGTGGGGGTGCATGATCATTCCAATACATCTGAATAATGATCCCGTAAAATGAACTAATTGTCGGCATGAATTATTTCTCTGTACTTAAAAATATATTAAATAATACAATCTAAAAAAATAGCCGTCAATAATCATCTCGTTAATAAGCTTTAGTCACGTGACGTTAATAGTTGATGCGAGTTCTTTTGTTG
>CAYMMQ010000234.1:0-2785 GCA_964391585.1 uncultured Ectothiorhodospiraceae bacterium
AAAGCAAATATACCATTAGAAATTTATATAAATCAACTGGTTTTTTCTTCTCTAAAGCTAAAAGCCGTATTATTAGAAAACTTAGCCTCATTAACTTATACCGCTATGACCCCCATTCAGGCACAAAGTTTGCCGCATATTCTGGAAAACCAAGATGTTATTGGACAAGCAAAAACGGGATCGGGAAAAACTGTAGCATTTGGTTTAGGCATATTAAATAAACTGGATACTAACAATTTTGATATTCAATCGTTGGTGCTTTGCCCTACCCGTGAACTCGCTGATCAAGTTGCCAAAGAACTGAGAAAGTTAGCCCGTACCATTCCTAATGTAAAAATCCTTACCTTATGTGGAGGAATGCCGTTTAAAAAACAAATTGACTCGCTGGAATATGGAGCCCATATCGTAGTTGGCACCCCAGGTCGTATTGAAGATCATCTGCGTAGAGAGACCATAAATTTTACTCAATTAACAACGCTGGTATTGGATGAAGCCGATCGTATGTTAGATATGGGATTTCAACCTTCCTTAGATGCGATTGTTGAGCAATTGCCTCAAAAACGTCAAAACTTATTATTCAGTGCGACCTTTCAAGAAAGGATCCAATTGATTGCCAAAAAGATCATGCACAACCCTATTATGATTGAAGTTGAAGCAACTCATGATGCAAAAACCATTCACCAACATTTTTATAAAGTAGAAGATAAGCAACGAATTGAAGCCTTACGGTTATTACTATTACAGCATCAACATGAATCAACAGTAGTATTTTGTACCATGAAAAGTGAAACCCAAGAAATTACCGAACAATTAAATGGGTATGGTTTTAATGCATTAGCAATAAATGGTGACTTAGAACAAAAAGAGCGCGATCAGGCTTTAGTCCGTTTTGCCAATAAAAGTGTTTCGATTTTAGTGGCCACGGATGTCGCTTCTCGAGGACTTGATATTGATGCCTTGGATTTGGTGATTAACTATCAAGTCGTACGCGATCCAGAAATTTATGTTCACCGCATTGGTCGAACAGGTCGTGCGGGTAATAAAGGACTGGCTTGCACCCTATTTAGTGATCAAGAAAGTTATCAGATGGCAATGCTCAAAGATTACCTCGATATTGATATTGATATGAGCGGTGAGCCATTACCTAACAAAAGCGTGTTAAATAATCATGTCGAAAGACCTGCAATGATAACCCTACAAATTGATGCGGGTAAAAAACAGAAAATTAGGCCAGGTGATATTGTTGGAGCACTGACTGCAGGAAAAGATATTTCTGGTGAACAATTAGGTAAAATTATTATTATGGATAATTGGTCCTTTGTTGCTGTTAAACGTGAAGTGATTAAAGAAGCTTTGGATAAACTGAAAAATGGCAAACTAAAAGGCCGTTCATTTCGAGTAAGGGGGCTTTAATTTGCTTGATTGAGCAATTATAAATTTCTTTTTTAGTGTCAGACTTTAAACTATATTGCAATTGCAGTATCACATGAAAACGAATAACAAAAACTGTAAATAATAGCTTGGACATCCCCTAAGAACAATTAGCTCAATAACTGCTATGACAGTATTTATATGATTAATCCTCCCCTAGCCTCATCTTGCCTAGTTTTGGCAGAATGGATCATTGTTTATTCTTGGGCATAAGCTTTTAAATCAGCCGCCAACCTTATGAGGTCAGTTGGATTTTTTTGTTAGCAGCTTGTTTCTCTAAGCGCTCTACTAGCCAGATTTTTATAATTGATTGCCTAGTGACTCCGATCCGGCTTGCTTCACGATCCAAAGAGTCGATGACCCATGAAGGAAAATCGATATTAACTCGCTTATGTGATTGGTTTGTTTTTTTTAATGTTGATAAATCCAGATCATCGATTATATCATCTTCATTATTGTCAAATTTAGAGTCAATTTCATAAGCTTTCATATAATTCAACCTCCCGTTGACGAGATCTGCGAACAGAGATGATGCGAACTTTTCCATTTCGATAAGTAATTATTGCTGACCAATGTTTATCTTCAATAAGTCCAACAACTAATTTTCTAATTTCCTCATCACACTTGGAATCGATTTCTATTAACTCTGGATCTAACCATAATTCCTGAGCGTCAAGAAAATTTATACCATGCTTTTTTTGATTACTTTTACTTTTCTGTTCATCAAATTCAAATAAGCGCATAATACATATAAATTATACCTTTTTTACTCACTTGGCAAGAAAAAATATTAGATGATTTTTTTCACTTAATATTTTTTCAGCAAATTTTTGAATATAAACTTTATTACCTTCAAAATCACAAGCTATTCAGGGAGATAAAAACAAGAATAATAGTATATAATTGAGAACATACAGTAAAATTTATTGTATAGTAAATACAATAAGAAACGAATTAACATATCTTGTTACGTTATACCGATGATGCGTTATAGCCCCGTTAGATTTGAGAGGGCAACGAAGGCGTCAAGTAACATGCCGATTGAATGAATAATACATCATTGAGGCATTTTACGATGACAATCAAGGTGCCTTTTCAAAGGTAATGGGTAACTATTATAAAGGCCAAGTCCAAGCATCAACATCCGGCTTATCAACACCATTTTCATAAGCATAATTACGACATTCTATTTGCTGATCACGTAATTTCTCTTTCACATGTGCTCCTGCAACGTGTAAACGAGGAATACGGTTAATCACATCAATGGCTAATGAAAAGCGATCTATTTCATTTTGAATCGCAAGCTCTAATGGCGTATTAATACTTCCTTTTTCTTTATAACCTCGGACATGTA
>CAYMMQ010000235.1:0-2770 GCA_964391585.1 uncultured Ectothiorhodospiraceae bacterium
ATTTGAAGTGGAATTTTTAAATATGCCTGCTATACTTTTAATGCTTATATTAAATAACTAAACATGAATGGAAGTATCGGAGAATTCTTATGAAAAAAATAATTAGAATATTAGGTTTGCTAGTCACTTGCACTCCTTTATTCGCCTTTGCTAATAATATCGCTCCTGTTATGGTCGCTAATGCCAATACTATTACTGAACCAGCCGTAATCGCAACACCTACTCCGCCAACAACATGTCCCAGTGGTTTCTATTACGATAGTTACTTTGGGGAATGCCATGCAAACCCCACCACAACAGTTAGTCCAACCCCTATCCCAACCCCTAAAGTAACGATTCAGCATAGTAGTAGCAATATCATTATTGCCACGGTTAAGTCGGTTGATATAACGGCTGATAACATTGAAAAAGATTATGGATTTGTGGTTAGCACCTTAGTGGATGCTCCAACCCAAATAGTCATAGATGGCAACCAAATAGATATTGCGGGTGGAAGTACCGTCATCGTTCCTCCAGAAGACACAGAATCTAGCTTAGTACGAGGAACTGATGAGTTAATGTTAATTTCTGGCAATATTGGTGCAACTATTAACAACTGTGGATTTTTTAGTATGGATGCTGTATTAGCCAATTTAACCATTCCATGTCCTAGTGTGGCAAGAACCACTACCAGCACAAATGGTGCCATTTTTAGTGTGTCATACAACCAAACCGCACAACAAGGTACCTTAGTTGTTAAAGTTGATTCTGGTCAAGTACAGGTGGTTGAACGCTCAGGAAACATACAAACAGTTGTTGCTGGAAATGAAATCATTTTACAAAGCATCATTCCCAAATCCTCTTGGGTACTACCGATAACCAATGATAAAATCTATGGTGGAGAAAACAATATGTTTGTATGGACTGCCTATGAAGGTGCTGCAGGATATATTCTTGAATACAACCTGCCTAAACCTAGCGTATTTGCAGAAGAAAATGCCAGCAAAGTAGAGTATGAAACCACTTCAATTGTGTTGCGCCCAACTGACTATGATAGCTATGAGAACATGGTGATGATGAATGTATTCATCGGCAAAGTAGAAGCTAAGGAAGTAGTCGAAGGTAGGATCTTTCCAATAGATGCCGAAGGAAATATCATTTCAGCTAGCATATCCAGCGATAGAGTGACGGTGCTTTGGGAGTAACTTTATCATCTAAAGGAGTCTTAAACACTAGGGCTCCTTTAACCCTTTCACTTCATTAACTCTTTCAATTCATTAACTCTTTCACTTCATTAACTCTGTCACTTCATTAATTAAGCCATAACAAAAAAAACATAACACTTTTTATCGTCATTTTGACCAAAACCAATTACATCCATCAAAGGATATTGCTCAGAAATTTTTACTACCACTTCATACATCATTGCATCCATATCTAAAGCATTGATGGATGCTAATAATTCTTTGGTATCAGCACCTTGATCTAAAAAACCTAACTGTAATTGACGGCGCTCATGGTCAATATAAAAAGAATTAATCACTTTTTCACCTGCATTCAAAAAGTTATCAACCCCATCCTCTTTCAGTAGCATCGCTAACAAAGAATAGTCTTGAGCATTATTAATACTGTCCCGAATATCATCGATTACGTCTATAATATATTTCATTCTTCTTTTCTAGTTTAATAGTGCAGGAGAGTTCATATCATTGTCAGATAATCAAATGTATAACTTAAAAAACAGCATAAACCTTTAAATAGGATTTTTAAAACTATACAAATCTGGTCTTGCAACAGGAGGAGCAAAAAAGTAACCTTGTGAATAGGTAGCTCCCAGTTCTTTTGTCACTTTAAAAATTGCTTCATTTTCAACATATTCAGCAACCGTTTTAAGATTTAAACTTTTAGCAAAACTCATAATTGTTTTAACGACTTGATAACTATTCTCATCTGTTGCTACATGTTTGATCAGCGATGCATCAATTTTTAAATAATCAATATTCATTTTTAATAGATGTTCAAAATTTGAATAGCCACTTCCAAAATCATCAATAGCAACTTTACATCCTAAGTTTTTAACTTCTGCTATAAAATCAAATAAAATATCATAGTTTTTAACACCTTCATCTTCTAGAATTTCCCAGACTATCCTATTAGCAACATTGAACTTTTGTAATTGCTCCTTAATGAAAGGTAAGAAGTTTTCATCTTCTATATCTTCATAAGATACATTAACTGAAAATTCAAATGGTAGATTTTCAAACTCTTTAAAAGATTTCTCAATCACAATCTTGGTTATCTTTTGATATAAATTGGCTTTTTTTGAAACTTCCAAAAAGAAAAATGGTGAGATAATTTTATCCTCAACAACCATACGCACTAAACATTCATATTTATCAACTCTCATCGTGTCATTGTTTACTAAGGGCTGAAAATAGACAATAACATTATCTTTTTTTAAAGCATTTTTTAATTTTTTCGTCCACTCCATGTTTTTTTGGAATGCTTGAAAATCATCAAGTTCATCATAAAAGACTAAATGACTCTTATGACTTTTTTTTGCCGTCTGTAAAGCAATATCAGCAGTAATGAGCTTATTATTTTTGGAGGAAAATGTAATACCGGAAGTTACACCGACATCAATTTCATTAGAATCTTCAACAAAAACTTTTTTATCCAGTTTTTTATCAATTTGAATAATAATATCTTCAAACATACTATTACTTAATTCAAGATTAGCTAAACCAAACGTATCGGAAGGAAATTTATAAAATAAAACTTTGTTTTTATA
>CAYMMQ010000236.1:0-2756 GCA_964391585.1 uncultured Ectothiorhodospiraceae bacterium
TTATTGCTGTTAAAGTAGCCTAACATTGTAAAATATATTATCAAGCAATGATACTTTATATTGCTGATCATTTTAGGTAAAGGCCTCCAATTAAAGGATATGAGTATGATTCAAGTACGATTTTTTGCTAGTCTCCGTGATAAATTTGGCGAAGGCAAAAGTGTTGAAGCGGTTAGCAATATGCTGGCAGAAGATGTTTGGTTTCAGCTTACTCAGCAAGAGTTGATCCCAGCAAATGTTTTAATTGCGGTAAATCAGGAATATGTTGATCAAAATTACCCTGTTCAACAAGGTGATGAAGTGGCATTTTTCCCTCCGGTTACAGGTGGATAACTCTTATGTTAATTGAAATTAGGGAAGGGAGTTTTGAGCCTTGGCAGGAAATAAAAACTTACCAAGATAATATTTTATCAAGCTGCGCTACAGGTAAATATGGCGCATCAAATGTGTTTGTTGGCACCATGCGAGATTTTAACCAGCAACAAAATGTCAGTGAAATGTTTTTGGAGTATTATCCGGGCATGACCGAAAAACAACTGACTAAGATTTGCGAGCAGTCATTAGCGGTTGAAGGTGTTGTTGATATTTTATTAATTCATCGGGTAGGAAAAATTCTTCCCGATGAAAGCATTGTTTTAGTGGCGGTTTGGTCAGCTCATCGCAAGGCTGCCTTTGAGCAATGTCGTAACATTATGGAAGATTTAAAAACCCAAGCACCTTTTTGGAAAAAAGAAACAACAAAAGATGGGACGGTACATTGGGTGGATAAAAATACGGCTGGTTATTAACAAACTTGCACTTTTGTACTTTTTTTTGTTATTAGAGATTGAAACCAGCCAAGCTGTAAGCCATATAAAAAAATAAAAAATGCCAAAAATAACAGGTGAACCCACCACATTCCTAGCCAATAAGGGAAATCATTGACTTTGATCCAGTTTTGAGAGGCTTTGAGAAAAGTGTAATAAAAGAAATACACGACTAAAGCAGGAAAAGCCATGGCAAATCGCCCCTTTCTGGGTGAAGTTTTGCCTAAGGGGATTGCCAGTAGTGATAAGATAACAACACTTAACACCATTGATATTCGCCATTGGATCTCAGCTTGGATCAGAGCTTGCTCCTTATTTTGCCATAATTGCTCAACCGACATGGAATACACACGTTGTTTTCTTTGAGGCAGTTCATTGGCTTTTAATAACATACCATATTCTTCAAAGCTCATTAATTGATAATTGTTTCCCCCAGGGATCCCTTCATATCGGCTACCATTTTTTAGAATAAAATAATTCATTCCAGATTTTGTATCCGTTTGAACTTTGGCTTGCTCGGAAAAAATAATACGACTATTTGTGCCCTCTCGAATACGAATAAATACATTTGCAATATTTTTTTCTTTATCAATGCTTTCAACATAAATAACTGTATTGGCATTTGATAAAATGGTAAAACGGCCACTTTCTAATAAATTAACATCTGCCTTGGCTGCAGCAACTTGAGTAATTCGTTCTACATAAACATTTGACCATGGACTAATATATAAAACTAATAAGCTTTCTATGCAAAATAAAAAAAAAATAGCAGGTGCAAAACTTTTGATAAACAGGCTGGGGCCTATGCCAGAGCTAAACATTGCCACCACTTCATTGTCTTTATAAAGGCGACTTAGCGATAAAATAATCCCTAAAAATAAAGCTAAGGGTAGCACTAGAGTCATGCTTTCGATGTTTCTTAATCCAAGTAGTAAAAATAAAAAGTCGATAGGGATTTTTCCATCGGTGACTGACGATAGAATACGTAATAATTGAGTGCTGAGTAAAATTGAAAAAATAATCAAAAACACGATAAAAAATGTTTTGCTGACCTCTTTCAATAAATAGCGTTGTAAAATCAAAGGAGTGGAAATTCCTAAATTATTGGTTTATGGTATATTGTTGCATTGTAACCCATCAGCCAATACTTGATGAAATGATTGTGATAGATTTTATGGATTTTGTTTTAAATTGAGGAGAAAAGGTGAATGGAAAAATCATTTATAATCCTGATAAGCGTATTATGCCTGTACTTAACAGCCTGTAATGACGGTGGAAAATTTGGTCAATATGCAGATAAAGATATTGCTCGTGAATATAAACGTTGTTTAGCAGATCCTCACCCCTCGCGAACACAAGGAATTATTTGCGGGAATTATGAGCGTGAATGTAAAAGGCGAAAAAGTAAAGGGAATAATATTTGTGCTTTACAAGAATGAGTATTAGCTAGCAATGAGAATCATTTTAGCACCGATGCATGGCATTACAGATTTTTATGTGCGTCAAGTATTAACTTCCTTAGGTGGTTTTGATCTTTGTGTTACCGAATTTCTGCGAGTAACCGAAAGTTTATTTCCTGCTCATGTTTTTTATAAAAGCTGTCCTGAAATAAACCCTGAGCATGAGTTGTTTGGAAAAACTGCAGCGGGTGTTCCTGTATTTTTGCAATTACTCGGTAATCATGTTGAATATTTGGCAGCTAATGCTTTTAAAGCATCACAACTTGGCGTGCAAGGTATTGATTTAAACTTTGGTTGTCCCGCTAAGACCGTGAATGGGCATGGTGGTGGTGCGGTGTTGTTAAAAGATCCTGAGTTGATTTATCAAATTGTTGCCGCAGGCAATTAAAAAATGTCCTTTTGCCGGCGTTTAAATAAACACGGAAAAAAAGGGAATGCCGGATTTAGAAAAAACGCTGACGCCGTGGATTGGCAAGACCGCCAAGCTGAT
>CAYMMQ010000237.1:0-2745 GCA_964391585.1 uncultured Ectothiorhodospiraceae bacterium
AACTTTAACTTTAACTTTAACTTTAACTTTAACTTTAACTTTAACTTTAACTTTATTAAGCATATAATTATACTGTAACAGTGTAATTATAATTGCATATTAAACCGAATATTATTTAAAATAAAATTACTATTATTATGAAAAATTTAATCAATAAAGATGAGTTAAGAAGTTGCGTTAGCTTAATTAATAAACATAAAATTCCTTCACCACCTCAAACGTTATTAGATCTAAAAAATGAGGTATTATCATCCACGCCTGATATGGAATTTATTTTTGAACTAATTTCATCAGATATTGGTCTATCTTCAGCCATTTTAAAAGTCACTAACTCATCTCAATTTAACTTGCCTGAAAAAGTTTTTTCTATTCAGCATGCCGTTAAGTTACTTGGATTAAGTAAGCTTAAAGACATTATTATCCAGCCTGCTTATAAATTAGCTATGCAGCAGAACCTTAATGGATTTACGAATATTTCTAATCACTCCCACTATGTTGGTTTAACTACCAGTATAATTTCAGAGTTTGTGATCACCAACAATGACTGGGATAAAAGTGTATTTTATCTAGCAGGTTTATTTCATGATGTTGGTGCTACAGTATTAAGCCTGGAGTATCCATCTTATATGGATTTTTATGTAAAACATGAGGAAAGTCCTATTAGTTTAACTTATGATGAGCAAACTTCATATGGTGCAACTCATGTTGCTATCGGTGTTTTACTGGCTAAGTTATGGGAGCTTCCCTTAGATGTTTGTAACTCCATTTATCTGCATCATCACGAATATGAGACGTTTAGGAGTATAGCTAACTATGAAACTATTACACTTTCTGCAATGTTACAGTTAGCCCATGCTTTAAACTATTTCCATGAAAAAGGACATGATGAGAACAATGTGGATTATTTATTAATAAAGAGAAATGCTATTGAAGAGTTATTATTAAATGACGATCAACTAGAAGATATTAATAGCGCAATTAGTGGTATATAAAAAACAAGGGATAATACGTTGGCAATATGATTTTTTCAAATTAAAGTATGTGAGTTTCTAGGAAAAGTGAAATGATTGTATGTTTTTTCAATTCGACCGATATTTAGTGAGCTTGCTTGCTAGAAAATTGAGTATTTTTTATTGGGACTCTCCCTGAATGGAGCTGAAAAAAATTAAAACAAATCAATATCATCATCTTCACCTTCATCTTCTGTATTGATTAACAATTTCAATTCATCGGGTACTTCATTGAGTTCTTCAATTAAATCAAGAGTAGTCAGATTATTATTGCTTAAGATCGATAATTTAGAATCAATTATATCACCATAGCTTTCAATTAAACTAGTTAACTTATTTTCTTCTTCAAAAGCAAGCCCTGAGGCTATTCCAAGTGATAAAATAGTAGCCAATAACTCCTCTCTCATTTGAGTAAACATACCCGTAATATCTTGTCTTACTAGCGTATTTGTATGTTGAATTTGAGTGACTTGATTTAACAGCTTTGCTTGAGATGAAATTGATTTAATTGCTGATTCTAATGCATCCATTAAAATAGCGATGACATCAACTAAATCCCCAACATTTCTAGCCAATAACGTAACATGCTCCCATCTATAAATTGCCCTATCTTTCCCAAAAGAATGAATGCGCTTCATAGAGGGGGCAATATCCAAAATTTCTTTTTCTAGAGTAGTTGGATTACTGTCACTTGAAAAATATTGAATATCAGTAGTAGTTTTTATGCATACAACACATTTAAGTCCAATATCCTTTGTTGCCTTCATAAAGAGTTGAATAAGAGTATCCAAGTTAGGGCAAAATTGGCTTACCTGAATAAACCTGCTAATTCTTTGATACATCGATGAAGTTGTTTGTATGCTTAATATTAAATCATGAGACTGAGCTAAATTATTTTTTAATACCTTATTCTTATGCGTTAAATTATTAAGAGCCCCTATCTTACTCATGAGCTCTCTAGCATCAAATGGTTTTGAAATATAGTCGCTTCCCCCCGCATCAAAGGCATCTATTCGATCTTGTAGATTACTACATGAGGTTAAAAAAATAACAGGTGTTTCTTGAGTTTGTTCTATTTCTCTAAACTGTCGGCAAGTTTCATAACCATCAATACCTGACAGTTTAATTTCAAGTAGTATTAAATCAGGGGGAGGAGAAGTTAATTCAAGGGCTTGTTCACCAGAGGAGGCAAATGTTAACTGATGCTCTACTAGCATTGCTTTCAGTAGCATTATTTCTGCTGTAGAGTTACCTTCAACGATAAGTATTTTTAGTGCTTTATTCATGGTATTGTTTTCTATATTGAATTAGAGAGTGTAGATAATTCTATGTAGCTTCCGTTTTAGTTATACGAACTTTTCTAAGCAACCTTCAAATTCAATCTTGGGTATATTCTGTAAATTGGCGATCATAAATAGCTCCCTCTGATTCCGTTATTTATTGGCCTGTTAAGTATAAAATATATAGGTTTTCCTCAATAATTTCATTCTATCTTGTGTAAAAAAAGTATTTTGTAGCTACACTTTATACTGTCTAACAAATAAAGCCAATCCAATTTTTTCTTGATTGACAGCTTTAAATGCTCAGCAAATCATGATCCCCCCAGAATAGTTGGCATATTCGACCACGTTTGCTATAGAAAACCATTCTAAGATGCTAGCTAGAGATTGTCGTTCATATTTTATCCAACAATAAAAGCCTTGACTATTTTTGCCAAAGCTCCGGCATCTACTGG
>CAYMMQ010000238.1:0-2744 GCA_964391585.1 uncultured Ectothiorhodospiraceae bacterium
AACATTACCTTGGCAGTGCATGGTGAAATTATTGCGAATATTGGCGATGAAGGAGAAATCGAAAAAGTATTACGCCTACATGAAAATGGCCCGAGTTATCATGTACGTTTTCATGGCAGAACCTTACTGGTAGCAGAGAGTTCCTTAGACTTCCTTAATCCTGATGATGAATTATTATAAATTTAGTTATTACTAAGCTTCCCCCTCGCCTAAAAGCGCCTACTCTTGGTAGAAAAAGGGGGATTGAGGGGGATTTTATGTTGTTATTAAACTTGTTCTGACAGCACTTTATTTAAAAGAACAAATCTCCCCTACCCCCTCTTTGCAAAGAGGGGGACAGTTAAGAACTAACCTATGAGCTATGACTATTATTTAGCTATTAATTTGGAGAGCTTGATGGATACAACTAAACCGGCTGAATTTAATTACCACCTATTACGTTATGCATTAAGTGACTTTAGCCAAAATGTGGCAAATCTTAACGAACAACAATACCTCAAAGTCCAAGAAAAAGCAGAAAAAAGTTACCAATTAGAATCTCTGGTTTTAGCATCACCTGAAGCAAATAATGTGCACATCTCAAGTCAGCAAATTGAAGAATCTTTTGATCAGATTTCGTCGCAATATAATGATCAAAAAGAATTGTTGTTAGATTTAGACAACAACAAACTTAATGAAGAAAGTTTACGTCAAGCTTTGAAGCGTGAGCTATTATTTGATGCGGTCATGCAGCGGGTTATTGCAGAAAACTGTCTGGAAGTTAGTGAAACCGATATTAATTTATTTTATGAATTACATAAATCACGGTTTGAGACGCCTGAAACGCGATTAACCCGACATATTTTAATTACCATCAATGAAGAATTTCCAGAAAATAGTTTTCAATCTGCACAGCATAAAATAACTGAAATTGAAGAAAAACTTAAAGGAAGATATAAGCACTTTGCTGATTTTGCCAGTCGATTTTCAGAATGCCCTTCTGCTATGGAAGGTGGGAAACTAGGTGATGTTCAGCAAGGACAGCTTTATCCAGAATTAGACAAAGCTCTTTTTAAAATGCAGGAAAATGAAATCAGCTCTATTATTCAAACTGAAATGGGTTTTCACATTTTATGGTGCGAAAAAATTAATGCTAAAAAAGTTATTCCCATAGATAAAGCCATCGATAAAATTCGTCAAAGTTTACAAACTCGCAATGAACATAATTGCCAAAAGAAATGGCTGAAAGAGTTACAACAAAAATCACTTTAAACACAAGCAAACTAACCATTATTCAATGATAAAATGAGAGAAACTCATGACCACTTCTAATGCACATTGTTCTTTTTGCGGACAACTACCCGAGCAAAATATCCCACTTATCGCTGGTGAAGAAGGACATATTTGTGAAGAATGTGTGCGTTTAGCAGCTCAAGTAGTTGGCAGCTGGGGACGAAAACGTTCTGCATCTAAACCCTTACAAAAACTTCTTAAACCTATAGAAATTAAAGAAAAACTTGATGCATATATTATTTCGCAAGACTTAGCTAAAGAAACAATTGCTGTTGCTGTTTATAATCATTACAAGCGCTTAAGTTTATTAGATGATAAAAGCTTCACCATGCAACTCAATAATGAAGAAGTGGAAATTGAAAAGTCTAATATCTTATTGCTTGGCCCTTCAGGAACAGGAAAAACCTTATTAGCTCGAACCCTTGCGCGAGTTGTTGGCGTACCTTTTGTCATTGCAGATGCAACAACCTTAACCCAGGCGGGTTATGTCGGCGAAGATGTGGAGAGTATTTTAGTCAGATTATTAGATAATGCAGATGATAATATTGAGTTGGCACAATGGGGCATTGTCTATATTGATGAAATCGATAAGTTAGCCAGAGCGGGCGAATCTGCTCATGGTATGCGTGATGTTTCGGGCGAAGGTGTGCAACAAGCTTTATTAAAACTTGTTGAAGGAACTCGGGTTAAGCTAAAAAAAACCAATAGCAAAAACCATGAAGAAGAAAGTTATATTGATACCCATAATATTCTTTTTATCGCTGGTGGTGCTTTTGCAGGATTAGAAAAACAACTTGAGAAACGCCTTAATAAAAAAGATAAAGGAATTGGCTTTCATGTTGATCTGAGCGAACCAGAAAAAGCCTATGATCAACTAAAATTATTTGAGGAAGTATTACCCGAAGATTTAAAACATTTTGGGATCATCCCCGAGTTTGTGGGCCGTTTTCCTATCATTACAGCTTTACATGAATTGGATGAAACAGCATTGGTAAGAATTTTAACGGAGCCTAAAAATGCTCTAATTCGCCAATATCAAAGTCTGTTTTTATATGAAAAAGTTGATTTG
This sequence comes from uncultured Ectothiorhodospiraceae bacterium, assembly GCA_964391585.1. Taxonomy (GTDB): domain Bacteria; phylum Pseudomonadota; class Gammaproteobacteria; order GRL18; family GRL18; genus JADGAU01. The sequence continues at coordinate 2,342 of CAYMMQ010000238.1, forward strand.
CAATTTTCGGATGAAGCTTTAATTGCCATTGCCAAACAAGCGATTCAACGAGGTACTGGAGCAAGAGGGTTACGTGGCGTACTTGAGTCGCTACTTCGAAAAACCATGTATGAAATGCCTTCGAAAGAGGCAATTTCAAAATGTTTTGTTGATGAGGATGCAGTAGAAAATAAACAAGCTTTACAACTCAGCTAACCTTTACAATTCTGCTAATAGGATAAATAGCTAAATGCAAGCATATAGTCATATCGATTTATTATGGATCCTACTTTGTGCCTTTTTAGTTTTTTTAATGCAGCTGGGCTTTGCATTGATTGAAACTGGTATGATGTTTAGTAGCAACATTAAGCTAAACGAAGCTCCTTTAAAGAAGCAAATGCATTGTTATCACTGATGTTTGGAT
>CAYMMQ010000239.1:0-2727 GCA_964391585.1 uncultured Ectothiorhodospiraceae bacterium
AGAGATAACAAAAGAAGCTAAAGTGTATTTTGATAATAATTGAAAGTCAGGACCTTTAATGAGTCAACATATTTTATGTATTACAGAAAAAAAAGATCAGGCCCAAGCATTAGCAAAAGCTATGAATTGGAGAAAAGGCAATGCTTGTTTTGAGGGCAGTTTTGAAAACAAAAAAACCATTGTTGTATGGGCTAGAGGGCATTTGCTTTCTTTAAAAGAGCCTGATGAAATAGTCGAAAATTTAGGCTGGAATAACCCTAAAGCCTTGTCCCCAATTCCAAATATTTTTCAATCTAAAATAGCTAACAATATTCCTAAAGCTCCTGCTGCCGCTCAACCCAAAAATTATGTTAAGAATATTAGAGCTCAGATCAAAAATGCAAGTGAAGTTATTATAGCAACCGATAGTGATAGGGAAGGGGAATCTATTGGTTGGGAATTGATTGAGTTCTTTAAATTTAAAGGTTCGGTACGTCGAGCGTGGTTTGCTGCAGGGCTTGATGTGAAAAGTATTAAGCAAGCGATGAGCTCTTTAAAGCAACCTTATGAAACTAAAAGCTGGTTCAGGGCATCTCAAGCACGGGGCAGATCAGATTGGGCTTATATGTTTTTAGTAAGGGCATATACCTACTATGCTCAAAGAAGTGTGTTTGGAGGGAACTTAGGGGCGGGGAGAGGCGCTGAAGCGGTTATGTCTGTTGGTCGTGTTCAAACGGCTGCTTTAGGCATGATACATAAAAGAGAATTAGAAATAGAGAATTTTGTCGCTATCGAACATTACAAAATATTCGCTGACTTTAATAAACAAAATGATGTTATAAATGCGGAATATACTCCAAATATCACACAAGAAATAATTGATTCAAAACCAAAAGGGATAAGGTGGGAGGAAACATTTGAAGAAAGTTCATTAGATAAGCCGTATTTTACTGATAAAGCGATTGTAGCAAAATTTAAAAATGACTTATTACATTCTGGTCATCATGCAGTTGTAAAAGATTATAAAGAACGCTCTAAAAAAGAAAATGCACCAAAAACTTTTTCATTAACGGGTGCTCAAGCTAAAATAGGGGGAATAATAAAAAAATCAGCTGCAATAGTTCAGACTATTTTAGAAGATTTATATGAGCAAGGTTATTTATCCTATGCCCGCACAAGCAAATCGGAAATTCCCATGAACTTTTATGATCAAGGTGAACGTGAAGGTATGCTTAATACGGTTAGTGAATTATCAGAAGTAAACGCTCAAGCAAAAAAAGCAATTGCTATTCATAATAATAACGATCAGCAATATAAACAGTTTATCCCTGCTTCGTTTTCAAAAAAAGAAATGGAACACCACGGTATAGTTCCAACGCATCAAAAAATGTCTCAATCATCTTTTAACAGCTTATCGCCAAGGAAAGGGAAAGGTTATTCCTCTTATGATATGCAAAAAACGTATTTAATTGTTGTTAAACAGTTTATTCGAATTTTTTATCCTGCTGCTGAATATGGCGTCCAAGATATTGCTTTTTCTGTTCCTGTTAAGGACATTTTAGGGAATGATGAATCAATTTTTAAAGCAAAAGGGCAAAGGATTATTGATCTGGGTTGGCGTTCTGCATTTAATGAAAAGCCGAAAGATGACAATGTTTATCCTAAATTATCAGTGGGTGAAGTTGTTAATTTAAAAGAAATCACATTAAAAAATTCAGTAACAAAACCGCCGTCACGTTATAACGCCATTACTTTCCCCAAAGCAATGGAAACCGTGGGTAAAGATGTTAGAGATAAAAAACTACGTTCTTTATTAAAAAACTCTGAAGGTATTGGAACTCCAGCCACACGTTCTACAGTCATTAAAACATTATTGGTGAGAAAATATATTGAATCAATAGACAAAGATGAAAAATATAAGCTCACAATGAAAGGAAAAGATTTAATTAACAATGTTCCTGAATGGCTCTCTGACGCCTGTACAACTGCCAAATGGGAAGATGCATTAATAAGATTATGTGATGTTAAAGATGACGCTGATGCGGTTGAAAAAAGAGATAAATTTGTAACTTGGCAAATTAATAAATTAAATAACTTGATTGACCATCTAAACAACCAGTTTTATGCTGAAAATTTAAAATCAAATTATACGGGTAATAGTGGTAGTCGTAATAAACCCCCAAGCTCTAAACAGCTCGCTTTTGCTAAGAATATTATTAAATCATTACCTAAAACATACTCTGTACCAAGTGATGTTTTTTTAAATGTAAAAAGCTGCTCTGAATTTATTGATGCGGCTCTGAAATATCAAAAAGAAAATAAGGATTTAATTAAAAACCCACCTTCTCCAAAACAGAAAAAATTTGCTAAAACCCTGTTTGATAAACTATCCAAAACGGAGCAGGGCAAGTGGGGAAAAGATATTTTAACGGATCGGAGAATATGCTCTACATTTATAAATGAATGTTTAAATAAAAAGTAATGAATTAATACTCACTTCAAAACAAGGCAGGGGGATTAGAGCCAAATATTGGCAAATTTAATAGAACTAGCATTAGATTTTGCTTCATAATAATTTGAAATTTTTACTTTTGTAACACTTGAATCGATTGAACAGCTTTATGCTGTAGAGCTAGTATTGCTCATAAATTGAATAAACAGTGCTGACGCACATGTTATTGAACCCAATGAAATTGCGCATCTCTAGCCCATCCAAAAAATATTTTTCTTTTATAATTCGTAGACATT
>CAYMMQ010000240.1:0-2673 GCA_964391585.1 uncultured Ectothiorhodospiraceae bacterium
AAAAAAACATCCGCAAATTCAATGGTTGAAAAACCCATTTCTATCGAATAAATATCTCTCAATTTTTTTTGTTTGCCCCGTTAAGAAATCAGATTTTAGCATAAGCTATCTGACTATTTTAGAGATGATTTTAGTTCATAATTCTGAGATAATTTTAAGTAAAGCACAATAAACTGACCTTTATTGTGCTTTATGGAACCACCTAACCCTCACGTCTTTAATTCAGATCAGGCAGTCATATCTTATGGAAAATACGATTCAGTTTCAAGAAATACTTGGTGTTGATAAAAAAAATCCATTTTTTACCCTTTGTAAAGATCCAGAGCAACCCGAAAAATTACTGGTCTTTTTTGGCATGTCATTATTAGAAGTCATTGATGATACGCCAGACAGTCCAGCACTCAAGCTATTACTCGCACGCTTATATAATAGTGGCGTTAAAACAAAATCTATTCTAGATTCCTTTTCTGTGGCGTATACCTCATTACGTCGTTGGGGCGAAGCGCTAAAATCAGGGGATACTGAAAAATTAATTGCAATATTAGCCGGTCGTCAACATCCTCGTAAATTAACCACCGAAATCATCAACTTTGCAAAGAGTCGTTTTTTATCTATTTACCCCGAAAATCATTATTCCTACAGTAAAGTAATACGCCAGGAAATCTTAGATGTTTTTGAGGTTACCATCAGTGGTGAAAGTTTACGATCTTATTTTTCACAATGGATGGAGTTGCTACAGACTCAAACTGATGGCCCATCATTTTCAGAGGAAGTATCCTCTGAAAACAGCCATGAGCAGCATACCCTAGCCATTGAAAACAGTCCTAATGTAGAGCCGTTAGAGACTGAAAATACAGCCATTGCCTGTCTCGAAAATCAAGTAGAAAATAATCATGCTTCTGGGCATGATGGTCAGAAGATGGCTTTATATAGCGATCTCACACCAAACAATCGCAACCATGTGGTTGTTTTTAGAGCATCGCTTATGTCAGCGCCCCCTGCAGGATATCGCTTTTGTCATCATGCAGGAGTATTATTATTCAGTCGTTTTTTTAATCATCTAAAAAGTACCCTATCCGGTAATGAGCCACTGGTTAAGCAATGGTTAGCGGCCACCTTATTGGGAGCCATCAATATTGAGCAAACAAAATTATTGAATTACCCGTCACTGGAGTATTTTTTGGGTCAAGTGTTATCCAATAGGCATGAACAGAGGAAACAATTAACAGAAATTGCTAAAACCACTTGTCAGGATGAACTATTACAATTCAATGGTGAATTAGTGAGTGTTGGACAGTGCAGTGATTTTCACTATGATCCTCATAGCAAACATTACACAGGGCAAAACAAGTTACTTAAAGGATGGTGTAGCCGTATGAGGTTTGCTGAAAAAGTAGTCCATATGGATTTTATTCATATGGCAACAGGCCAGCCTGTCTATCTTTCCCATGACGACAATTACCTGGATCTTAGAGAACGTTTTTTTGATGTGGTTACGAAGTTTAGAAAATTATTTTCTTTTGCACCTGACAAACCGTTAACCTTTGTACTCGATAGAGGGATCTACGGTATAGATACGTTTAATAAATTTATTAATGACAAAGCTCAAAATTATTTTATCACCTGGGAAAAAGGCTTTCATGCAAATTTACAGGACTATGAAAATACGAACTGGGATGCTTCTATAAGTCTTTATCGAGCCAAAAACTCAAGCAAGGATTTAAAGCGTTATCAGTTTTTATATTGTGATCAGCGTTGGTCAAAACAAAACGATATTAGGCAAATCATCGTTAAAGCCATTAATCCAAAAAATAATAGTATTATTGTTTCTATATTATGCAATGATTTAAAGCGTTGTGCACAAGAACTTATCAATTTGATGTTTGATCGTTGGATCCAAGAAAATGATTTTAAATATCTTGATGTTCACTTTGGTATTAATGAAATCACCAGCTATGCGGTTTTATCTTATCAGGATATAAAAAAACACCTCAAAGACAAGCAGGAAAAAAGTGGAACTTATAAGGCTCTGGAAAAACAACGGCTACAGTTAAAGTCCAAGCTAAAAACACTGTTATTAAACAAGCATTGCGCCAAACATGAAAAACAAAGTCGTGATGATATAATAGCTGACTTAACACGGCAACTTAATCAACTGGAAGAGAAAATAAAACTCACTGAAAAAGAGGTTTCTCGATTAAATCGATTATCTGATGAAGGATTTCAAAAACTAGATACGTCAAAGAAAGCAATAATGGATAGCATCAAGATCTTGGCAAGAAATCTGTTTTATAAACTATTGCGTCCGTTTAAAGAGGCATACGACAATTATCGAGATGATCACATGCTCTTTCGTCATTTAACACGAGCACCAGGACTCATTCATGAAACAGATGGCGGCATAATAATTACTTTAATCCCACAAGCTTGTTTTCCTCCCAAAGTAATCAATATTTTTAATTCTATATTGGAAACATTTAATCACAGTGAACAGTTAATACCTGATGGTAAACAAAAGAAATTAACTATACTCCTACAACAAGATAATAAGAATTTATTTAATGACAACAATGCCAACCTTGAAGAAAATTAAAGCTTTAATATGAAAAAAACAACCAACAGACTTGCGAATGTTTTTAGGTGAAATGGCTAGTTTTAGTGAGCTCTGAAATT
>CAYMMQ010000241.1:0-2660 GCA_964391585.1 uncultured Ectothiorhodospiraceae bacterium
CTAATACATCACCTTGGATAGTTAGGTTTATACCTTGTTGAGTTTGTCGTTGTTGCTCTGGTGCTTGAGCTATTGTATTATCGTTTGTTGGAGAACTGAAACTTCCAGAAGGTGAACCAGCTCCTCCAGATGCAGTTGGAACTCCTGCACCGCCTCCACCGCCGATTGCTGATAATACTCCACCGAATGTTGCTAGTGCAGCACCTGCTCCAATTAACGGTCCTCCTACTGCTGGACCTCCTAATAATGGATTGAATGATATTGCAACACCCTCGAGAATAAACCTAGTTCCCAATGCAACAGCTGCTTGTCCTATTGAAGCCAAGAACGCTTTACCAAATGCCTCTAGCGCATTTTTACCATTAACTAATGCTGCCCCAAAAGCTGAAAAACCTGCTCCAACACCTTGACCAAGACCTTTAATAGCACTTGATTTAACCGACTTCATTACATTTGACCAACTAACTGAAAATTTGTTTCCTTCTAATTGTATAAATTTAAACCCCTGTGATAGTTTTAATAATGATTGATGTAGTTTTTCATTTGCACTAACAGATTTATCTACATTAGACTTATTGTTATCTGAAACACTTGTATCTACTCCAATACTATTTACTTTCTCTTGGTTTAGTTCGGCTAATTTTTGTTTTTGCTCTGCTATTTTTTTTGTTAAAATATCTTTTTGTAATATATTTCCTTGCTCTGATAATGTGACTGCATCTAGTGCCTCGTGATATATTTTAGTGAAAAATCCCATTTTCTCATATTTACTACTAGTATCTTCACTAGTATTTGATAGCTTGGCTAACTCTTCTTCATTTCTTTTTATTGAATCGTTTAGATCGGATATCCTTCGATCAACTGGTATAATGCTAGGAGCTAACTTTTCAAAGATTGTAGTCATTGAATCAGCTACTGCTTTAATTTGAGGACCAAATTTTTTAACTACATTTGTTAAAAATGCCGTGAATGTTTTTGATAATCTTTTTATACTAAAGTCTAGCGTCCCTTTTAGTTTACTAAAAGCTAACTCTGTTGAACCAGAGCTTTTTTTTGTGGCATTTAATATTCTTTCAAAGTCTTTAAAATTTCCATTTACAACTGTTAAAATAGGGGCTAGTGCTCTTATGTTTGGGAATAGTTTACCAAGAGCTACCTCGCTCCCTTTTGTTTTATCTGCAACATCTTTTAAGAATCCTGCTAACCCCTTAGCTCTTAAAGCAGACGTGCTAAACTCCAAACCTAAGTCCTTAGCTGTTTTTTTCGCCTCTGGTGTTACTTTAACTAGTGCCGCAAAAACTGATCTTAAACCAGTAACAGCTTTATCTGTTTTTATTCCATTTTTTGTTATCGCCGCTAATGTTCCAACAACTTCATCAAAACTAGCCCCAACTGTTGATGATATTGCAGTAACATCTCCTAGAGATTGGGATAACTCTTCAAAAGTTAAAACACCTTCCCTGACTCCTGCAAATAAAATATCACTGGCTTTTTGTGCTGTTAATCCAGACTTGGAATAAGCATTTATAGAGCCAGTCAAAACTTTAGCAGCGTCATTTATATTTGTTACACCTGCCACCGCTGCTTTGTTAGCTATATTTAAAGTTTGTAGTTGTTTACTTGTTCCTTTAACTCCTGCGGAAACAATATTGTAAAAAGCCTTGGCTTGTATTTGATTATCAGTGCCAAAGGCAGCAGCAAAGGCATTAATTTGATCGGCAGCTAATCCTGTTAGTTGTTTATTTTCTGGTAGCAAAGTATTAATTTCTGCTATACCACGACCTAAACCTCTAAGACTGTCTACTCCTGCAATAACAGCATTTTTTATTACGCTTAATGATGCCTGTATTCCATTAGCTACGATATTACCTATAGCAACACCACCAATAACAGAGCCTAGACCAAGTTTTAATTCACCACCAATATTTTGACCAATAGAAGAACCGTTTACATTAGGTTTTTCCTTGTTGAAATTAGTCCAGAATTTTTTTCCAGCTTCAACACCACCTTGTTTTGCATTTTTCGGCAGATCATCAACTAGTGATTTTTTTGCTTTTCTCGTATTTAAAATAATGTCAACTGATAATTTATTACTCACCTTTTAAAATCCTTTCCATTTCGGCGATGCTTGTCATGTTGTTATCATTAGGGAAGGCTTTTCTATAAATGTCCTTATGTATTTTTCTACGTTCATCTGATTTTATATTTGGGTAATCACTTACTGTTAGCTTTAATAAATTCTCCTGTGCCTCTAAAGAGATAGCAGCCTTTTCAAATATTAAAGCCTCGGTATACTGCATATTAATAATATCAATATACGACCAACCATAAAATCTTGCTAACCTAGCTTTAAGATAAACACTTTTATCTAGGCTTAACTCTTTCCCTGCGTTAAAGCCTCAATAATTTGCTTTAAATGATCTGCTTCCATATTTAAGGACAACTCTTTCTTGAGTCCTAAACCATCTAAAAAATCTAGTGTTGCATCTATCTCATTACTTTCAACTAACTTTTTAGAGAACAAATCCACTTCCTTAACATTCGGGAAGCGGATTTTTATTTGTTCGCCATATAAGTCAATATTTAATTCTGATCTTTCAAATTTCATTTATTAAGCCCTTAAATCTTGAGCAACATCACCAAAGGCATAAAGACTAACT
>CAYMMQ010000242.1:0-2612 GCA_964391585.1 uncultured Ectothiorhodospiraceae bacterium
AATTGCAAAGACGGTGAATGGGCATGGTGGTGGTGCGTTGTTGTTAAAAGAGCCTGAGTCGATTTATCAAATGGTTGCTGCAGTAAAAAAAGCCTTGCCTACCCATATACCTTTAAGCGCTAAAATTCGCTTAGGTTATGAAGATAGTAGTTTATTGTTGGAAAATGCTTTGGCAATTGAGCAAGCAGGTGCAGATTTTATTACGGTTCATGCAAGGACTAAGTTAGATGCGTATTTACCTTTGATAAAATGGGGTGAAGTCAAACCTCTATTTAATGCTTTAAAAATTCCGGTAGTATTAAATGGGGAAATTTGGAGTGTTGAAGATTATAAAAATTGTCAGCAACAAAGCTCCGCTACAGATGTCATGTTAGGTCGAGGGGCTTTTGTTTGTCCTGACTTGGCCTTACAAATTAAAGCTAAACAAAATCAAAAATTTTATAGTGCTTTTAATTGGCCAGATATTCAACAATTATTATTAAACTTCTGCATGCAAATGCAACAAGAACAACTACTATCGGCTTCGATTATTGCCGGGCGTTTAAAATTATGGGTAAAATGGCTGATGGCAACGTATGATGAAGCCGTAATTGTTTTTGAAAAGATAAAGCCGTTAAAGCAGTTAGAGCCTATGTTTTCAGTTATATTAGCAGTTTAAATTTTGTCACGACTGATATCGTAATGTGATTGCACAATCCATTTCTTGTGTTATTATTTATCGTATGAACAGTAAACATAAAAAAACGCTACAATTAATTTTCTCCGAACCAGTTAATGGCAATATAGAGTGGAGAAAAATTGAAGCATTGTTTATTTCGTTAGGGGCAGAAAAAGATGAAGGTAATGGTTCTGCTGTTACTTTTATTCTTAATGATAAGCGTGCTGATTTTCACCGCCCGCATCCCAACAAAGAAGCATTGAGATATCGAGTAAAAGCAGCTCGTGAATTTTTAGAGAAAGCAGGTGTTAGATGATGAATATGATGAAATATAAAAATTATATCGCTAGGATTGACTATGATGAAGAGGATCGGATATTTGTTGGTCGTTTAGTAGGAATAGATGATATTGTTTCTTTTCATGGCAGTAATGTAGATGAATTAGAAACAGCTTTTCATGAATCAGTTGATCATTATATTGAAGTCAGTGAAAGAACAGGTCGGCCAGCACAAAAGCCGTATTCTGGAAAATTGATGTTACGTATTAATCCAGATATACATGCAGCTATTGCGACAATTTCTCAAGTTCAAGGAAAAAGTATCAATCAATGGGCTGGAGAAGTTTTGGATAAAGCAGCTCATATTTAATACTTTATCATACGTTGGTACTTAAGGAGGAAACTGATGCGTTTAGGCTTCCCCCTTAGGAAAAGGGGGATTGAGGGGGATTTTATTTTGTTGTTAAACACTTGATCTGATAGCATTTTATTTAAAAGAACAAATCTCCCCTAACCCCTTTGCTAACCAAAATTAGGCGCTTTTAGGCGAGAGGGGAACAGTTTCGAGCAATATTTATCCTAAGAACCAACCTATGAATACTTTATAATAAATGATAGCTGATTTACCTGAAAACAACTTGAAAGAAAAATGTAATACAGCGATGACTTTTGTTGTTTGGCTGGGTTTGTTTTTTTCTGTTACGAATCACGTTTATTTGAGTGCTGTTCCAGCAACCTTGATGCTTTTGTGTTTTTTCCCTTTGTTGTGGCAAGGTTTACAACAACAAAATTTAAGCAATTTTTGTTCTTTACATCCAATCTCTTGTTATAGCTTTATTTTTTATTTTTTCTCATTGTTATCGCTCATTTTTTATGCCCCAGAATCATTATTGAATTTTTTATTTTATCGTTATGATGGTAACTTTATTATTTCATATGCAGCTTTTTTATTTTTACCGTTTTTTGTTTATGCTGGCAATCTTGAAAAGTGGTTAAAAATTTTTGTTATTTTCGCTACCTTAGTAAATATCCCTTTTTTTATTTTATTTTTGCACAATCTATATGGGGCTAACCCTTACCCTTACTTTCATACCTTATTTGCCTCAACCAATGCTGCAGGTGGGTTTTTAAGTATTGTTTTGGCGTTGATTATTCCCTACATATTTTCCAAACAACTAACAAGGCTAGAGAATATTGGCTATTTCTCTGTTGTTATAATATTGATGATTTTGTTATTTTTCACTACTTCTCGAGGTTCAATGTTGGGTTTAATTGCCGCTTTAATGGTGTGGCAATTAATTAAACATCATAAAAAGTGGATGATTAGTATCATGTTAATATTGGTGGTGTTGATCCAAACAGTATTAATTTTAAAGTTTTATCCTGATTACCAACAAGATATTAGTTATTTAGATTATCAACAAAAAATCGAGCATTCTTATGAGAATAAAAAAGAAGAAAATATATATCATCGCTTATTAAAAAATTGGCCGATTGCCGTAGATGCTTTTGTACGCTCGCCGATACTGGGTTATGGTTTTGGTTCGGTCAATGACCTTCCCTTTGAAAACAAAGGACAGCAATATAGCTTGTTTGACTTTAATCCAAATCCTCAACATATTTTCTCAGATGCCCATGCCCATCATAGTTATTTACATATTCTGGCAGAGCAAGGA
>CAYMMQ010000243.1:0-2602 GCA_964391585.1 uncultured Ectothiorhodospiraceae bacterium
GCGGACAGGTAATTGCCTTGAAATCCGCTACAGCTCTTATACTTGATCGTTGGGCCCCATTAAAAAAAGCCAACACACAAGCAAAGAGTGCTAACGCACACATTGCTTTTTTGCCAACGCCAATTGACTGAAATGCTAATTATAGTCTGTTGTATCAACTGCATACTAAAAGTAGCTTTGCATACTTTGATTAGCAATGATTTCAAAAAAAGAGATATTAATAAAGTTTGGCGACAAAGTTCGTGTATTACGTAAAGAAAGAGGTCTTTCACAAGAGAACTTATCTTTCAAAGCGGATTTGCATCGGACTTATATTGGCATGATAGAGCGAGCTGAAAAAAATATAACTCTTGTTAACATTGAGAAAATTGCTAACGCACTTAATGTTGATATAAAAGAGTTATTTGATGAAGCCGAATCCTGACTTTATAACGATTGACGATAATCTAAATCAAATCGAAAAATTATTAGACGAATTAGTTTTAACACCAAGACTTAAAGCTCTTGAATGGTCAAAACTAACGAAGCAAACTCCTAACATGAAAATCGGCTATCCGGGACAACATCTTGCATCATTAATTACAGGAGTTGAGGGAGCTAGAACAGGTGCAAGAGGTGATGATTTAGTTGATGGTACAGAGGTGAAATCGTGCAGTAGAGTTGACCAATTAGACACATGCAATAAGTGTAATAACAAAGTGTTACGAATAGAAGAAGTTTGTCCTCACTGCGGTTCAGATAAAATAAAAAGAATGGATGACAGTAAGTGGCTATTTGGAATTAAATCTGAAACCGAATTGAAATTACTTACTGAAGACCTTGATAGAGTTTTTCTAACACTTGCAGATTATCCTAATTTTTCTGACAATGATTTTGATACCATAAGGTTTCAAGCTTTTGAGATTTGGAATAAGACAGAACGACATAGTCATTTTACGAATTTAATGACCAATTACTACCATAAAATTTTCTTGGAACACATTAGCAGAAACCCCAACAAAACACCTGCGCCTAAGAATTTTTGGCCTTATTCATACCAATTTTATTTATGCAATCCAGTCAAGGTTTTTAATTGCATTGTTACTAATGCGAATACAAAGCCTTCAATTAATATTGATTTTTATGTTCAACCGAATCAAGATAGAAGCTTGCTTATCCCTGAGCCAATGCCGACATCTTTATTATCGGTTGAAGAATGGAATCAATTGCTTGATTCTGCATCTGAATACACATTAACATCACAAATTGTTGAAGGAAAAACTTATAAAGAACTTATCGAAAAGAGGAATAATAAATCTGACTTGGCTTCAATTTTACCATTTATCAACGAAAACACTCGTAATTATTTAGACCTAAGAGATACAGATAAAGTTTCAGAAGCTAAAGCAACCTATGTCAGACGGAAATAAAACTATTAAGAGGATTTACAACTTCTTCAATCCTTTTTAAGACTTCATTATAATATTCTTGGTCAAGCTCAATTGTGTAAAAGTCTCTTTTTAGAAGCAGACTTGCTAGAGCAGTTGAGCCTGAACCTGCAAATGGGTCGACTACTAAATCCCCTTCATTAGAACTTGCCAATATTAATCTTTTAATCAGAGGTAAAGGTTTTTGTGTTGAGTGTACTCTTTTTTCTTTATAGAAATCAATATCACGCCAGATATCCGTTAAGCCCATTTGTGGATTAAAAGTTTGAGCTACCTTTTCGTATGGCAAATCAAATTTCAAAATATTCTGCAATTTAGACCATAATTCCTCAGTGGGGAATTGTTCGCATACATTTTTACCCGTGTAAATACTCCACATTCCACCACCATTGCTCTTAACACCAAGTGCCTCATTTATTTCTTTAGCCTTTAACCCTACTTTTTCTTGATGTTTTTTAAGATAAGGTTTAACAAACTGTTTATTGTCCTTAATCATAAACAAAATGCTTTCTGTCGTGTTCGGGAACATTTTATAATTCTTGGTTGCTCTACCAGACACGGCTCTCATTCCTTTATCAACTAGTATTTGCTGTTTAAGGTCCAACTCTAAATCATCAAAGTGCGGAACTAAAAGTGCTAAAGTCCTGAAATAACCAAACAAATAGAAAGTACCACCATACCTAAGAACTCTTGATGCTTCTTTAATCCATTTTAAAGACCATTCTACATAATCTTGTTCTGTTCTCCATTGATAGTCCCATTTTTCTCCAATTACTTTCCAGTATGGAGGGTCAGCTACTATCAAATCTACTGACCTATCAGGTAATTTTGACAAGCCCTCAATGCAGTCGCCTAAGTATACTTTATTGAAATATTCAGAATTATTTTCGCTAATCATAGTATGCAAATTTATGTACAATATTTTAAATTGACAAATTTATATGATGTAAAATCCTATTTTTGTTCAAGCACATTGCAATCCTCTTTCGTGCGGTTGCAAAGAGCTTTCAATCCACCACACGGGCGAGAAAAGAAAATAAAAACGGGGCACAACATTGTGTATGAGCAATAGCGGGTTCAGTGCTATTTTGAAACGTAAAACTATAAATCAAAGGTCGGTGCTATCTGACAGTTTAGTGGGTTAAAATCCGCTACTGCTCATACACGAGACCGTT
>CAYMMQ010000244.1:0-2583 GCA_964391585.1 uncultured Ectothiorhodospiraceae bacterium
TATATGATTTTATGGGCTTGAGCTATGAGCACACAAAACTGATCCGTATGATCATATAATACCCCAATAATTTTAGACAACTAAATGAGAAATTTTATTCCTTAAACGTTAGAATACTAAAAAAATAGAGAGGAATAACTGATGAGTAGAAAAAAGACAACATTTACGCCAGAGTTCAAAACAAAACTGGTTCTTGAAGTATGCCACCCCAAATATCTAAACAATTATTTATAAAATCTAATCCAGGTTTAATTTTTAGCCGATAAATTTAACAGGGAGCTCTAAGTTTGTTAAGTTTAGTTGAATAATTAATTATATGCGTCAGCACTGTAATAATGCTGTAACAATTTACTCATAAGATTAAGTTAATTATTTAAAAAAACCATGGAGAAATTGTTACATGTCTGCCCAAACTTTATCGAAAGATCAGCTCAACAAAATTAATGCCTATTGGAGAGCTTGTAACTACCTTGCTGCCGGCATGATTTATCTTAAAGATAATCCTTTATTAAAAAAGCCATTAACGACAGAAGATATTAAAACGCGTTTATTAGGACACTGGGGTTCAAGCCCAGGTTTGTCTTTTATGTATGTGCACATCAATCGCTTAATTAAAGAGCAGGATGTCAATGCAATCTTTTTAGCAGGACCAGGACATGGTGCTCCAGGGATATTAGGTCCAGTGTATTTGGAAGGAAGTTATTCTGAAATTTATCCTGATAAAAGTGAAGATGAAGATGGCTTAAAACGCTTTTTTAAGCAGTTTTCTTTTCCAGGTGGGATCGGAAGTCATTGTACCCCTGAAACACCCGGATCAATCCATGAAGGTGGCGAGTTAGGATATAGTATTTCTCATGCGTTTGGTGCCGCTTTTGATAATCCTGATTTGCTAGTGACCGTTGCTGTTGGTGATGGTGAGGCGGAAACAGGTCCATTAGCAACTTCTTGGCATTCAAATAAATTTCTGAATCCCATTCGAGACGGGGCTGTTTTGCCGATATTGCATTTGAATGGATATAAAATTAACAACCCCACCATATTATCTCGTATTTCTCACGATGAATTAGAAAGTATGTTCCGTGGTTATGGCTGGAATCCCTATTTTGTAGAAGGTGACGATCCTGAAGTAATGCATCAGCAAATGGCACAAGTCATGGATCAGTGTTATGCTGAAATTTGTGATATTCGTCATAAAGCACGTAGCAGTGGTAGTGCAACACGTGCGACATGGCCAATGATTATTTTACGTTCACCTAAAGGCTGGACTGGACCAGCTGTTGTTGATGGTAAAAAAGTTGAAGGTTTTTGGCGCGCACACCAAGTTCCTATGTCTAATGTGCATAAAGATCCACAACAATTAGCGCAACTAGAAGCATGGATGAAAAGCTACCGTCCTGAAGAGTTATTTGATGAAAATGGCAGTTTAATTGCTGAATTAAAAGATTTAGCTCCCCAAGGTTCTCGTCGTATGAGCTGTAATCCTCATGCTAATGGTGGCTTGTTACGCAAAGCACTACACCAGCCTGACTTTCGTTCTTATGCTTTTAATATTGCAACTCCAGGAACAACGGTTGCCGAAAATACTCGCCCTTTAGGAAAGTATTTACGTGACATCATGAAAAAGAACATGAATAACTTTCGTGTGTTTGGCCCAGATGAAAATACTTCTAACAAATTAGATAATATTTATGAAGTGAGTAAAAAACTATGGCTAGCTGATTATTTTGAAGAAGATGCAGGTGGCGGTGAATTATCTGCTGATGGTCGAGTGTTAGAAATGTTATCAGAACATACTTTAGAAGGTTGGTTAGAGGGGTACTTATTAACGGGTAGACATGGTTTCTTTTCAACGTATGAAGCATTTGTCCATGTGATTGATTCTATGTTTAATCAGCATGCAAAGTGGTTGGCCATGTGTCACGATGTACCGTGGAGAGCATCGATTGCTTCATTAAACTTATTGATTACATCTACAGTTTGGCGTCAAGATCACAATGGATTTACTCACCAAGATCCAGGATTTTTAAACTTGGTTGTTAATAAAAGTCCCAAAGTAACTCGCATTTATTTACCACCAGATGTAAATACCTTGTTATGTGTTGCTGATCATTGTTTAAAAAGTTCAGATTATATAAATGTTATTGTAGCGGATAAACAAAAACATTTGCAATATTTGAGCATGGATGAGGCTATTAAAAACTGTATTAAAGGCATCAGTATTTGGGATTGGGCTAGTAATGACAATGGTTGTGAGCCTGATGTGGTGATGGTTGGCTGTGGTGATATTCCAACTAAAGAAGCTTTAGCTGCAACAGCCTTATTGCGTGAAAACTTTGCTGATATTAAAGTTCGTTTTGTAAATGTGATTGACCTTTATAAGTTATCCCCCGATAATGAGCACCCTCATGGTCTAAGCGATAGTGACTTTGACAGTATTTTTACTTTGAATAAGCCGATTATTTTTAACTTCCATGGTTATCCTTGGTTAATTCATCGTTTAACCTATCGTCGTAATAATCATAAAAACTTACATGTCCGAGGTTATAAAGAAAAAGGAAGTATTAATACGCCATTAGAGCTTGC
>CAYMMQ010000245.1:0-2563 GCA_964391585.1 uncultured Ectothiorhodospiraceae bacterium
TTTTTATTTCATATAATTATGTATTTTTATTCAAATTTTGTTGAATTTAATATATAATTATATCTAATTCTGTAAAGGACATTTGAACTTTATCGGATTAGATAAAATGAAATCTGAAATAACAAAACATTGTGTTATTTGTCAAGCACCTTTTCGACCAGATAAACGTGTTGTAAAACGACGCACTATTTGTGACAATAGATCATGTCAACATAAGAAGAAACACCAATCTCAACAACAATGGTTAGAAAAGAACCCTGATTATTTCAAAGGACGATATCCACAGTTAAAAGTCCAGATATTAGCCAACAAGAAAAACCAGCAGGATCAATCAAAGAGTCAGCCTGAATTGAGTATACAAGATGAATTAACACCCAATAATAATAAGTTGTTAACGCTCCTTGAAAACGTCAAAAGTATACAAGATGATATAACTTACCAAATAACAGAAAGTAAGTCGCAATTAGAACATTTATTGGCCTTGGTATACAAGATGATTTAACAGCTATTATTTTAATAAGTTATTGACTCTTTATTTCTCCCGGTATACAAGTTGATATGGATTGTGAGCTCAAAAAATTTTATAATAGCATAACAATCATTAACTAACATTTGGGAGAAACCATAATGATTTCAAAAGAGCCCATTAATCATGCACGTATTCGTAAAATATCTGGATCGTTCAGTTGGATTGATCATCGAATCATCAGCAATGGCTTTCTGGCAGCGATGAGTAGCAATGAGATTTTACTTTACTTTTTTTTGATCCTGGTTGGTGATAAAAATGGCATTAGTTTTTATAGTTATGATAAAATTTGTAACATGTTAAAATTTGAATTAGACGATTATATACAAGCTCGAAACCTTCTGAGCAAACGATCACTCGTTGCATACGACAATGGTCGCTTTCAGGTGCTTGAGCTTCCAATAAAACAAATTCAAATACAAAATCATCAACGATTCAATGATGTTCATTCGTTGAAAGAAATTTTACATAAATTAACCCAATAAGCCCGAGAGAGAACGATCAAATGAGGATTGGGACATTTGAACCCGGCACAAAGAATGTTACTCTCGGCTTATTACATCAAATTTGGATGAAGTATCTTAGGATATCCACCAATTGGCAGATAAACCTGGATTTTGTCACGAGTTTAAATCGTAATAAGTTTTTCGGGAGTGTCCTCTCATGGCTAAACAATGAAAGGAGTCACTTATGGATTTATTTGTCGGCATTGATATCGCCAAACATAAACATGACATCGCCATTATCAATGAACAAAAACAAGTCGTTAGTAATCCCTTCCAGATACGTGATGACTTGAAGGGCTATCAATTTTTATCAAATAAAATGGAACAACTTGCTCAAAAATTAAACGTCAGGCACTTTTGTATCGGACTTGAATCAACAGCAGATTATTGGAAAAACATTTACTACTATCTCAAAAAAAAGTCCAGTGCGTACAATGTCTCTGTTATTAATCCGGTACAAACAAAAGCACACGCCAAAACCGAATTAAGACGAGCAAAAACAGATCCCGTAAATGCCAAAGATATTGCGCTGTTTATGGTAGAAAAACGTCCAACGCCTTCTTATGACAGGCATATTGTTCTTGAGATTATTAAAGACATTGATAAACAAATCTATCAACTTAAAAAACAACAAACCATGTCTGTAAACAAATTACGCATTGAATTGACCAAAGTAGCGCCAGAAATTGAAAAAGCAGTACCTGATGTACAGGGCAAGCAAATATTAACCTTGTTAGCACTATTTCCAACTGCCAAAATTATTACACAATGTTCTGTCAATGAACTGCGAAATATTCGGTATGGCAAAAACAATTGGAGACTGCCACTACCATTTATTGAACGTATGAAAGCATTAGCCACAAATAGTGTCGCCTATAAAACTGGCGCTGGCGCTGGATATGTCGTTCAGGCTCTTGCACGAACGATTAGTTTATTTCAGCAAGAAATTGATTACTTGAAAAGTCAATTGCCTGAACTATACCAAGCGGCTTATGACAATAATAGTGTGCTGGAAACAATACCTGGAATCTCACGCCAAACAGCTATCATCATGGAAGCTTATGTCGGTGATGTCCATCGCTTCTCTAATGCTAAAAAATTTGTCGCTTATTTCGGAATGAATCCCACTGTCAACAAATCTGGAAAATTCGTTGGCAGATCATATCTCCAGAAGAAAGGTGATTCAATTATACGACACAAGCTCTTTATGGCTACTTTAGTGATGATCAGCCGAAATTTCGAACCAATAGATTCTTTTTATAATAAATTAGTTGATGCTGGTAAACCTAAATTAGTCGCTATCACTGCATGTATGAGAAAATTATTGGTTATTATTTTTTACATGTTGAAAAAAAATGAACAGTTTATTGAATAATATTATATTTTTTACTTGACTTTTAACATAGTATCTTTGTGGCTAAACAGATATAAATTATAAATAAGTTAAGTAAAAATTGAAATTTACAAAAGGTTTATTGTATCCTCTCAATAAATGGTGGTTTAGTATTGTCATGCTTCGACTTCGCTCAGC
>CAYMMQ010000246.1:0-2560 GCA_964391585.1 uncultured Ectothiorhodospiraceae bacterium
CGCCGTTAGATAATCTGACGTTGCGCGGTGTGGAGCGTGTCCATGAAGCTGAACATCGAGTATTTCCTGAGCGTATAGAAACTGGCACATATTTAGTGGCGGCTGCCATAACGGGTGGAAAAATCAAAGTTAAAAATACCGCACCTGAAAATTTAGATGCGGTATTAGAAAAGCTTCGTCAAACAGGTGCTGAGATTAAGACGGGGCATGACTGGATTAGCTTGGATATGCACGGCAAAAAGCCAAAATCAGTTGACATTAGAACCTCTCCCTATCCTGCTTTTCCAACAGATATGCAAGCTCAGTTTTGTGTTTTAAACGCTATTGCCGATGACTCTGCAACCGTAGTAGAAACCATTTTTGAAAATCGCTTTATGCATGTGCAAGAATTGCAACGCATGGGGGCGGATATTCAATTACAGGGGAATACTGCCATGATAAAGGGGGTGCCATATTTAACAGGCGCACCGGTGATGGCAACTGATTTAAGAGCATCTGCTTGTTTGGTATTAGCTGGCTTAGTAGCCAAAGGTGATACTATTGTGGATAGAATCTATCACATTGATCGTGGTTATGAGTGTATTGAAGAAAAGTTACAGCAGTTAGGCGCAGAAATTCGTCGCTTACCTTGTTAATATTAGCTATAAATAGTTGGAGCCCCTCTTTGTTAAAGAGGGGGACAGTATACCTCGTTCCCCAGTGGGAATGCATAAAGTAAAAATAGAGATAAATTATGCACAAGATATTAATCGCCTTATCTAAGGGGCGAATATTTAAAGAAACAATGCCTTTGCTAGCTCATGCCGGAATTGAGGCAGTAGATGATCCAGAAAAAAGCCGCAAGTTAATCTTGGATACCAATAATGAACAAGTTAAATTAGTCATTATACGAGCAACGGATGTTCCAACATATGTACAATATGGTGCTGCTGATATTGGGATAGCTGGTAAAGATGTTTTGATGGAGCACGGTGGTATTGGTTTATATGAACCACTTGATTTAAAAATCGCTAAATGTCGCTTAATGACTGCTGGACCAGTTGATGCTGGGAATGATGGACATCAACATCAACGACTTCGTGTGGCAACTAAGTTTGTCAATGTGGCGAAGCGTTTTTATGCAGAACAAGGAGTACAAGCAGAAATTATTAAGTTATATGGTTCCATGGAGTTAGCGCCTTTAGTGAATTTAGCAGACAGAATTGTAGATGTGGTGGATACTGGGAATACTTTAAAAGCTAATGGTTTAAAACCTATGGAACATATTGCTGATATTAGTTCAAGACTGATCATCAACAAGGCTTCTATGAAAATGAAACATCAAACAATTAAACATTTAATTGATAAAATTGCTGAAGCGGTCAATAATAATTAATAATTGCGACAGGGGAATATACATGGTACAAATTACACAATTAAATAGTCAAGATGCAGATTTTAAAACCTCATTAGATCAAATGTTAGCTTGGGATAGTTCACATGACCACTCTGTTAAGACTATTGTGACTGAAATTCTTAATGCAGTAAAACAAGATGGTGATACTGCAGTGATGGAATATACTCAGCAATTTGACCGTTTAGATGTAAAAGATGTTGCTCAGCTAACGATTAGCAAAGAGCGCTTACAACAAGCATTAAACAATTTACCTGCAGAACAACGAAAAGCTCTAGAGTTATCAGCTCAGCGGGTAGAAAGCTATCATCAGAAACAAAAAACTTCTCCATGGGCATATACCGAAGAAGATGGCACCATGTTAGGACAGAAAATCACACCATTAGATCGTGTGGGTTTATATGTGCCAGGTGGGCAAGCAGCATATCCTTCTTCGGTATTAATGAATGCCATTCCAGCAAAAGTAGCTGGGGTAAAAGAATTGATTATGGTGGTACCAACACCTGATGGGGAAGTTAATGAATTAGTTTTAGCCGCAGCAGCTGTATGTGGCGTAGATAAAGTTTTTACTATTGGTGGAGCACAAGCGGTAGCAGCTCTTGCTTATGGTACCCAAAGCATTCCCCAAGTCGATAAAATTGTTGGTCCTGGCAATATTTATGTGGCAACTGCAAAAGGAATGGTATTTGGAGCGGTTGGTATTGATATGATTGCAGGACCTTCTGAAATTTTAGTAATCTGTGATGGGAAAACTGACCCTAACTGGATCGCAATGGATTTATTTTCTCAAGCTGAGCATGATGAAGATGCTCAATCTATTCTTGTTGCCCCCGATGTGAACTTTATCGAAGCCGTTAAAAAATCAATTAATGAGTTACTTCCTACCATGGAGCGTAAAGAAATTATAGAGAAATCTTTAACGAATAGAGCAGTGATTATTTTGGCTAAAGACATTCATGATGCAATTGAAATTTCAAACCATGTCGCCCCAGAGCACTTAGAATTATCAGTTGAAGATCCACGTTCATTATTAGAAGAAGTTTCTCACGCTGGCGCTATCTTTATGGGACGTTATACTGCTGAAGCCCTAGGTGATTATTGTGCGGGCCCCAATCATGTATTACCAACCTCACGCACGGCAAGGTTTAGCTCACCTTTAGGAGTGTA
>CAYMMQ010000247.1:0-2553 GCA_964391585.1 uncultured Ectothiorhodospiraceae bacterium
TAGGCATAAAATCCCCAATCCTGCAGATACTAACCAAGTACGATATACACTCCAGAAATCATTTGAAAAGCCATAATGGACAACAGTAGAAGCGCCAACCACTGAACTAATAGATGGCAAAACTAAAACACAAAAGAAAAGAAATAGAGATAACTGTCGGAAGTCTTTAAATATCCTTTCTCCATGAGAAAAATATCTGAATAACAAGGCACCGCCGACACTTTCCAGCATATTGGCAAAAATAAAAGAAAAAATCATCCCCTCGGGTCTGTCAGTGAATGTCGACTCAAAGCTGAAAAGTGAAACTGTTAGAATAATGATCAGCCAGAACCATAGTCTACTAGGCAATAAAACCAGGCAGGCTAAGAGGTATCCATCAGGCATCCACATCAGTGAGATATTTTCAGGAGAGACCATCAAGTTAAGTGACCAGATAGTCAGTAGCAAATGTCCAACTACTATTAGAGCCAGCTGTAGAAAATCTTGTTTTGAAGGTGTTGAAAACATAATCAAGTTACTTTTAAGTTATTACTCATAATTTAGAGATCAAAAGCAGAGTGCGAATAGTTATTGAGCCAGATTTAACCTGACAGACACTTATTGAAAAACTGGGACTGTCAGATCAGATTCCGACTACTACAATGGGTAAAATCATCACAAAATCTTACCTTCAGAAATCTCTGCTAATACTTCATCTAAATCATACCTAACTTCACTAATTAATTCTATAACATCAGTTGGTGCTTTAGCTTGATTGGCAATGTTATGAATAATAAGTAAAGTCGCCTTCATTTGATCTAAATTTCTAACAGATTCCCAACTCATTGCCTCATCAATATGAAACATCAGTTGATCCGAGTTTGTAAAACCAAAGTTTTCAATGACAGCCGCTCTTAAATTTCCCCACGCACCTTGCAGATCGGAAATAGCTGTTTTTTCATAGCCATCCGGAACAGTCATAAAAGCCATCTTATTACTCCTTAGAATTTTAAATTAGATTTTCAACTTGTGTTATAGCATTACTAACAGACTTTATGCTAGAAAAGTCAATTTGACACTCATCCTTCTCAAGATTAAATGAAACAACATAAAGCCTTAGTCCTTGCTTGAATTCAAAATATTCTAACGGCTCATTAAATAACTCACTTTTGGTGTAGATAAGACATAATATTTAGGCATTGATTCGTCAATAACATTGCCACCGTTCATAATATCATCATCAGGCAAAAAGATAACTTCTTCTCCGTCATCAATTTAAATTACTTCATTTGTATTACTATTCTTAACACATTATGAAACTTTGTGAAAAGCAGATTAATTGAAAAAAATTCAGTGATTGACAATAATGGCGATTGTTGAAAAGTGGGAATTCACACTAATGACTCTTAGTGTAAGTTCGAATAACTTACAAAATAACAATAGATTTCTCTAAAGCAGTCACTATAGATTTACATAAAAACGACAACTTTTCTTGCGAGTTATTATAAATTATCACTTGTATAACTTCATTGTAACCATTACTATAAAAACATACTATTTATATGGTAATAGATACTTCGGTTTTTTAGGCTAATTAAGATTAGAATCTACGTAATTATCCCCCAATTAACCTAAGTCAAGGAATTTAAATGTATAACAAACTTTTGACTGCATTTGTTTTAATTATTTACTCTCAAGTAAGGTCCAATTAATAGCGGCTTTAATAATGTTATAAAATTGATTGCTCCTACAAAGTAGGCATTTGATACTAAAAAATTTTAGAAATCAAATATTAAAAGTCTGATTGTTTAATTCTAGTTGTTATGAGCTGAGTTAAATACTGGCCAATAATTTTAAATACTATTACATAACTTTTATAAAATAACATGCATATAAGCTTATAGCTTAGGTAATATAAGGACAATACCGCTAAAATGTCTCAGGAGCTTGGTTTTTTTAAAAAAATCTTTTTAAGTTAGAAAATAAGCTCTCTACTGTTGAAAAATTATTGGATGGCACTGGAGTAACCATAAGCTATAAGCATTTTGATTTAGCTCAGGAAAAAATAAACTCTCTAAGTGAATTAGAAAATAAGTTTTAACCACTATCATAAAACTAACTATTGTAGTGAATAAGGCCACAGGGAAAAGAGGCAGTCCTATTATTATGTATAAATCGTTTTCCAACTAAAAACTATCCCCCTTCTAAAAATACTAAAAGTCATATTGGCGTTTCCTTGTAAAGGGTAAAACTATAACAATATTAGAAAATAGACTTATTCTGGAAAATCTTTTTTAGGTTCGGCTAAATAGTATTTTGGGACATGTTTTTTATCAAAGAATCAGCAGCATACTCGAGCAAATCGAGCAAGTCACTTTCCTTAATTTCTAATACATCGGCGGCTGGTTGCTTTATTTCATCCCACTCAGCACTACTAAAATTAAATTCAGCTGGATAAAGGCTATTGTGAGCATTTTTTGCTGCAATCTCCGCAAGTTTCAAAAGGGTTATCAACCTTAATAAACTTTCAGTAATACGCCCTTTCAACGGGTAGATTTTGGAATAACTATGATG
>CAYMMQ010000248.1:0-2533 GCA_964391585.1 uncultured Ectothiorhodospiraceae bacterium
TTCAGTCGCAATAGTAAAAAGAAATTTAATATTGAATGTGTTTTTTCAACCGAGCAAGCTATGTATCCTCAAGAAGATGGCTCGGTATCATTTCAAAAACCACAATTAAAAGGTGAAACCTTAGATTGCCAAACAGGTTATGGCTCTTCTACTTTAATTACAGCAACGTTTGGTTTTGTTACGGTAGCAAGGGTGATTGATAAAATTAAGAAAAAAGCAGCCTTGATACATACGTAGGTACTTAGGGTGCTTTTAGCTTCCCCCTTAGAAAAAGGGGGATTGAGGGGGATTTTATTTAAAAGAACAAATCTCCCTATCCCCTTTGCTAACCCAAATTAGGCGCTTTTAGGCTTAATGTGAGCATTAATAAAAAATTAAGAAAACAAGGAAATAATTATGGACAAAACAGCTTTTGAAGATCTTGCCAGTAAAATTGGGAAGATGCTTCCACCTGCACCAGCAGCGATTAAAAAAGAGCTAGAAGACAATGTGAGACGCTTATTACATCAAACCTTTGAGCGTATGGATTTGGTGACTCGTGAAGAGTTTGAAATTCAACAGGCGGTATTACAACGAACCCGCCTTAAACTCGAAGCTTTATCGACTAAGGTTGAGGCATTAGAAAAAGAGCCTACTCAAGAAAAATAATTAACATTTAACTCTCTAGCCGCTTTAACATCATCTAAGCGCTTGACACTCAGGCTGTGTGGAGCTTGTTTGACAAGCTCTGGGGTTTGCTCTACTTCCTTTTTAATCTTGACCATAATTTCAATAAAGTCATCTAAGCTTTGCTTTGACTCAGTTTCTGTCGGTTCGATTAAAAAGCATTCTGGAACCAGCATAGGGAAATAAGTGGTGGGAGCATGTACGCCATAGTCCAATAATCTTTTGGCAAACTCCATGGCGTTAACGCCATTTTTTTTGAGTTGTTGCTTAAATGAAATAATAAACTCATGGCTTGCCCTGCGTTGTGGGAAAGCGAGTTCAAATCCATTATTGGCTAATTGCTGCATTAAATAATTAGCATTTAGGGTAGAAAATTCTGCTACCCTTTCAAAGCCTTCTTTACCCAGTAACAAAGCATAAATATAAGCTCGTAGCAAAATGCTAGCATTTCCCATAAAGTGTGATAAACGCCCAATTGTTAGGGGAATATCTTTTTCATCTAAACAACAATACTGCTCATTTTTCTTTTCTATAAGAGGCACAGGTAAAAAAGGTGCTAAACGCTGACTAACTCCAATAGGGCCTGAGCCGGGGCCACCGCCACCATGAGGGGTTGAAAAGGTTTTATGAAGATTTACATGAATAACATCAAAGCCCATATCACCAGGTCTTACCTTACCTAAAATGGCATTTAGGTTGGCGCCATCATAATATAACAAACCACCAGCTTGGTGAATAATTTGAGCTATTTCAATAATTTGTTGTTCAAAAACACCTAATGTTGAAGGGTTGGTGAGCATAATCCCAGCAGTTTGAGGGCCAACTGCCATACGTAAAGCATCGAGATCAACATCTCCTTCCTCATTAGTGGGGATTTCTTTGACTTTATAACCACACATAACGGCAGAGGCAGGATTGGTTCCATGGGCTGCAGTAGGAATAATTATTTCTGTTCTTAAATGATCTTGCTGTTGCTGATGATAAGCTCGGATCATGGAAATTCCTGCAAATTCCCCTTGTGCTCCAGCCATAGGACTTAAAGAAACGGCGGCCATACCTGTGACACTTTTTAAGATTTCTTGTAGTTCATATAAGCAGGCGAAAAAACCTTGACTTAAACTTTCATGGGCTAATGGATGGCGAGAGGCAAACTCAGGTAATGAAGCTAGGGTATGACAAACCTTGGGATTGTACTTCATGGTACAAGATCCCAAAGGGTAAAAGTGGGTATCAATTGAAAAGTTTTTTTGTGATAATGCGGTGTAGTGACGAACCACGTCAAGCTCGCTTGCTTGAGGTAATTTTGCTGAGTTTTTTCGTAATAAATGTGCTGGAAAATCAGCAATAAGTTCCTTATTCCCATCAGAAGGGGTTAAACTTTTACTACAATGACGAGAAGATGAGTAATCAAAAATGAGCTTTGCTTTTGAAGAATTATGTTGCATGATTATTTCTCCACTACATTGTTAGCAAAAATCTGTTGGGCACAGCGTAGATAGTTTTCAATTTCAGTACGGTTTCTTTTTTCAGTTGCACAGACTAATACGCAGTTAGGAAAGTCAGGGTACAATGAACTTAGATTAATACCTGCTACAATATTGTGTTCTGCCATTTTTTGTAGAAAAACATCCACATCTATAGGTAAGCGTAATACCACTTCATGAAAGTGAGATGCAGAAAAAACTTGTTCAACCCCATCAATGGCTAATAAAGCATTTTTTAACAATTGGGTATTTTGATAACACTTGAGCGCATTATGATATAAACCGTCCGCACCTAATAAAGCCAGATATATCGTTGCAGCAGTTGCTAATAAACCTTGGTTGGTGCAAATATTTGAAGTGGCTTTTGAGCGTCTAATATGTTG
>CAYMMQ010000249.1:0-2530 GCA_964391585.1 uncultured Ectothiorhodospiraceae bacterium
TTTGAAATTCTTCATCCATTATTTCTTCAAGTTCATTAATCATCCTAAACTCACCTTAACCATTTTTTCTAGACCGTGAAGTTTAAGTTTAGGACTGCCCACTCTGCTCGGTTCCATATTACTAATATGAGCGTAACTACCCCAATGTTTTAAGTAAGAACCAGTAATAATATAATGTTTTTGTGCTTCTTCAATAGTCTTATTTCTTTTATTAACTTTATAAAAGTTTTGTACGTGATGAGATAATTGGTGAACGTGACCTTGAGCGTAAATGTCAGCGTCAATCATTTGATTCATCTTAATAGTATTAGCAATTTTAGTATGAGAAAGTCTAGCTCCACTATTACCATGACTAGTGTACATTATATAACTTTGTTTTCCAACTCTAAAAATGTGAGCTGCACCAACCCCTAAGTAAGGAATGTTTAATATTTGAGATAAAATTTTTGAAAGGTTAGCGCCACTATTATTATAAATTCTAGCTTCATGATTACCAATATGATTACCTAATATTAATCCTTTATCAGCTAGAGGCTTATAAATCTTAACGGCTTTTTCTAATTGTTCTTGAACAATCTCGTCTTGTTCAAAAACTCCAGCTCCAACACTGGTTTTAGTAGCTGTTTCAAGCTCGTCACCCATTAAAATAATTGGAATGTTATACTTATCACACCATTCCACGTGTTCCAAGTGTTCTTTCTCAGCATAGTATTTACTTCCTATGTGTTCATCACCCATTAAAACAATAGTTTGCTTTTCAGAATCGAACTTGTGAACGTTTACTTTTCGACCCAAATTTTCTTTAGCTGCAATGTTAGTCCAGTCACTCTTGTTTTCAACATTCTTTCTTATACTCATTTGTACCTCCAAAAATATTATTTTAGTCTATACTCATGTTCCTCATCAAAAATGTGCCATACATCAACATATACGCTTTTGAAAATGTTTCTGTTCTTAACCCATAACTTATTAAATCTTGACTCTCCAAAAGTGCTTTCTATAGGCACCCATTCATTATTACTTTTTTCCCAAGTTAATAAAGCATGACCTCCACTACCAACAATTTTTATGTCTATTCTTTTAAGCCGCTTCTTATTTTCTTCCCAAACATTATTATCTACAAGTTTAGCCACTATACAACCATAAAGTAAAGCACTAACATCTTCACAATCACCCTCGTTTTCTTGAATAACATAATAATCAAAAGCTTCTTGAGGACTCAACCAATATTCTGTAGTTCCAAAACTTTCCTTGTCAGTATCATAATCGTCATTATCTCCATTAATCCACTTTTGTACTTTACTAACTACATCGTAAACTTGACGGTCAACATTATTATTAGTTTTAACTTTTAATTCGTTCAAAAAAGTGATGTATTTTGCTAAGTATTCTTCATCTCGACTTATATTATTTAATGATTCGTGCAAGTAAATATTTTTTTTTGGTTTCCAAAAGTATTGTTTCCTTACTATTTTAAACTCTTGTTTGGGATTAACACTAAATTCTGCTTTTAACTTTTGTAAATTATCATTTGCAATTTTCAAATTTTGTAGTGCAGAATCAAGATTGTTTTGAGAAACGTTAAGTTTAGAAATTAATAAAGAATTTTCTTTCTTATAAACTTCAATCTCGTCTTTAAACTTTTGGTCGTTACTTACTTTTATTGTTTCTATCCACTCATTCCAATATTGTCTTATACTTTTCATATTTAATCACTCCACGCATTTATATAAAATCCTTTAATGCTAGGGTATCCACTAGTAGGACTTGTTGTTTTAGGAACTAGTTTCACTATTAAAGTGTCAGGTTCAGCTGTGAAAGCTGTAAAACTAGAAACTTCTGGTTTAGTATTCATAGCATCAAGCCAACCACTATCTTCAGTAGTGTTAGTGAGTTTGTATTGAATATTCGCTCCAGTTTCCCAATCTTCAACGAAAGGAACACCAATAGCAGTCGAAATTGTATTACTAAAAGTTCCAGAAGGAATACTATGATAAATAAGACCATCATTCATAGTAGTTGAATATTCTAAAGTATAAACGTAAGCGTGACCACTAGTAGGACCTCCTGTACTAGTTGCAGATAATTCAAGTCTTAAACCTTGCACAGAAGAGTTTAGCAAGTAATAACCATCAAAAGTAGCATTAAGAGCTCCTGTTGACACTAATGTTGCTTCATCACTCCAAGAACTACCATTATAACTTTGTAGTTTTATAGCTTTAGTTGCCGAACCAGAATTATTATATGCAGTAGCTTTTATTCTAACAAAAACTACAGTTTTAGCACTAAAAGTTTTTCCTAAATGATATGTGTAACTACTAGCTGATTTATCAGCGAGTGTAGCATCATCATTATCAAAAGCGTTATTGACATTAGTAAAACTATCTGGGTCGTGAGTAGTATCACCACTAGCTTCCCCACTTCCAATACTTGGTTGATACTTAAAATTATTATCATCATAAATTGCTGTTGAAGTACTTGTATCAACACTATTTTCTCTCCCGTTAGAATCAACATAAGCGTCACCCCA
>CAYMMQ010000250.1:0-2481 GCA_964391585.1 uncultured Ectothiorhodospiraceae bacterium
TAATCCTATGGAATGTATTAAGACCAATATTTATGGTGCTGAAAATGTTATTCAGGCAGCAATAGCAAATAATGTTGAAAAAGTGATTGCACTTTCAACCGATAAAGCCGCCAACCCAATTAATTTATATGGCGCGACCAAATTAGTTTCTGATAAACTTTTTGTTGCGGCTAATAATATTGCCAGTGGGCATAAAACTAAATTCTCGGTAGTGCGTTATGGTAATGTAGTCGGTTCAAGAGGTTCAGTAGTGCCTTTTTTTCAATCTTTGATCGACGAAGGTGGTGAAAGTTTACCGATAACCGATGAACGCATGACGCGTTTTTGGATCAGCTTACAACAAGGTGTGGAATTTGTTGTGAATAGTTTTTATCGAATGTTAGGCGGGGAAACTTTTATTCCAAAAATTCCCTCAGTTCGAATTGTTGATGTGGCGAAGTCCATGTCCGATCTGCCACTTAAAAAAGTGGGTATTCGACCAGGTGAAAAGTTACATGAAGTAATGTGTCCTGACGATGATTCTCATTTAACTTATGAATTTTCTGATCACTACGTAATTAAACCCACTATTACTTTTTTTAACCGAGTTAATGAATTTTCTTTAAATGCCTTAGATGAAAAAGGTGAAGCAGTTGAGCAAGGTTTTAAATACAGCTCGGAAAATAATGTATTTTTAAGTCAAGATCAGATCAAAGCATTTAATCAAACTGCGGAAAAGTAATGATCCCATATGGCAAACAATCTATTTCAGCCCAAGATATTGATGAGGTGGTTGCGGTATTAAAGTCAGACTTGATCACTCAAGGGAGTGTCGTTCCACAATTTGAGCAAGCTATTGCTGAATATTGTCATGCCCAATATGCGCTAGCTGTCTGTAATGCCACTGCCGCTTTACACTTAGCTTGTTTAGCCCTTGATGTTGGAACCGGGGATATTGTATGGACCTCACCAAATACCTTTGTCGCTTCTGCTAATTGTGCTTTATATTGTGGTGCCAGTATTGATTTTGTTGATATTGATGCAAAAACTTATAACATCAGTATCTTGGCTTTAAAGCAAAAACTTACGTTAGCACAGCAAATGCAAAAATTACCTAAAGTGGTTATTGTAGTGCATTTCGCAGGACAGTCTTGTGATATGAAAGCGATTAAACAATTATCTGAACAGTATGGTTTTGCCATTATTGAAGATGCTTCCCATGCCTTGGGCGCGGAATATTTGGGCCAAAAAGTGGGGAGTTGTGTTTATTCAGACATCAGCGTATTTAGCTTTCATCCAGTAAAAATGATCACCACTGCAGAAGGAGGAATGCTGTTGACCAATCAAAAGGTTTTAGCCAATAAAATGACTTTGCTGAGAAACGCAGGTATAACGCGTGAAACAGAGAAAATGATAGGTGAGAGCTTAGCTCAAGAACAAGGTGCATGGTATTATCAACAACTGGAACTGGGTTACAACTATCGTCTTAATGATATGCAAGCGGCTTTAGGTTTATCTCAGTTAAAGCGTTTAGATGAATTCGTAGAAAAACGCCGTGAAATAGCAGATGATTATTTTCAGCATTTAGCAGATTTACCTTTGATATTACCCTGGCAACATCCTGATACGTTTTCATCATGGCATTTATTTGTTATTCGTGTAAATCTAAAGCAATTATCATGGAGTCAAAAACAAATATTTGATTATCTGAGAAAGCAGGGGATAGGCGTGCAAATTCATTATATTCCCGTGCACACCCAACCCTATTATTTGCAACAAGGTTTTAACTGGGGTGATTTTCCACAAAGTGAAAGCTATTATCAACAAGCGATCACAATTCCTTTATATTATGAGATGAGTATGCAAGACAGACAACAAGTGGTGAAAATATTGAGTAAAATTAAATGAATATTGCCATTATCCCCGCTCGAGGCGGAAGTAAACGTATTCCCAAAAAAAACATCAAGCCATTTCTTGGCAAGCCAATGATTGCGTATTCGATTGAAGCGGCTATAAGCAGTAACTTATTTAGCGATATTATCGTTTCAACCGATGATGAAGAAATTGCCGAAGTTGCTAGAGAATATGGGGCAATCGCGCCATTTAAACGACCAGAAGATTTAGCTGATGATTTTACGGGCACAACTCCGGTGGTTCAGCACGCAGCACAGTGGTATGCAGAAAACTACACCACAGTTGATAATGTTTGCTGTATTTACGCGACCGCTCCATTTGTGCAAGCAAAATACCTACAACAAGGTTTAGAAAAATTACAAACTATGCAGCAGGGCTGTACTTATTCTTTAACAAGCTTTGCTTTTCCGATTCAACGGGCACAGAAAATGGACGAAGCGGGGCATCCAACGGCTTTTTATCCTGAATTTATGCCTTGTCGCTCACAAGATTTAGAAGAAGCTTATCATGATGCAGGGCAATTTTATTGGTGGAGCTATGAGGCCCTGATGAAAGGTGCAACCGAGTGTTTATCCATTATTTTACCCC
>CAYMMQ010000251.1:0-2452 GCA_964391585.1 uncultured Ectothiorhodospiraceae bacterium
TCTAAGATCTCATCCCAATCTTTAATTTCAATAATTTTATTTTTTTCAGCTTCTATCTCTTTCCACTTAACATATAATTTTCTTAATTTATCAAGTGAAGTCACCTTATTTACAGAATCTATTGATTTACCAGTTTGTCCAATATTATCAATAGAAGATAAAATATATCCAATAAGAAAAGAGGCTTTAGATATCTTATCTCCAAGTATTTCCTGAACTGTTGGTTCTTCAGTGCTACTACATAAATTATGGATTAATTTACAATCAGCTAAGCGCAAATCAAATCCAATTTCATCCAATAAATCAACTGGAACAAACAACCAATGGTTCATCAAACGAATCGTTTTACTTGGGTAGTGAGCTATGTCTAATAAGTGTCCTGACTCAATATCATCACCTTGTTTTATTATAACTTTTGAGAGTAGTTTAATATGTGATTGAGTTATTGTAAGCCCATCCGTTAAGGATTTAAAAATTTTTTTTTGTTTGTGCTTAAGAAGTTCCCCTATATGATCTAAATTATCATTTATTTCAAAGCATTTAACAGCAATCAACCATAGCAAATGGGGTTGTGAAATAAGTAAATCTCTGGCCGCATTAAATCGTGCACAAAGTTGAAGCATGGTAGTTTGTGCATACAGATAATTTCCAACTTTTTCTTTAATAAATAGAGGAATATTATTTAAAAATTGCTCAATGGGCAGATTTGCCTTATGACTTCTATTGATTAAAATTATATCACTGGTATTATTTATAAAATCTCCTTGAGAAAGAACTTTTAATCCTTCTAAAAAAGGCGTGATTTCATAGCGGTAACTCTTACCATTCCTCTCTCCATTAATAATAAAATTGCCATCCTTGTTAATATAAGAGTTTGACTGGTTTAGATACATTAATAGTTTCCCTAAAGCTAAATCATATTAGCTAAGTTAAGTCGTTTTTATGCCAAACAATATTTAATACCATTTCAAATATTAAATGAGCTATAATATCGAATATTCACTATTCAATTATGGTTAAAATATGGGAAGGAAACTTGAGCTACAAATTCAGGAAGATGAACAGTATTTAAAACAGTTACTCAATGCTGAACAACACAAAATGACCTATCAGAAACTACAAGCACTTTATCTTTTCAAAAAAGATCCAAGTATTAGCTTAACAAGTTTATGTGAACTGCTTAATAAAAGTCAGTCACAAGTAAAGCGTTGGTTTAAAAGTTATCGAGAAGGCGGACTAGATAAATTACTTTATAGGGCACCAAAACCCGGACGGCCAAGTACGTTTACGACGATAGTTGAAACGGCATTAAATGACGCATTAAATAATGAGCAATTTCATTCATATCATGACGTGCATCACTGGTTACAGGAAAACTATGCTATCAAGATTGGTTATAGTGCAGTACATCATCACTGCTATTACAAGCTTAAGGCGAAATTAAAGGTTGCTCGCCCTAGCTCTATTCATCAAGAAGATGGTGCTGTCGTTGACTTTAAAAAAAACTCCCCAGATTGTTAAGTCATTATCCTGCATTTGTCGATAAACCGGTACGCTTTTGGTGTCAGGATGAAAGTCGTTTTGGCCTGAAAACACAACCAGGACGATATATTATGAATAAGGGAATTAAACCTATTGGAGTCAAACAATGGAAGCGCCAGGCTTATTGGCTTTATGGTGCTGTTGAACCATTGACCGGAGAAGCTTTTTATATGGAATACTCTCATGTAGATAGTGATTGTTTTGTTTCTTTTTTAAATCAGTTTTCTGAATCTTATCCTAATGAACATCATATTATGCAAATTGATAATGCCGCTTTTCACACCAGCAAGAAAATAATTACGCCTAAAAATATATCCTTACTACCTCAACCAGCTCATAGTCCAGAAACAAACCCTATTGAGCGAGTATGGGGATGGTTTAAGTCGTTATTAAAACAATTAAACTTTGAGTCTTTAGAGCAGTTGAAAAATTATATGGCGACATTAATACAAAATACATTACCTGATAGAATTCAGTCGCTCACATACTGGCCTCATATTCAGGAGGCTGTAAAGCAATTATAGAGATCATGATTTTTTGGAAATGGTATAAGATCCTTTTTAATAAAAGTTTTGATTTTTTTGGTAACAACTTTTACTATTAAAAACACAAACCACAATATATAGCCACTACTCAGATGCTTGACCACAACATATCCACAGTTCGGCACAATATCTTCCCTTATGCCTTACTAGAGAAATATAATGAATCCGAAAATTAGATATTTTGAAAAAAATAAAGATGGCATTGATTGGTTTGTCGGTGATATTCACGGTACTTTTACATCACTGGAAAAACAACTTGAAGAGCGAGGTTTTAATGAATCGACTGATAGATTATTTTGTGTGGGTGATTTAATTGATCGAGGCAAAGAATCGCATAGAGCATTAGAGTTTTTAGAAAAAAATGG
>CAYMMQ010000252.1:0-2446 GCA_964391585.1 uncultured Ectothiorhodospiraceae bacterium
TGGGCTAGAGATGCGCAACTTCATTGGGTTCAATAACATGTGCGTCAGCACTGTGAATGCATTTTGAAATTCACAGATTATTGCTATCATGAGCATTTGTCAATTTAGTATACAACCGCTGCAGCGCGAGATCTTTAAATATTGATCTAATTTCGTTTTTTAATTTAAACAGTTGTTCAAAAATAAGGGGCTATTTCCGCTAGGGGCTAATTACTCGGAACCATTTTCCTCTTCCCCCCCCATGTAACAAGGAAGAAAAGCGTTGTCAACATGATTCGTATGCATTTGCCATGCAAAGATCAGTTAAATTACTGTAGTGGATAATAACGCTGATTTTTTTTTTAAACTTAGGTATAATCAATTGCTAAATTTACTAGGGGTCCAATGTAATGATTGGTGAGAAAAACCCTCAGAACCTGATCGGGTTAATACCTGCGGAGGGAAGTAAAAAAAAGAGCTGTTTGGCTTTTTTTCCCTCTTTTTCCAGATATTTACACGTGATGCTTGGAAATGCAGCGAGGCTTTTTTTGTTATTGCCAATTGAGCATAGACGTCTATGTGATGAGGCAATAACAAAAAGTAACGAAGCCTGCATTTTCAATGATCATGGGTATAAACATTAAATAAAGAAGGAAAAATAATATGAGTGCCATTCCAGAGTCTTTTATCAATGAAACCAGCCGTTTATCGGATGAGGTAACCAAAGCTTTTCCCGGTTCAAAAAAAGTCTATATTCAAGGCAGTCGTGATGATCTTCGTGTGGCGATGCGTGAGATTATTCAATCACCTACCCATGCTTCTGATGGAATTGAAGCTAATCCCAATATCCCCGTTTATGATACATCAGGGGTGTATACTGATCCTGATGTAACGATTAATTTGTTAAAAGGTTTACCTTTATTAAGAGAAAACTGGATAAAAGAACGCCAAGATACGGAGGTTTTAGCTGGCCCAACGTCTGAATATGGGCAAAAAAGACAAGCCGATGCAGGCCTTTCACATTTGCGCTTTGAACATATTCGCCAACCACGAAAAGCCTTAAAAGGCAAAAATGTGTCACAAATGTATTATGCCAGGCAAGGCATTATCACGCCTGAAATGGAATACGTTGCTATTCGCGAAAATCAAAATTTACAACAGTTTAAACAGTCTAAGTTGATGTTATCACATCCACAACATGCAGGAGAAGATTTTGGTGCGGACATCCCAGATGAAATTACCCCAGAGTTTGTTCGTTCTGAAGTAGCGCGTGGCCGTGCCGTTATACCTGCAAATATTAATCACCCAGAATTAGAGCCGATGATTATTGGGCGTAACTTTTTGGTTAAGGTCAATACGAATATTGGTAATTCAGCGGTTTCTTCTTCAATAGCTGAAGAGGTGGAGAAAATGGTGTGGTCAACGCGTTGGGGTGGTGATACCTTAATGGACTTGTCTACAGGAAAAAATATCCATGAAACACGGGAATGGATTGTCCGTAATTCCCCCGTGCCTATTGGAACGGTACCGATTTATCAAGCTTTGGAAAAAGTAAATGGTAAAGCAGAAGATTTAACCTGGGAAATTTTCAAAGATACTTTGATTGAACAAGCAGAGCAGGGTGTGGATTATTTTACCATTCACGCAGGGGCTTTATTATCTTATGTGCCATTAACCGCAAAACGTTTAACCGGTATTGTCTCGCGTGGTGGTTCGATTATGGCAAAGTGGTGTTTAGCGCATCATCAAGAAAACTTTTTATATACCCATTTTGAAGAAATATGTGAAATTATGAAAAGTTATGATGTGGCATTTTCTTTAGGGGATGGTTTACGTCCGGGTTCGATTGCCGATGCCAATGATGAAGCGCAAATAAGCGAATTAAAAACCTTGGGTGAATTAACGCAAATTGCTTGGAAACATGATGTGCAAACGATTATCGAAGGTCCAGGTCATGTACCGATGCAAAAAATAAAAGAAAATATGGATTTACAGTTGGAGCTATGCAACGAAGCACCATTTTATACATTAGGGCCTTTAACAACTGATATAGCACCCGGTTATGATCATATTACTTCTGGCATTGGTGCGGCTCAAATTGGTTGGTATGGTACTGCCATGTTATGTTATGTAACTCCCAAAGAACACTTAGGCTTGCCTAATAAAGAAGATGTTCGTGAAGGTATTATCACTTATAAATTAGCCGCACATGCTGCTGATTTAGCGAAAGGTTTTCCAGGGGCGCAAGTGCGCGATAATGCTATGTCAAAAGCTAGGTTTGAGTTTCGTTGGTTAGATCAATTTAATTTAGGCTTAGATCCGGAAAAAGCGATTGCATTTCATGATGAAACCATGCCTAAAGAAGCACATAAAGTTGCTCACTTTTGCTCGATGTGTGGTCCAAATTTCTGTTCGATGAAAATTTCTCAAGATGTTCGTGATTTTGCGGCACAAAAAGGCATGGAAG
>CAYMMQ010000253.1:0-2441 GCA_964391585.1 uncultured Ectothiorhodospiraceae bacterium
GTATCCTGGGTGGCGGCCTGCTTTTAACCTCCCCTGGCTTCGCTCGGGCAAGCCAAAGTCCGACATGCTTTAATAAGGGTGTTGAAACAAATTACATAAATGATAGAAAAAACAGTTGCTTAAATAACAAAAAGCCTCTATAAAGGATTATATAGCAATGCAGAAAAGGAACCCTTTAAGGAGGCTTTGAAATGACGCAGATGCAAGCAAAGGATATCAAAACAACCATAAGAAAGCAATTAAAAAAACAATATCCAAACTGGAACCTTCTGAGCAAGAAACAGAAAAAAACAATTGCAAAAGAGGTATTAACTGAAGTAGTAAAAGGATACGACGTTAACCAGGAGATAAGAAATCCTCTTCCTGAGTTACTTGGCATAGAAGAGCAGGTTTCAATTTCTGGGATTATAACTTTAGACAAAATGGCTGGATTTATTGATACGTGCAATAATAATATGCTCATAAAATTAGATACCTACAAACAACGCAGTGTCTACATTAAGGACGAAGAACTTAAGTTCATAGATGATTTATTAGATGATCATGTCATAAACAGCTTATTGCTGTCCAGAGGTTACCGGCCTTCCGAAAGGGAGTTGTATCCCTCACATCTCCTGCGAGCTGAGTTGCTTAAGTGTATTAAATATCCAGAGATAAGCTATCGCAAATTCTGCAGCAAGACATATCTTGGTATGGAACAGAAACAAAACCGGGCATTTATTGGATTACCACTAAACATGGCCAAAATAATAGACCATACACAACTGAGTCATTTTCGTTCTGCTTCGAGCTTTAGCCAGATGGTAAACTTGATGGTTTATGTTATCTACCATTTTTTCAAGAGTGGTCTTTTGGGTGACAATGTGCTCCACGGTATAGACTCTACTGAGCTAGCAAATGAATGTGCCCGTCCACTGGCTTCTTTGAAAGTAGGAGAACATAATATACGGATTTATAGTGATCTTGATTGTGACTGTGGTAAACGGCGCAACAAACGTGACAAATCCTCATATGTTGTTGGTTATAGACTCCATACCCTAACGGGCATCAATCCTTGTACAGGACATAGTTTCCCGTTAGTCTCACTGTTAGCACCAGCTAATCATCATGACAGCAATTATCTTGTTCCGTTAGTTAAACTTGCAAAAGCCATGGGCATAGAATTAAAACTTATCACTGCTGATGAAGCCTATGAGGACAGCGATAGGTCTCTATATGAGCAAACAGGAGTTCACCTGGTAACACCACCTCATGCAAAGACAGCTGTTCCCGAGAACTTTGATGGTGAAACGATGCAGGTAATGCTGGATGGCTTCTGTGAAATTCCCATGCAGTATCTGGGATATGATCAACAGGGGCATGAATTCAAATGTGGTGCTGCCCCAGGTATGTGTCCTCGCTCATCCAGCTGTTCAAAGTACCGTTTTATTCCACAGGACAGTGGTTTATTTCAAGGCATTCCAGCCGGTACCCACCATGTAGCTGAAGCAGTGGAGATCCGCAAGAATGCTGAACGCCCGTTTAACCTTTTGAAGAATCGAGAAGGTCTTGAGCCAATACGGACGCGCAGCCAGCATGGCTTATTGGTCCGAAGCAGCTTTACTACTATGACTAACTTGCTTTTAGAGATGGCTGGCATGCGTAGAAAGAAGAAAGCTAAAGAAGCCAAAAATCTCCAGTTGCAACTCCTGAATGTTGCATAAAAAAACAGTGTTTTCCATAATGGTAAATTATTACCCAGGCTATATATAGTCTGTTGTTCTTTCAAATATCAATCTTGTTTTTGTTATGTGGTAGTACGTGCTCAACAACAATAAAACCGCCTACATGAGGAACTATTAAAAGGGTTTAAACAAAATAAGCGCGTACATACTGCCTAAACGAAACGGATTTTACAACGATGAATGATTTTTTTTGTTGAAAACTATCTTGCATAAGTTTTGACTCTTGAATTTCGAGGAGCATTTCAACACCCTTTTATAGAAATATTATGACATACTTCTATTAACAAAAATTGTAATATTTCATATAGTAATATTAATATAAAGTCTTAATAAATGCAATCATAGAATGCAACCACCCCATTAGACCATTAGCCTAAGCTCTATTAATATTTAAATCAGAAAGAAAGACGATATCTGAGACAGTGGTTTTGGAGGTAATAAAATCTACTTGAACTAAATTACCAGTTAAATCACCTACAATATTACCTGTAACATTTCCAATCACATCTCCCGTAATATTTCCATTTAAATTACCAATAATATCCCCACATAGATCACTGGCAAATATTTTTCCTGATTCAGTTAACAGATTACCGATAATTGTTAGATCTCCCATAATAAAGTTTAAATTTCCATGAATATTTCCACTAACATCCCCAAAGTGATGACCGGTTGTTTGTCCTACTAAATCACCAGTAACATTCCCTTTCACATTTC
>CAYMMQ010000254.1:0-2422 GCA_964391585.1 uncultured Ectothiorhodospiraceae bacterium
ATGGTACCGATGGGCGGACTCGAACCGCCACGCTTATTCAGCGGCGGATTTTGAATCCGCTTTGTCTACCAATTCCAACACATCGGCATATATTTAAATTACAGCATCCCCGTATAGGTCTATATAAAATCTATTCAAGTTAACAGTCGGCTATTATAGAAACAGGCCGTGAGTGTGTCAATACATTTTTATCTAGGCAATCATGCCCCGCTGTTTTACAATAGTGATTTTTTAACCTTTTATATGCTCCTTTGTTATGAAACGCAGTGATTTTAACTTTGATTTACCCGATGAGCTAATTGCTCAGACTCCCAGCAAAAAACGCT
Source organism: uncultured Ectothiorhodospiraceae bacterium (assembly GCA_964391585.1). Classification (GTDB taxonomy): domain Bacteria; phylum Pseudomonadota; class Gammaproteobacteria; order GRL18; family GRL18; genus JADGAU01. The sequence goes on from CAYMMQ010000254.1 coordinate 327, forward strand.
CTGATAGTAGGCTACTATTGGTTGATGGTAAAAAAAACACCGTTAGTGATAGTTCATTTCCTCAACTGATTGACGTGTTACATCCCGGTGACTTATTGGTTTTTAATAATACCAAAGTGATTGCAGCCAGGTTGTATGGCGAAAAAAGTAGCGGTGGGAAAATTGAGGCTCTAATTGAGCGGATCATTAATCCACAACGGGTATTCGCAAAAATTAAAGCCAGTAAATCACCTAAAGATGGTGCGAAGTTAATTTTAGGAACTGATCATCCACAATTAGATGGATTTTCAGTTGAAGTGATTGGTCGACATGACGACCTTTTTGAATTACACCTGGGTAATCAAGAGAATATTTTTTCTTTATTAGAAACTTATGGTCATATTCCTTTACCTCCTTATGTTAAACGTGCGGATAATAAAGAGGATAGTGAACGCTATCAAACGATTTATGCCAAAGAATTAGGTGCCGTAGCCGCACCAACAGCGGGTTTACATTTTGATAAGCAAGTTCTCTCTCAGTTAAAAGCTAAGGGGGTGAAATTTGCCTATGTGACCTTACACGTCGGAGCGGGGACTTATCAGCCTGTTCGTGCAGATAATATTAAAGATCATATTATGCACAGCGAATATGTAAAAGTTACTGATGAGACCGTTAAGCAAATTTTAGCAACTAAACAACAAGGGCATCGTGTTATTGCTGTTGGAACCACCAGTTTGCGTAGTTTAGAAAGTGCAGCGGCTCAAGCGACATCAGATTGTATTGAAACCTTTGAAGGTGATACCGATATTTTTATTTTCCCAGGTTATCAGTTTAAAATAATTGATGCTTTAATTACTAATTTTCATCTACCTGAAAGCACTTTGTTCATGCTAGTGAGTGCATTTACTAACTTGCCACTGATGCAACAAGCTTATCAACATGCTATAAAGCAGAAATACCGCTTTTTTAGTTATGGTGATAGTATGTTTATCACTCCATCATTAAACGCTAAATACCTTAAAGATTAAGTAATAGGAAAAACCATTAACATGACTAACAGCAAAACCATGTCGTTTAATCTGCATAAAGCCAATCATCAAGATAATAATTTTTCCCGTCGTGGTCAGTTATCTTTCCCACGAGGCACGATTGAAACCCCTGCTTTTATGCCCGTTGGAACTAGTGCAACTGTTAAGTCAATGTTGCCCGAGGAAGTGGAAAAAGCTGGTGCTGAAATTATTTTGGGCAATACCTTTCACTTGTCCTTACGCCCCGGCATGGATGTGATCAAAGCACATAATGGCTTACATCAATTTATGAATTGGCATAAACCTATTTTAACCGACTCTGGAGGTTTTCAAGTCTTTAGTTTAGGGGAGTTGCGTAAGATATCAGAGCAAGGTGTTACTTTTAAATCACCCATTGATGGTAGAAAAATTTTTATGGGGCCTGAAGAATCTATTCAAATCCAACACGATTTACATTCGGACATAGTGATGATTTTTGATGAATGTACTCCCTACCCTGCGACTTATGAGCAAGCTGAGCAATCCATGCAGTTGTCGTTACGATGGGCAAAGCGCTCATTTGATCACTTTAAACAATTACAGCAACAAGCCAATAACAATGCTGCTATTTTTGCAATTGTTCAAGGCGGTATGTATCCTGAACTGCGCAAACAATCTTTAGATCAATTAATGGAAATGGACTTTGATGGATTTGCCATTGGAGGTTTATCCGTTGGTGAACCCAAAGATGAAATGATCAAAATTCTGGATACACTTCCACAAGATATGCCAAAAGATAAACCCCGTTATTTAATGGGTGTTGGCCGGCCTGAAGATATTGTTGAAGCTGTCAAACGTGGGATTGATATGTTTGATTGTGTGATGCCAACCCGCAATGCTAGAAATGGGCATTTATTTACCCATCATGGGGTGATTAAGATTCGTAACCAACAGTATCAACTGGACACCAAACCACTGGATGAAAACTGTAACTGTTATACCTGCCAGCATTATTCACGCTCTTATTTACGTCATCTGGATAAGAATCAAGAAATTTTAGGCTCTCACCTGAATACCATTCATAATATTCATTATTATCAAGAATTAATG
>CAYMMQ010000255.1:0-2401 GCA_964391585.1 uncultured Ectothiorhodospiraceae bacterium
AAAAAAGGCTCAACTGGGGGGTTATCGGTTAAAGGTTAATGGTTATTTGCTTTAACCCTAGCGTTACAAAAGTCGAGGATGCTGCAGGTCCAAGGCATCGAGGCTACAGCTGTAGTCGTTTACCGCAAAGCCTTTATAACGCAGGAGATGCGGTATCATCGGCTTTCCCGAAGGGTAAACAACACAGTTTATAAATCCGCGATCATTGGAAATAACCGGGAGTTGTATCTTGATCAAAGCGTATGAATCGCGGCAAATCCTTTATTTAAGCTGTTTTTCAAGAATCTCACTGTGTTGTTTATGCAACTATAGGGTTAATCCTGCTCAGCTATCTGTATTCCTTAAACCAATAACTGCTAACTGATAACGGATAACATCTAATCGAGTCAAAACTCGATTAGAGAACGAGGATGCCATGGAATAGATATAAAAACCCCGTTTCTCAAACCGAGAGGTGGGGTTTTTTCTTTTTAAAATGTAAAAAATGGATTCAAAAAAAGACGAAGGGGTCTCAAAAGTTCACATGACTTGCAAAACTGTGTGGAAAGGTTGGTCCGAGGCACTGGATTTCTTTCATTGGAATTATCCAGCTTCTGCATAATGTCTAATTTGTATAGTTATGCATCTATATAAATCCTAAAATAGACGGTTTTTGTTGCCAACCATTTTTTATTAGGAATGTTACGCAGAAACTGCTCAATCACTGGTTAGCTAAGTAATCAATGGGAGGAATTTATGAAAAAGTACATAGTTATTACGTTTTTCTATGCATGTTTATTTTTAACGGCAAAATCTAGCTTAGCTGAGGAATTAGCAGCAAAGGTGTTGTATCGAGCGTTTGATAATAATGAAATAGCTGCAGAAGCGCGTTATAAGGGAAATGAAATTGTTATTACAGGTATAGTAAAAGGCGTTAAGAAAAATATAGCAGGTCAGCCAGTTGTAAACCTAGATGCGGGAACCTTAAAATTTGTAAGTTGTAGATTTCCAAAAGACTCAATGGGACAGTTAGTCAACATACAAAAAGGAGAACAAGCAAGATTTGCCTGTACTGTAGATTATAAGATGGTTACAACTATTCATTTATCAAACTGCTCTGTTCAGTAGCGAATATTACGAATTAGGTGGAATTAAGAATTCATTTTAAGGGTAGGTTGTGCCTTAACTATCCTATAACATCTGGATTTAATAGAGGAAAATGATTTGGATAACCAACAAAAATTCAACGAACTTTCAGCAGCAATTTTTTCTCAGTTATATGATTCTTTTCCTATTGGTACGCAGTTGAACATCAGAGACTATCCGACTTTTGAAACCGAGGAAAACAGCAACATATTCTTTGCAACAATAAAGTTTTATATTGATGAAAAATTCATACGCTGTGATGATCAGTATTACGGTGGTTTTAGTGGAATCGTATTGACATCGAAAGGGTTTTCCGTTTTAAATGCTACGCCTCCTGAACATTTTGCATCTAAATCCAATCTTGCTATAGAGCTAAAGAATGCAATAGAAACAGGAAAAACAACAACCATTAAGGCTTTAATTGCTGAAGTCATAAAAATGGTATTCAGCTAACAAGTACATCCATTTGACCACAAAAAAGCGTCGTGGATTTATATGTTTTCATAAGTCATTAGTAAATTAAAGTTTTGCAATTTTTTCAAAGTATTGTGTCCGCTTTTTGGGTCAAGTGATCTTCTAAAAAAGCAATCAGCTAACAAGGTTAATACAACCGACACAAAAAGCCGTGAGGCTGATTAGCGGCGTTAGATTGGATTGAGACATTGAACCAGCAGCTTCAAAAAGCAACGCGTCTTGCCGCAATCACGCAACGAATTGGATTCGCTTTGTGGCAGATTCAAGAATTGGAGGACGTTGTTGCTCAGTATTTTGTTCTATTGGTACAGGCAAAAAAAGGAATGGGACTGGATGCTGGAAAAGCGCTCGTTGATAAGGCGCAAAACAAGACCTTTGGTGGCACTATCCATCAAATGGTAAAGGCTGGTCTGTTGAGTCCAGAGGTTGAGTTTCGCTTCAGCAACCTCTTATCGGAGCGTAACTGGTTGGTTCACAAATCCCGGCGCACGAGTAGAAGCGCTATTCACAGCAACTCAGTCGCACAGAAGTTACTTATTCGACTCAATTCAATGGCCGACGAGTCGAAAGCTCTATTAAAAGAAATTGGTTTGGTCGCCGAGCGTTATTTAGAAAATCAAGGTGTATCAGAGCAGAAGATTGAGGCAGCGGCAAATCAAATTCTTGAGCAATGGCATGCTTCAGAAGTCTAATATGCCTCTTGGGGCGACCCCGTAAAATAGGCCGCTGAAGAGCACGGGTTAGATATCAAGATGAATGAGAAGAAGGCAATTGAGAAGGCGACAGCCGTGAAGAGCACGGG
>CAYMMQ010000256.1:0-2384 GCA_964391585.1 uncultured Ectothiorhodospiraceae bacterium
GGCAAATAATAAGGATAAAGTTTTTTTGCCCAAGGCAGTTTATTAATAAAAGTCGTAACAATGCTATGTTTTTTTAATTTATCTGAAATATTATCAGCATCATACACATGGGTATAAATATCTGCCTGGGGAAAAAGATCGCTCAAACTCTCCAGAACTTTTTCACCACCACGCATATTAACTAACCAATAATGAACAATTGCCACTTTCATTTTGCTGTATTTACCTATTTTCAACTTAAAGCTAAAGTTTAAGGTTTAAACGCTAAACATACAAGATTTAAAAAAAAAGTTACAGCTTATCCGTTACAAAACCTTGAAAACAAATATATCAACACTATGTTAGAAGTTCATTTATAAATACGCTATAATCTGCCCTTTATTGAACTGGAATAACAGAATGAAACAAGGCTCTAAGCAAAACAAAGAACTTACCGATCTGCAACAAGCATTAAAAACCTGTCGATTTTATTTTTATACGGCTGGTTTTTTCAGTTTGTTTATCAATATCATTATGTTAGTCCCCCCCCTGTATATGTTACAAGTATACGATCGAGTGATCACCAGTGGCAGTCAGTCCACCTTATTATTATTAAGCATCTTGGTCATTGTCTTATTGCTCACAATGGGATTATTAGAATGGGTGCGTTCACAAATTTTAGTTAAGGCTGGTGCCAAGCTTGATATGTTATTAAACAAACGCTTATTTAATGCTACTTTCAAAAATAGCATTTTAAGTGGTGGCATGAACTCAAGCTCCCAACCATTAAGTGACTTGACTGCTGTTCGCCAATTTTTAACGGGCAATGGCCTATTTGCTTTTTTTGATGCTCCTTGGTTACCCATTTATATTGCCGTGATGTTTATCTTCCACTCTCTTTTTGGCTGGGTAGCTGTTGGTGCATCAATTGCGTTAATCATTTTGGCTTATGTCAATGAAAAAGTTTCTGCTGCCCCTCTAGGGGATGCCAATAAAACATCCATTCGCTCAACCAATTTTTTAAATAAAAACCTACGCAATGTCGAAGTCATTGAGTCTATGGGCATGTTAGCCAATATTCGTGCTCGCTGGTTAAAAATGAATTATGAGGTTATCAATTTCCAAGCTGTTGCCAGTAAGCGTGCAGGTTTAATTACGGCTATTTCTAAATCATTTCGTTTAATTATTCAGTCTATGGTGTTAGGTTTAGGTGCATACCTAGCGATTCAACGAGAAATTTCTCCTGGCCTTATGATTGCCGGTTCCATTTTATTAGGCCGAGCCTTAGCCCCTATTGACTTAATGATTGGCTCATGGAAAGGCTTTAATGCTGCCAGAGCAGCTTATGCTCGTTTAAACGATATGTTAACCATTATTCCTGCTGATAAAGAAACCATGTCTTTACCTAAACCAGAAGGAGATATCTTGGTTGAAGGCATTATGCTCACCCCTCCTGGCGCTAAACAACCGGTATTAAAAGGCATTAGTTTTAATGTAAACGCTGGAGAGTCGGTGGCGGTTATTGGGCCTAGTGCATCAGGCAAATCAACCTTAGCTCGTGCCTTATTGGGTATTTGGCCTACACTGAGTGGAAAAGTTCGCCTTGATGGGGCTGATATTTACCTTTGGGATAGAGTAAAACTAGGACAACATATTGGTTATTTGCCTCAAGATATTGAAATGTTTGATGGCACAATCAGTGAAAATATTTGTCGCTTTGGCGAAGAAGATCCATCAGCTATTATTGATGCGGCCAAACAAGCCGGAGTGCATGAAATGATCCTGCGCCTTCCAGATGGTTATGATACGGTTATTGGCGGACACGGTGGTGTTTTATCTGGCGGACAACGGCAACGTATTGGTTTAGCTAGGGCAATTTATGGCAAACCTGCATTTATTATCTTAGATGAGCCTAACTCCAACCTTGATGATGTCGGCGAACAGGCACTGTCCCAGGCATTAAATAATCTTAAAGCAGCCGGCAGTACTGTTATTATTATCTCTCACAAAGTTAATATCATTTCCCAAGTTGATAAAATTTTAGTGCTTGCTAACGGTCAAGCGACCTTATTTGGGCCAAGAGATGAGGTATTAGCCAAATTAAACGAAGCTAATAAAGCCGTCACGAATCAACAACAAGCAAAAAAATCAGCACCTTTGATTAAGCCGTCTATACCCGTGTAATCATAGTTTGTAGATGCTAAATAAAAAAGCTTAGAGAATTGAATAAAGAGAAAAATATGCCAACAAAAAATGATCCCAATATTATTGATGTCAAAGAAGAAGATTTTTCCGAGACTAAAAACCAGACAACTGATGAAGTAAATGATGAAGCAAATAAGGACAGCAAAGCATCAGCCCAAGAAAAAAGCAGTCAAAAAGTGATTGATGTTAACCCTATACAA
>CAYMMQ010000257.1:0-2381 GCA_964391585.1 uncultured Ectothiorhodospiraceae bacterium
ATCGAAAAATACAAAGAGAATTGGTGCAGACTGAAAAACTAGCCGCTTTGTGTGGACTGGTTGCTAGTGTTGCTCATGATGTTAATACACCCATAGGTGTGACACTTTCTGCGGCCACGCATTTAGCCAGTGAAACAGCTAAGACTTTGCAAAATTATCAAGCAGAGGAGCTGAGTGCTGAGGGCTTGGCTGAGTATTTTGAAACAGCTCAAGAGGCGACACGTTTAATGCATGTTAATATTCAACGGGCATCAGAGCTTATTCAAAGTTTTAAACAAATAGCAGTCGATCAAACTGGTGGTGAGCGCCGTAAATTTGAGTTGAAAAGTTATATCGATGAATTACTGCTAAGCTTACGACCTCTAATGAAAAAATCGAAAATTGATGTTCGTGTGGACTGTGCTGAAAAGTTAATGCTGGATACTTTTCCCGGTCCTTTTTCACAGGTATTGACTAATCTAATCAAGAATGCCTTAGTGCATGCCTTTGAGCCACAACAGTCTGGTTGTATCGGAATTTCTGTTTCTCCTAAGGGAGAGCAGCTTGAAATTGCCTTTGTTGATAATGGTAAAGGTATTCCAGAACAACTACATAAGCAAGTGTTTGAACCCTTTTTTACTACCCGCCGAGGGGCGGGTGGTAGTGGACTTGGCCTACATATTGTTTATACTATAGTCACTCAATCACTGAAGGGAAGTTTGAGTATGCAAAGTATTATAGGTCAAGGGACAACATTTACTTTATCTTTGCCTCAAAAACTTCCTGATTAATATTTTAAAATTGGAATTCTAGTTATGACAATAACACCTCTTAATCTTCAACCTGCTAATACAAACAACGATGTCACTCATAAAAAGGCACGACGTAATTGGCGCATTCTGGTGGTGGATGATGAAAAAGAGATCCATGCTGTTACCCGAATGATTTTGAGGAAAATGCAATATAAAGAGAGGAGTATTGAGCTATTATCTGCATATTCAGCAACGGAAGCTAAGGCAATTTTGACACAAGAAGACGATATTGCTGTTATTTTCTTGGATGTTGTTATGGAGAGTGAAGATGCGGGGCTGCAGTTGGTTAAGTTCATTCGAGAAGAGCTTGAAAATGAAGCCGTACGTATTATTTTACGAACAGGACAACCAGGACAAGCGCCTGAAGAAAGTGTAATTACTGATTATGATATTAATGACTATAAAGATAAAAGTGAACTAACTGCACAGAAACTGTTTACCACGGTAGTGGCTTCACTTCGCTCTTATGAAACGATTATTGCCCTGGAAAAAAACCGAAAAGGGCTGGAAAAAATATTAGAAAGTACCAATACCCTATTTCAAGTGGGTTCATTAACCAATTTTGCTTCGGGCGTGCTGATGCAACTTTCTTCATTTCTGGAGTGTCAGCCAAACGGCATTATCTGTTTGCAGCCAGATAGTTCTGATCATGAAAATATTTCTCCTTGCGAGGGGTTGCGGATCCTAGCCAGTTCTGGAGAGTATTCTAATTGTTTAAACTGTGATATGACAGCAAACTGTAAGCACCTGAGAATGGTCGAGCGGGTTCGAAAATCCATGCAGACGCATCAGAATCAATATACGGATGAATATACCGTCATTTATCTTGATACCGGTGATTCTAAAGGTATAGTAGCTTTAGTGCATGGTGGTTTGATGCAGGCTGATAAGGCTGATCTTAAGTTATTAGAAGTGTTTTCAAACAAGGTATCGATTGCTATGGCAAATGCCTTGAACTATCAGAAAATGATCAGTGCCGAACAGGCTGCTACCACAGACTTTCTTACTAACCTGGATAATCGAAGACAGCTATTACGCTTAGGTAAACCACTGGTTGCTGGGGCAATGCGTAATAACACACCTTTGGCTGTGGCAATGTTGGATATTGATTATTTTAAGAGCATTAATGATAAATGGGGACATGATGCAGGAGATCTGGTATTACAACGTATTGCGCTATTGATGAAAGAGCGTTTTCGTGCCAGCGATGTTATTGCACGTTTTGGTGGTGAAGAATTTTGTATTATTGCTTCAGGGCTTTCAGCTGAAGTTGCCTTTGACCTTTTTGATGGTTTTCGTCTGCAATTGGAAGCCGAAAGTTTTGAGTTTTCTGCTGAAAAAGTGACTATTACTATTAGTATTGGGGTTAATTTGCAGGTAGCAAGCGATATTGACGCGATGATTTCATCTGCAGATGCACTGCTTTACCAAGCCAAATCAGCAGGTCGTAATTGCATAGTAATTGAGTAAGTCAAATACAGGTTTAGCCCAATAGCCGCAATTTTTTTTTGTAAAAGCTTAAGTATTTATTTATTTTGCCGTTATAGCTGTTGTACTGCTGGATCATCTCGTACTCGAGGGGCTCTCCCA
>CAYMMQ010000258.1:0-2364 GCA_964391585.1 uncultured Ectothiorhodospiraceae bacterium
ATTGATTGACATATGGTAGTTCACTCATGGTATAATGTATCTATTATGATACTAGAATGGTTAATTATTACAATATTAGTAATTATTTTTATTAAATAATTATTTATTATTTTCCCTAGCTCTTATTAGAGCATTAAAAACCCCAGGACGTATTTGTGGTGAAGTTTTTTCAGTAATTTGTGGTAATTTGTAAATTAATGATCCAAGCTTTCTTTGCATAGATGGACTTCTAACAGCCCTACTTGTACCCATTGTTGCTAAACCCCCAGCTATACCAGTAGGACCAGCAGCTGCTAATCCAGGTATACTACCAGAAATTAGTGCAGTTAAATCTGTTAATCCAAAAGCTGGTTCTTTTTTATATATATCTATTAGATCGCTCAATAGTGAATATTTTGAAAAATATTGCTTTGTTTCAGGAACATTTTTTTTAACTGCATTAGAAAGTTTCCTTGAAAACATTTTTACAGCTTCCTCAGTTCCCTCTGTTTCAGATAATAGTTTTTTACCAACCTGTTTATCTAGTCTTTGCCTTAAGTTATTTGCTGATTTTGCAGACATCTTCTTTGAATATGTTTTGCTAGCATCATCTAAATATGAAACAGCTTGTTTCCATTGTCCCCTGGTTTCTGGGTTATTTAATTCTTGTGCTAATTCTTCTTTTATTTCTTTTAACATTTTTTGTGGATTTATTGTCACCTTATTTGCTTTTTCTGATCTTTTCAACACACCAGTTACCTTTTTATTAAAATCTGGTTTAAAATCATCCAGCTGTTTTTTTGCTGCATTTAATGATTTTGGTAGTGATTTAAGTTTTGATATTTTCTTAACTAAAACTTTATCGCCACCCTGTCTTTTAATAGCTCTTTCTGCTGTTTTATTACCCTTAAATGTTTGACTAATTATTTTTGCAGCTTTATCTTTTGGATTTCTTAAAGCAAGTGTTAATTTGTTAAAAACACCAGTTCCAGCCTCAATTAATCCTTGTGTTGCAGCACCAACAATTGCACCAGTTCCTGTGGTTTTAGCAACAGTTCTTAATCCTTCGCTTAGGTTTTGATTTTTTCTCATTGCCTCAGATGTTCCCATTAACGCTCCAGCTTTAGCCCCAGCTTTGGCTGTTGATAATATTTTTTGACTAGCTTTAGCTCCTTTTCCAACTTTTCCAGCTGGTATCAAATATGAAGCTACCTCTAGTCCAGGAGCAGCAATTTCTCTCCTATAATCTTGATTAGCAATCATTCCAATTAAAGGGTTACTCCCATAAAATGATTGTTTAATACTCTCTCCTAATGATTTTTTTTGTTGTGTTTTTAATTCACCCTTAAGCCCCTTTTTAATTGTTTGAGTCAATGAAGGTGCTAAAAAATTACCAAGTTTCTCTAACCCACTTTGTTGTGGCTGGTTGTTTGAGGTTTTATTAGCTAAATGTTGGCTAATTTGTTCGTCTGTAAAATTTGCTTTTCTAGCACCAGCAATATCAAACCCTGTATGTTGGCTAATTTGTTCGTCTGTAAAACCTGCTTTTTTTGCTCCAATATAATCAAATGACATATTTAGTTATCAAAGTCGCTTATACTTTGATCTTTATTATTAGTAATATTTGTGGGTGTATTTTGTGAGGTTGGTTGTGGATATTGTTGGTTTGATTGATTTTGTGAATTATCAAACCCATATTTACTATAAAGCATATCTTTGTTTTCTTCATAAACAGTGTTAATGTCTTTACCTGATCTTGCAGCTATTTCTCTAACTTCTTGTTGTAAATTAATCCAATTTCTTAGATTTTTAAGTTTACTAGCTACCTCAGACTCTTGATCTTTTGCTGATGGTAAAAATGCTCTTAATCTTTCCATTTCAGCATCACTTACTGCTGCACCAGATAACTCTTTAACTTTATCAGATGAAAACATTTCAATTGATGATTGAGCTTGTCTAGCTTCTTCACTTCTAAAGTTGCCAAGTTTTGATGCCCACGGACCAGTTTTGCTTTGTAGACGATCACCTATACCATTCAATATACCACTACCACTTTCATCTTTAAAAAATTGATTAGCCCAATCTGCTCCTTGTTTAAATTGAGATAAAACATCATATTTTTTCTTATCATCATCGGTCATAAATTCTGTTGGTGGTAAACCTTTATCATTTCTCCAAGCTTCAACACTACCCCAGTGGTTTAAAATATCTGCTGCAACAGCATTTCTTTGCTCTCCATTTCTTGCAACATTATCTAAATACTTTTTCATTCCAGGATCTCTAGATGCTATTGCATATGCTTCTGACCCAGAATATTGTTTTTGCCCTTGAACCATCTCTAGTTTTCCTGTGTCTGGATTAATCTGCATTGATTGTCCTTTCCCA
>CAYMMQ010000259.1:0-2351 GCA_964391585.1 uncultured Ectothiorhodospiraceae bacterium
CAGTGCTTGATCAGCGGATACAAACCCTAGCCCCATATTCACATTTGTAATAATACCTATATTAGTAAAAAAGCACCTTTAGGTGAAGTAAATAGACTATTCCGCAGAGACTTCAAACTAAGCTATGTTAGAAAAAATATTATCACCATTTCTGCAACAAAGAATGCGCGTTATTCTGTTACTAGGTTTTGCATCAGGACTCCCTTTAGCTTTATCTGGCAGTACATTACAAGCTTGGTATGCAGTCTCTAATGTTGATATCACCACAATTGGATTTTTAAGCCTTGTAGGGCAACCCTATGTTTATAAGTTCTTATGGGCTCCCTTAATTGATCGCTATTTTCCATTAACAATCATTAATCGTTTTAAACGTTTAGGTAATAGAAAGCAATGGATGTTACTCACTCAGCTTTTACTTAGTTTGATTATTGTGTTGATGTCATTTTTAACACCTGCTAAAGCACCATTATACCTAGCCGCTTTGGCTTTGATGCTTGCGTTTGCCTCAGCAACACAAGATATTGCTTTTGATGCATACCGTGCCGATATTTTATTAGCAAAAGAAAGGGGATTAGGTGCTGCATTATCTGTTGGCGGATATCGTGTTGCTATGCTTGTTTCAGGTGGTGTCATTTTGGTAATGGCCGATTACATGGGCTGGCAGCTAAGTCTTCTTCTTATGTCGGCATTAATGCTAACAAGTGCATTGGTGAGTTATTTTGCGCCCGAGCCTGAGTTAGTTTCTAAACCACCTATCAGTCTTAAACAAGCTGTTGTTGAACCTTTTAAAGCCTTCTTTTTACAAGCTCCATGGGATATAAATAAAGTCGTATTAATTTTAATTTTTATCATTATTTATAAATTGGGCGATGCTTTTGCGGGAAGTTTAACAACCACATTTTTGTTACGTTATTTACACTTTAGCTTAACTGAAGTAGGCCTTGCCATGAAAAGTGTGGGACTATTGGCAACCTTGTTGGGGGTTTTTCTGGGTGGACTTATTCTTTATCATTATGGTTTATATAAGGCATTATTAGGTTTTGGGATTTTTCAGGCAGTCACCAATCTCGGTTTTGTTGTCCTAACCTTGGTTGAACCGCAATATTGGATGATGATAAGTATTATTGGTTTAGAAAATTTAGCTGGAGGTATGGGGACTTCTGCATTTGTGGCATTATTAATGGGGCTTTGTCATCAATCTTATAGTGCAACCCAATTTGCTTTACTCTCCGCTTTTTCGGCAATTGCACGAGTTTATGTAGGACCTATATCTGGCTATGGAATTAATTATTTAGGCTGGTATGAATTTTACTTAATGACTTTTTTTATTGCACTTCCCAGCTTGTTTTTATTGATGTTTTTAAAGACAACTGTTGTTAGCTTAGATGTTAAAAAAGTTTAGGAATTTAAGTTGCACTATTTTTCTTTTAATAAATCACTTGAGATATCAGGTGTTATTTAGTAATGTGCTCGTTTAATTTTTTTGGTTAAAGTATGAATATAAAAATTAGCGTTGTAATCGCATATATCACCATTATCATTATTTGGTCTACCACACCTTTAGCGATCAAATGGAGTGCTTTTGATGTTGATTTTGTCACGGGAGTCTCCATGCGGATGCTGATAGGAACATCAGTGGCATTGATGATTTGCTGGGTTTTCCAAAAACATTTAGTGCTTAATAAAAAAGCCTTATTGGTTTACCTGCTTTCTAGTATTTCAATTTTTGGTTCGATGATGCTGGTGTATTATGGTGCTCAGTATATCAACTCTGGATTGGTTTCTGTGATCTTTGGCTTAAGTCCATTATTAACCAGTATTTTTGCCATTTACCTTTTTAATAGTGAACGTTTTACCTTAACTAAAGTCTTTGGCGCGCTGATAGGTTTAACGGGTTTAATTTATATTTTTAGCGAACAGTTAAGCATTGGTGAACAAGCAAGTATTGCTATTATTAGCATTTTAACCGCAGTCAATATGCATGTATTAAGTGCCTTATGGATCAAGCAAGTGGATATCAAATTGAGTGCCTTAAGCATTACCACTGGGGGCTTATTATGCTCATTGCCGATGTTTTTAATCAGTTATATCGTTTTTGCAGATCCATTACCAGATGTTGTTGCCAGTCGAACTATTTATTCTATTATTTATTTAGGCATTATGGGATCGGTGCTGGGTTTTATTTGTTTTTATTATGTGCTGGCCAATATGGCGGCTTCAAGTGTAGCTTTAATCACCTTGATTACTCCTGTGATTGCACTGATAATAGGTGATATTTTTAATCATGAAACAATCAGTATTCATTTGTGGATTGGTACAGCTTTAATTCTGCTAGGTTTGTTAGTGCATCA
>CAYMMQ010000260.1:0-2348 GCA_964391585.1 uncultured Ectothiorhodospiraceae bacterium
TGTTTCTACTCCTTCTGCAACTATTTTTAGCCCCAAACTATGTGCAAGGGCTATAGTTGCAGCACAAATTTTAGCATCACTTTTATCATTTTCTAAATTACTAACAAATGTTTTGTCAATTTTTAGCGTATCTATGGGTAGACGTTTTAAATAAGCCAGTGATGAATAGCCAGTACCAAAATCATCAATAGCCAGTTTGATACCAAACTGTTTGATGCTTTTTAGTTTTTCAATAATCATTTCTGGATCAAACATTGCCGTAGACTCAGTAATTTCAAACTCAATTTGGCTTGATGAAAAGGTATATTTATTAAGTTCTTCTTTTATTGAGGGAACAAAACACTTTGACTGGAGCTGTTGTAATGAAAGGTTAATAGCCATAGTTAATTTGCTATACCCTTGTTTTTGCCAACGTTCAAGTTGTTGGCAAGCTTCTCCAATAACCCAATGACCTAAGGGAATAATAAATTTATTATCTTCACAAATTGAAATAAACTTATCTGGAGGAATTAAACCTTTCTCTGGGTGTATCCAACGAATCAGCGCTTCAAAACCAATAATTTTTCCATCATTACCTGACAATTTAGGTTGATAAAAAAGAGTAAACTGTCCTTCTTCAAGGGCTAGGTTGAGTTCGTTTTCTAGTTCGGCTCTTTCTGCTGCAATATTATTCAACTCCTGAGTAAAAAACTGATAATTATTACGCCCTTTTTCTTTGGCATAATACATTGCAGTATCAGCATGTTTTAGCAATGTATGAGTATCCTTTGCATCATTTGGAAAAAGACTAATCCCTAAGCTGGGAGATGAATTAAGGGTATGATTATTAATATGATAAGGCTGGGACAAGCTGTGTACTATAAATGCGGCTATGGCACTTGAGAGCATAGGATCTTCAAGATCTGTTAAGACGACAACAAACTCATCTCCACCTTGACGAGCAACAATATCACTCTCACGAACACTGTTTTTCAAGCGTTTAGAGACTTCTATTAATAATTCATCACCTACAGAATGTCCCAGCGTATCATTTACATTTTTAAAACGATCCATATCAATAAAGAAAAATGCAACAGACTGTCGGTTACGCTGTGCAGATAGTAATGCTTGCCTGGCTCTACTTTCTAATGACATTCTATTTAACAAGCCTGTTAACGAGTCGTGATATGCAAGTTCATTGATACGCTCTCCTACATGTTTTCGTTTACTTAATTCTGAATAACTCGCAATATAGTTGCTTATTTCCCCTTCTTTATTCCGAATAACGGATATAAAAGCCCATTTAGGTAAAAAGTCACCACTTTTAGTACAGTTCCATAAATCTCCTTGCCAGTTACCTGTTTCTTTTAAAGACTGCCACATCTCCTTGTAGGATTTATCTGGAGTGTATTTGGATTTTAAAAAGCCAGGATTTTTCCCTTTGAGTTCTTCAAGGCTATACCCCATAGAGTCTTGCATTGCTTTGTTAATACTAATAATCTTATTGTGTTTGTCGGTAATGACTATAGCTTCACCACTATTTTCAAAAACATTAGCATAGAGTCGAATATTATCTTCATTGTTTTCTAATAACTCCCAGTAATCTTTATTGATTTTCAACCCCAACTCTAATAAAAATATTTCAAAGAATATAAACATAAATGCAATCAGGTAAGCATTTGCATTTGCCATTGAGAGAAAGACAATAAGTTGAGGGACCGTTATAATCGTTAAAAATAGAACAAGGTACTTTCGATTTGGAGAAAGGCTTACTATCCCCCCAGAACTAAATAAAACAATTGGTAAAAAAACAATAATTGCTTCGTCTGTCAAACCTACTTGATAAAAAGACCAAGCGCTAAAAAAGCTCCATATGCTGGCTGAAAACACCATCCCAACACAAAATAATTGACTCCATAGATTGGGGTTATTCGTTTGTAATGGCTCAAAAAATCTTACTAATAATAAACGTAACAGACCAACACAGGTTAAAGCTAAACCGACACTGTGAACTAACTGAAGGTTATAAGAGCTGACACTAGAAAAAACAGCTATAATCCACCAGGCTATTAAGTAAGTATATATGCCATTAATCGAATGTTGAGCAAGATCATGACTGGCTTTTTTAATGAATTTTTTGTCAATGTTTCTCATAAATATACCTGCTTATCCATTAGTTTCAGCTTGATTACAAGGCAATTCGTATTGTAAGTTACTAAAGTTTCTTATTGGTTTAAAAGAGGCTACTTACATTGTAGCCCTTTTTTTGCAGCAAATACATAAACTACTCATGCTTATATCAATCATGATAATGATTAGCCGGTTTTATTAGTTTGCTGACGACTACAGCGATAAGAGTCGACAATACC
>CAYMMQ010000261.1:0-2328 GCA_964391585.1 uncultured Ectothiorhodospiraceae bacterium
TGCCAGTTTGTTCAGCTACAATTTTCTCATAACTATGACAAACATTGTCTAAAATACTAGCTCGCTTATTACTAACAGCTAGTTTTACTAAATTCAATGTTTGCTCATCCATGATGTCTTTAGCAACTTCTTGAAAAATGCTAACAATTTTCTCTTCATCAATGCTTGGATCACCAATAATTGAAGCCATCGTTTCATTTTTAGCAATGGCCGCAAGAGATGCTAACTTCTCTGACCATGCACTTACGCTGTTCGTCTGAGTTGCAATATTATAAATTGCTTTTGCATAAGGTCTTGATAGTGTGGTATTTTCAGCCATTTTATGTCCTTAATATACGATAATTATTTAACGTTCGTTTATAACTGACCAACGGCATCGTTCAAAATTGCACTATGAGATTCAGCATTAATCTCTTTCTTAATAATTTTAGCTGCTGCAGTCATAGTAATCGTAACTACTTGCTCACGTAAAGCTTCTTTTGCACGTTGCTTTTCTTGCTCAATTTCAGCTTCAGCTACCGTAATTAATCGAACTCCTTCAGCTTTTGCTTCAACTTTAGCATCATCAATAATTTCTGCTGAACGTTTTTGCGCACGAGAAATAATTATAGCAGCTTGCTCTTTACCTTCTTTAATATGCTGCAAAGCATCTTTACGAGCTAACTCTTGCTCATGTTGAGCTTTTTCTGCTGCAGCAAGTCCATCGGCAATTTTGAGTTTTCTATTTTCTAACATTTGGGTTAATGGTCCCCAAAGTGTTTTATTGATAAACCAAACTAAGACCGCAAAGGTAATAATCTGTCCTATCAGTGTTGCTGTAATACTCATTATTTAAACCCCATCAAATTTACGTTAAGCATCTGAATACAATAAGCACTCAGATTTGCTCAGGGCTAATTGACATCTAAAAGTTTATTAGACGAGCCTGACCAAATTATCATATAGATATATTAACCTTCAGGTATATTATGCACCAGCAGCTGCTTGAACAGCACTTGCAAATGGGTTAGCAAAAACAAACCACATTGCCATACCTAAAACAATCATTGGAAAAGCTTCCATCAAACCACCCGTAAACAACATTTGCCCCATCAACTGTGGACGCATTTCAGGTTGTCTTGCAATACCTTCTAAAAACTTAGAACAAATTAGACCCCAACCTAAAGCTGAACCTAAACCTGCTGCCGCCAGAATGATACCAACCGCTATTGCAGTACTTCCGTAAACTGTAGCCATTGCTGCTTCCATGTGTTTCTCCTTTGTATAAATGAAAGATATAAATTAAGTTATTAAAAAATTGATTAATGCTGTTCCGAGTCATCTTGGTGTGCCATCGCAAGATAAACGATTGTTAGCAACATAAAGATAAAGGCTTGTAAACTTATCACTAAAATATGAAATATTGCCCAAACACTACCTAATACAACCTGGGGCAACAAACCAATTAATGATGAACCACCTAGTAGAGCAATCAATAAGAAGATCAACTCTCCTGCAAACATGTTACCAAACAAACGTAAACCAAGACTGATTGGTTTTGCAACTTCTTCAATCGCAGTCATTATGATGTTAACAGGGATTAGGTATTTACCAAATGGGTGAAACAAGAACATTTTTATATAACCAACAAAACCCTTCACTTTAATGTTGTAGTAAATAATTAAAGCAAAAACAGAGAGGGATAATGCAAAAGTAGTACTTAAATCAGTTGTTGGAACAACTTTCATAGCATGAATACCAACAATGCTACCAATTGATGGCAGCAGATCAACCGGCACCAAGTCCATGGTGTTCATAAAAAACACCCACATAAAAATAGTTAGAGCCAACGGGCCAATAACCGGGTTCGTTCCAGGGAAAATATCGCGGATTTGTTGTTGAACAAACTCCACTACTGCCTCTATTACATTTTGAATTGAAGAAGGGCTATCTTCTGTCAAGTTCTTGCCAACCACATAGGCAATATACATTAACAAACCGGCAGTTAGCCAGCTATAAAACATGGTATCTAGGTTTATAGTCCAAAAACCGTCACCTATAGCATTATTTTTAAGGTGATGTTGTATGTATTCTACCGCTGTTGGTGCATGGGCTGATTCGCTCAACTTATAACTCCAATTTTACACATTCTGCAAATACGATGTATTCACATGGTTAAACAAGTAACTCAATTGCGCAATAGCAAATGAAACTATCATAATAGGTGGTGATAATTCTAACCAACCTATGCCAAAAGCAAATAACAAGATGGTACTGATAAATTTCTGCACCACACCTAATGCTATTTGAATATAACCTTCTGATTTTCTCTTTGTGGTTTCAGTCGCT
>CAYMMQ010000262.1:0-2318 GCA_964391585.1 uncultured Ectothiorhodospiraceae bacterium
ATTATAAAAAGCCATTAATATCATCAAAATTTGCACGGCAAATTTGTTCTAACTGGTCATTACAGATTAAGGTGCCAAGTCCTTGATTAGTAAATAACTCGATTAATAAGGCTCCATCAAGATCATGGTTGATTAATTGTATTTTATTAACCCCAGCTTCAGCTGCATAAATGACCTGTTGCATCAGCCCTTTTTCGGATTCTGTAATATTATTTTGTAATAGTTCTATTTTTATCTCATCACTATTTAATTCGGTAATAATATTATTATTTTGATCAAAAATACCTTGAATAGGGCTGATAAAAATTAACTTGTCTGCATTGATAGCTATGGCACATTTTGCAGCAAGTTCTTCAGCGTCCAAATTAAATGTTTCACCAGAAGGTGAAAAGCCCAGAGGGGAGAGCAAAATAATAGTGTTTTGTGCTAATAATTGTTCAATTTGTTTGACATCAATTTTCCTAACTTTCCCCGTACATTGTAAATTAACTCCATTGATAATCCCCAGCGGCTGAGCTGTAACAAAGTTACCAGAAATAATCATTAATGAACTACTGGAGTGTTTAGCCAATAGTTGAGGTGAGCTACTTATAGAACGAGTAAAAAGAGCCTCAATATCATAACGAATTGTACCGTATAGCTCTTTAATTAATTGCATTTGCTCTATATCGGTCACTCGTAAATTGCTCACAAACTCCGTACCTATTTGCGCTTGCTCAAGCTTTTTATCAATCAAACCTCTTGCCCCATGAACCAAAATAAGCCTAATGCCTAAACTGTGTAATAGGGTAAGATCGCGTACAAAAGAGGGGAACTTATCACTGACTAAAATACTATCACTAAAATATAGCACAAAAATTTTATTTCGAAAGGCATTGATATAAGGTGTAGCATCCCTAAATTTGTTGACAAAGGTGGTATGCTCATTTTCTAGTGTCATATTCAGTCATCTGTGTTAAAACTTAGACTTTAGATAGGATCCAGTCTAAGTAAGTTACGGGTAATATTCGTTTTAAGGTAGCAAATAAATAGGTTGGGAATGTCACATAATACCGTGGTTTAGCCGTTTTTGCTTCTAAGGCATGCAATAGCTTTTTATAAACTGCTTCAGGTCCTAAAGTAAAAGGAACAGCAGCGCCTTCTTTTTTACTGAAGTGAGCAATCATTTTTCCGTATTGTTGTTGATGGTAACTTTTTTTAATCGCTATATGTTGAGTAAATTTTGCATAAGCATTTTGACGAAAATGGCTGATGATTGGGCCAGGCTCAATTAATGAGATAGAAATACCACTTCCTTTTAATTCTAGTCTTTGGGTATCCGCAAAACCTTCCAGAGCATATTTAGAAGCATTATACGCACCCCGATAAGCCAAAGAAACAATACCTAAAACCGAGCTATTATGGATAATTCGCCCGTAACCTTGTAGTCGCATTATGCCAATGACTTGATTGGTTAATTCCATGGTGCCAAATACATTGGTTTCAAATTGTTGTCGGATAACATCACGACTTAAATCTTCAACAGCACCGGGCTGTCCATAAGCCGCATTATTAAACAGGGCATATAAAGGGCGAGCAGAGTTAAAATTTTTTAACACATCGTTAATACTGTCGCTATCATTTAGATCGAGCCGATAACTTTCAAATCCTTCTGCTTTTAGACGCAAAACATCCTGGGTTTTTCTTGCGGTGGCAATAACCTCATAACCCGCCTCCTTTAAAGCCTTGGCGCAAAAGTAGCCTATACCGCTAGAGCAGCCACTAATTAATATGGTTTTAGATTTGTTGCTACACATTTTATTAGACTATTTGTCAATGAATTATGCCTCTATGTTAAAGCGTTGAATTTTTGTAAAGTTTATTAAATTCCTGCCGATTACATGTTAGAATCTTTATCGTTTATTAAAGCTGTTATTATGCTAATAAAAACTCTTTAGTTAAAGAGGTAGCTCTAAAGTTTTGCTTCTTTAGATTAAAGAGTATTATAAATTAATTATTGTTAGCTTGAAACAAGCATCATCATCAAAGGAATATTAAGTGGATATTGCAACACTGATTGGAATTGTTGGTTGTTTAATTATTATCGCTGTAGCAATGGTGCTTAGTGGCGGGATCGTATTGTTTATCAACGTACCCTCGATTTTGGTGGTGTTTGGTGGTGCAACTTTTGCTGTGATTGCCTGTTTCCCTTTGGCGATGACGATTGGTTCGATGAAGGTTTTTTTGAAAGCATTGTTGGCTAAACCGGATAACCCTGATGAATTAATTGAAAAAGGTGTTGAGTTAGCAACAATTGCTAGAAAAGAAGGTATTCTTGG
>CAYMMQ010000263.1:0-2312 GCA_964391585.1 uncultured Ectothiorhodospiraceae bacterium
TTCCCGAGACCGCATGGCACAGTCAAACGTCAGGGTTAACGTGGAGAGTTTTCATAAACCGCTTCGAAAACCTCCTTATATTTTAATAGCTATATCGTCGGCCATTGAATCATTAAATTTTTTCTCAGCCTCTACCATTTTATGTAATTTTTCATACTGCTCTATTTCATCGACAGCTTCTTTTTGCATAGCGATTTCCGCCGGTACTTCGGGCCATTTGTTTACTTTCTCTCCCGCGCTGTCAGCTGTATTAGCATCTTCCAGAAACAAGACTACCTGATAAACCAGCTCAAACATATTTCTGCGCTGATACGCATCAATCATGCCTATTGCCAGGTTTCCGTGACAAATGTGACCGTCCTCATATACATGAGGAGCCTGCATAAAACCTGAAAATGCTTTAATCTGATATTTGGTGTTCTTGATACGCACCGTATTACCTTCATCGTATTCGTTGCCGTGCATACCAATGGAAATCTGAAAAGTCCCAATGTCATGCCACCGCTCTGTTCGCTCGTCTTGAGCATAAAGATTCTTTGTATAAACATAAATAGCTTTATCTTTAACGATAATCGCATTAACCTTTTCAATCGCAAGGGTTTCGGTGTAATTATCCTGAGCTTTTTTCCGCTCGTCCTGTTCGAACTTTTCCTCATTGAAATAAACAATTTGGTCATTATACCTCTGATAAATCTTCGCATGTTCAAGAGCTTTATTAAGATGTTCTTTATAATGCTTATGATGCTCATCGCGTTTTATCTTTATCTGGTCAAGAATGGCTTTTGAATTATCAATGCTAAATTTGATATAATCCTCTTTGTTATCATCATGCATTTGCTCCAGATATGCCTGGTCAATCTCTTTAAGCGTATCATATGAAACACTGTGATTATACCTCCTTGACAGCTCAGACAGAGCGGTCTGATAAAATGGTTCATTTTCAGCAGTAAAATCGATCATCAGATATATAATGCACCGGTCTTTCAGTGCCCATATCACATTGGTAACAGTATCTTTAAACACCTCATCAAATCTGAAAAGAGGAGAGTTGGCTTTCTTCTTAAAAATCTCATTGATACGGTGTTCCTTTTCCTCGTTACTAATTGTGGTGTTGTCTCTGATACCCCTGACTTCTTGATTAATATTTCCGTCATTTTGTATTGAATGTAATGACTGAACATCAAAGCCGAGGCACAGCATGCTTTTATGGGTATAGTACTGAGAATCAGGGCAATGCGCACCGTGGATTAGAAACATCGTGTGGTATTCGACCTGTGAAAGCTTGTGGAAATCTTTCATTTGCTTAGTGACATATGTAGCTACAGCGTTGTCGTTTAAGAGAATAATATTCTTTTTAATCTCGCAAGCAAGGTGGTTAAATGAGTCAGTAAGTATTCCGGGTATTTCACACCCGATTGATATAATATGGTAGCCTTCATGTTCCCACCTGGTTTTCGCATACGGCGACATTCCAACGATATGGTCAATAAAATTATTAATATTTTTCTGCCTGGCAGAAATCTTTTTAACTTTTTTCTTTTTAACTTTTTTCTTTTCAGGCTTTTCCGCCCCATCTTCAATTACTCCGGATTCTTCTTCCGGAACTGCCTGGCCATCAGCCTGTTCTTGTGCTGGAGGGTTAAGATAATCCTCTATCATTTTAACAATCGTTTCCATATTAAAACGCGCCCCGCTTGGCCCTATTGCTTTAACAGCATGATATTGAGAAACAGCCTTTGCCTCTTCGCCGGTAATCTCATCGAGCACATTGTCGTCAGCCCAGAAAGAATGTATGATTGTTTTCATACCGGAGATAACAGTGTTAACATTAATTGGCATTAATCCGATGTCTCCGTCACAATGCTTCTTCCATAAGAAACTTATCACATCAGCAGCGCGGCTAAAACCTTCAGCATCAACAGCAGCGACCTGGTTTCCACTTTCTAATGGGTACGCAATGGACTCAATGCCAATCCTGTCGGCAAGCCACTTCTCAACGAATCCATAAGTATCATTCATTGTCTATAAGACCATCCTTTCGAAAAATAATTATCCATTCCAATATAGTTATTCCATATCATGCGCACGAATAACATTGTCTTTTGTTAAATTAAGCGCTTTCTTTATTTCAAGCCACTGTTCAGTTAATGGCCATTCAGTTCCGGAAATAGAACGGCACACAAAGGCTTTTACTCCGCAAGAATTGAGTTTGGCTATTTTCTCTTTTTGGATTTTCTGCAACTTCCCTTTATGCCTTTTCGTCTCTATAAAAACAGCACCGGTGAGTCGAGTCGTAAAAAAAATGTCAGGCT
>CAYMMQ010000264.1:0-2295 GCA_964391585.1 uncultured Ectothiorhodospiraceae bacterium
AATCTAGGTGGGAAATCAAATGTTCCCACCTCAAAGAGTAATCCTTTTTCTTTGAATTGCCCATTAAATACTGACTTTATCTGTTCAAAAAGTATTTCTAATGAGAAATCTATTTGTTCCAGCTCAAGTTTGCCTGCTTCGATTTTTGAAATATCCAGAATATCATTAATCAGCGAAAGCAGGTGCTCACCAGCCATGCTAATTTTATTGAGGCGTTCACTTTTCTTCGTATTGTGCTCACTTTTTTGTAGTAGGTGAGATAGCCCAAGAATTGCGTTCATAGGAGTGCGAATTTCATGACTCATATTGGCAAGGAAAAGGCTTTTAGATTCATTTGCTGCCTCAGCTTTATGTTGTGCTACCTCCAATTGTTTGGTGCGTTTTTTCACCAACTCTTCCAGATGGTATCGGTGCGCATCAAGTTCCAGTCCCTGAGCCTTCTTCTCAGTAACATCTTCAATAATTGAAATAAAATAGTCAGGATTTTTATCGATGTCTCGTACAAGGCTAACGGTTAGATAAACCCAGATAATATCACCATTCTTTTTAAAATAGCGCTTTTCCATTGAGTACGTTTTAATCTTACCTTTAAGAAGCTGATTGACGTAACTTAGGTCAGTCTGTAAATCATCTGGATAAGTAATATCTTGAAATGTTTTAGATAAGAGCTCATTTTTTGAATACCCAACAATATCACACAATTTATTATTTACTTCCAACCATTTACCATCAGGAGCAAGTTGAGCAACACCAACAGCCGCTTGCTCAAAAAGAACTCGAAATCGTTCTTCATTACGACGCAGTGAACTCTCCATCTCCTTGCGTAACTTGTGCTCATTTATTTGCCATATGCCGTAGGAAAGGTTGTGAGCAAGTCGTGATAGCATTCCCATTTCTTCTTTATCAAATGCACCAACTTCACTTGAGTATATATTAAGGCATCCAAAACAGTGCCCGTCTGAATCCAGAAGTGGTAGAGCAATGGATGAGTTGTAACCCATAGCTAACGCTGCTTCACGCCATGGGGGGAAAAAAGGATCGGTTTGAATGTTCTGAGTCGCTATGGGGCGCCTTTCACGGATGGCTGTACCAGTAGGTCCCTGTCCATACTTTGTCTTATCCCAGGTTATGCGGATATTTTTAAAGTAAGAACTATCCATTCCAGAATAGGCGATCGGCTTGACATTATATTGCTCATTTTTTTCGGCATAACCTACCCAGGCCATAAGATAATAGTTATTTTTAATGATGGTTTGGCAGAACTGCTTTAGCAAAGCATCTTCATCTTTAGCCCGTAATACTACCTGTTCACAGTTGGCAATGACTTCGCCAATTTGGTTAGTGCGCTTGAGTCGGATTTCCGTTAGTTTAGACTGGGTAACATCATCAATAGAAACCAATACTTTTTTCCAGTCATTTTCATGCCCCTTTACCACAGCCGCCCTGACCTCTGTATAACGAATATTCCCCTTTAATGTTGTTTGTTTTGCTAGTGACTTAAACGTGAATTCTCCATTAATAAAGGAAACCAGCTCATTTTTAAAAACTGCTAGAGACTCTTGATTAAAAATTTGATTTAAATTAGTTAAAAGCTCAGATTTAGATGTAGCTTCAAACATTTCGAGGGCACTATTATTGACTTCGAGAATATGCACCATTCGAGAACACTTTTCGATTTGTTCAGGATTTTTATCCAACCATTCTTGAATATTATCATTTCCTTCGGATTTCACCTTTTCAAGGTAAGTTTTAACGGCTGAAAAGTCCTCTTCCCAGAGCGATGAAGATGAATGATTAAATATTGAGCGGTAACGATTTAAGCTACTTAATAAATCAGTGGACGACTTTTTAAGCTTTTCAATAGCTAATGCAGTAAACAAGGATGCGATGATGAGAGAGACTAAATAAATTTGTACTTCCAAAACTGCCTGTGAAGTAGTTATGAATACCTCTGACACAGAAATATAACCCATAGCGGTTAAATGAACTGATATAAATACTAAGGCGGCTGAAACTGATACAGCACCCCATAGCCCAAACTGGATGGCCGCCCAAATTAATATGGGTAAGGTGAAAAACACAAAGAATTGTAAGTACTCTTTTGCAAAATCCAGGTTAACCGACGAAACAATAACTAAAGTGATGGAAAGTGATAAGAGAAGAAAATAGGAAAACTTCTGTTTATAAGAAAAGGTTGTATCTGAACGATAGAATTCAACTGCGTGCATAATCAAAGGGGCTAGGCATAAAATCCCCAATCCTGCAGATACTAACCAAGTACGATATACACTCCAG
>CAYMMQ010000265.1:0-2270 GCA_964391585.1 uncultured Ectothiorhodospiraceae bacterium
CAAACCATATTCTTAAAGAGGATATGAAGTATAAATCTTTTTTTATGGAAATAGGCGTTCGCTAGCTATCGACGGATTTCAATGTGGTTGTCGTCTATACGTTTAATCCTTTGACACGCTGTTAATATTTGCTTCCTTACAAAATGACAACTTCTATAAAATTCACTCTGGCCTAAAGAACCAGTTTATTGATCCTCCAGCCCAGGAAAAATCTGTTGATTACAAGGTGTAAACAAGGTAGAGCATTGAAGAGCTCTGCTAATGCTGAGATTTTATTTATCAATGAAATAACTCTTCAAGTATTCAACCTATTGATGAAACGCATTGAACTATTAGTAATGAATTGTAAAAAAAGTATAAATTAATCTGGGCAATAGTTGTTAACTCGTCTTAACCAGGTTGATGTGAATTAATTGTTGTTTTTAGCTGAAGAAGATCCAATCCTAAACCAAAAGGGACTTTCTATACTTCCAAGATATCCCAAATATTGTCTCTTAACAAATTTTCCTTTATCATTTTTTTTGGGATCTGTTTCGACTTCAATAGATAAGGTAAATGGAACATCCAGGTGAATACCTACTTCCTCTAAATAAATAGCTACCTCATAATGACGATTTCCATGCAGATCACTTGAGCCAACAGCATATTTATATAAGCCCCAGTCATTAATTGCATATTTTTTCCAACGCTCATATTTATTTTGTGGAGGATCGCCTTGCCACAAAATGTTAGTTTGTCGAATACTGGTTACTTTATTACTTTTACCTAGGTGAATGCGTTCGTTGACCATTTCAGCTATTAAACCAGCATGAAAATAAACTCTTAATTGATCATAACCGAAAGCAGTGACTTCGTCTCTAGCATCACAAGCTATATAAAGCCATTTTCCATCAGATTGCAGGTAAATCGTCGTATCTTTATTTCCTCCAATTTCCAGAGCGATAGATTCTAACCATTCGCTTTGCTCAATTTTTCCATCAATGTGAGAACTAGACTTTATCACTGGAATAGTTATCATTTTTTCTTCAACAGGTTTAATACGTTTAGCCGTTAAATGAGAACGTAGTGTTTTAATTTTCCGTTCACTTAAAGAGTCATCATGAGTTTTGCTATTTCGAGAATTATTTTTCCTTTCTTGATAACTACTATCATTCAATTTGGCTTCGTACAATGATAAAAATGTGTCCGAAGGATTAATATCTGCGTGATAATCATTTCTATTGGGTTTTTTAGCCAAATATCTGGATGCGTTAGTCTTTTGATTAATTTTAATGGATTCTTTCTGGGTTATAATTTTGGGTAAAGACTGCTTAGTAGTTAGTTTATCAGTTTTGATTATAGGCGTTTTGTTACTCTCATTTTGATTGTAAAACATAAACCAATAAATTGCGCCGCCAAAAATAAGCGTGTCAATAAGTATAAAAATAACTAATGCTTTTTTGCTTATTATTTTACTACTGGTTGACTTAGGCGTATTCTTTTCATTAAACATCCAGGGTTTATCTTGCATTAACTGTAAAGTGATTTCTTCAATTGCTTTTTTTGAATCGCTTAAACTAAGATTAGTGGCTTCCCGATAGCGTTTTATTGCTTGAATTTTTCTCGATTTAAAAATCTCTTGTTCAATTTCATATATTTGTGTTGTATTAAGTTCCATTATGTAATATATCTTTTAATATTCATGTTATAAAAAATCATCTTCTGATAAAGTTTAGAGTTGCAGCGTAGTTAATATTTGCACCTTTTAATTTTTGTCGATTAGGTGTTATGTTAAAGCGATATAAAATATAACATTTTTTAGAAAACATTATATACAATTTCATAATAGCAGGTTTTCATATTGAAGATCTGCTTACTTTAATTTCTCATCAAATTTCAAAACTACCTGAACGTGAGCTTATACTCAACCAAACCATGTAGTTCTATGATCTGAATAACTTCACATGGCCTTTACTTGCCTTACGAGTATGAGCTAGGCGTATGGCTAGGCTTTCTCTATTATAGTTTAATCACGGGCTTGGTATGTTATGCAATCACACAGACTATTAGACTAGGGCATCCAGCAGTTGAGCCAGCACACCGCAAAACATTCCCCAATTAAATATTGCACCCTACTTTTACCTAGTAATACAATCACCCGCATTCTATTTGTTTAATATGCCAGCCAACAAAAATATTAATCAGCACCCACGCAACAGCACCCGCTAATGCACAAGTTATAGAATAGCTATCAAAGCCAACAAAAGGCTCAAAAATAACCCTCAGGGTGG
>CAYMMQ010000266.1:0-2242 GCA_964391585.1 uncultured Ectothiorhodospiraceae bacterium
CAAAGTAACAATTTATTTGCATACTAACATACTTAATGTTATTGTGCGCTTTATAGGTTAATTATTTGAATAATTGGAGTTTGTAGTGATAACAATAATCCCAACACTTGAACGTTACCTTCACGAAACTCTTGGACTTACGGTCATGGCTATCCCTTGGAAGCAAGAAGGGGGGGTACCATTTTTTCTGAAAGATTCATATGACTTTTATGAGATGGAACTGCTAGGTAGTCGGTGTGTGCTTATGATAGCCAAAGGTAATGAGGAACCCACACCAGCACGTGTGTGCAAGCATATAAAACAGGTGCAAAATAAGTGGCAGGGGATTTGTATTTATGTGCAACCGGCAATGTCCGCCTATAATCGTAAGCGTTTAATTGAACAGAAGGTGGCTTTTGTAGTTCCGGGGAACCAGATGTACCTGCCAGAGTTAAATATTGATTTGCGTGAGTATTTTCGTAAATGGAGAACCATGGCAAAGGCATTAAGCCCCTCTGCTCAGGTGGTAATTATTGCGGCGTTGCTTGGTCGCATAAAAGGAAGGGCATTGCCTTCCGATTTGGCAAAACAATTTGGTTACAGCACTATGTCAATGTCGCGTGTTTTGGATATGATTGAAGCAGCAGAATTGAGTGAAGTTAATCAAGAGGGGAGAGAACGGTGGCTGTCATTATTGAGTAGTAAAACCGCTTTATGGGAAAAAGCCAGAACATTAATGCGTGACCCAGTTAAAAAGAGAGTCTGGGTTGATAGGATAAAAGGCACAGACGTGGTGACCATTAAAAGCGGTTTAAGTGCATTAGCAGAGCACACTCTTTTGAATCCGCCCAGACAACCAGTTTACGCAATCAGTAAAGAACGATGGAAAATGTTGCAACAAAGCGGGGTTAATGCATTGGCTGAGGCAGAGGATGGTGTTTGTGAATTAGAGGTGTGGAGTTATAACCCTGAGTTGACAGCACAAGGTCAGGTAGTAGATACCTTCTCATTGTACCTTAGCTTACAAAAAAACAAGGATGAACGCGTGGAAACTGCGTTAAACCAGATGATGGAGCAAATAAAGTGGTAAAAGGATTGGATCAGTTCAAGAAATATTTTGCTGCTTATTCCAACCGTTATATATTGATTGGTGGTACGGCATGCAGTGTAATAATGGAAGATGTCGGGTTAGTCTTTCGTGCTACAAAGGATTTGGATATTGTTCTTTGCGTTGAAGCATTGGATGCAGAATTTGTTAGTGTGTTTTGGGATTTTGTGCGCGATGGCGGCTATTGTAATCAACAAAGAAGCACGGGTAAAAAAATATATTATCGTTTTTATTCTCCCTCCAATTCGGACTTCCCGGAAATGTTAGAGCTTTTTTCGAGAATACCAAATTCTTTATCGCTGGATGATTATAAACATATTATCCCTATTCCTATGGATGAGGAGGCTTCAAGCTTGTCGGCTATTTTAATGAATGACGATTATTATAACTTTATACATAATGGGAAACGTGAACTAAATGGTGTTTCCCTGGTTTGTGCGGAACATCTAATTCCTTTAAAGGCGCGTGCTTGGCTCGATATGTCCGCAAGGATTGGCAAAGGTGAATTGGAGGATAGTAGAGATGTTCGCAAACACAAAAATGATGTGGCACGTTTGTACCAGATACTATCAGCTGATACACGTATAGAATTACCAGACTCGGTGAAACAGGATATGAAAAAGTTCATCAAATGCATAAAAAAAAGTGAAGACATTGACATGAAAAATTTAGGATTAAAGAATACCACTTTTGATGAGATGTTGAGTAACCTTAACGAGATTTATGAGTTGGAGTTAGAATTGTAGCTTAGAATAAATATAAAAGAGGTATTGCAATGATTAAATCAGTTAATAATTATCCTGTCTCTCAACTTTTTGATATTGAATCAGATGTGGTTTACGCTGTTCCGCGTTATCAGCGTGAATATACCTGGAGTACAGGGCAGTGGGAAAGCCTTTTTGATGATGTTATGGAAAACGATCCCGGATATTTTCTCGGTTCCATCATTTGCATTAATCAATATACGGATGCGCTATCCATCCAACGGCTTGAGTTGGTAGACGGTCAGCAGCGATTAACCACTCTCTCTTTGCTTTTTGCTGCAGTTTATCATTCTCTCAAAAGTTGTGAAGAGAAACTTGATGAAGAACAAAGGGCTGAATTATTCAACCTGAAGGGAAAACTGGTTCTCAAAAAGAGTGATGAGCAGATTCG
>CAYMMQ010000267.1:0-2230 GCA_964391585.1 uncultured Ectothiorhodospiraceae bacterium
TGGTGCATTGAATGTTCTCTCTATAGAGAGTGGTGCTGAAGAGAGTGGTGCTGAAGAGAGTGGTGCTGAAGAGAGTGGTGCTGAATTTATTTTGAGTTTACCTGAATAAGACGATGAAAGACTTTACTATCTTATGGCTTCAATCTGGAGGTTGCGGAGGTTGTAGCATGTCAACCATTAACGCCGAAAACCCTGATTTTTTAACGAGTCTTGCACTAAATCAAATTGATTTATTATGGCATCCCTCATTAAGTGAGGCGGGAGATAGAGATTTTTTGCAATTGTTGCAACAAATAGAAGAAGGAAGTCTTAAATTAGATGTTTTATGTTTAGAAGGTTCGGTGATTATGGGACCCAGAGGTACGGGGAGTTTTCATCGTTTAAGTGGTTCTAACCGTGCCATGTTCGAAGTGATTAATTCAATTGCCAACAAGGCTAGTTATGTTGTAGCGATCGGAAGTTGTGCGAGTTTTGGTGGGATTACCATGTCGGGCAATAACCCGTCTGAAGCAACGGGTCTGCAATATCATGGAATGGAGCAAGGAGGACTACTGAGTTCTTCATGGAAATCATTAGCCAATTTTCCTGTGGTTAATATTGCTGGCTGTCCAACCCATCCGAGTTGGGTGATAGAAAGCCTATTAATGTTAAAAAATCAGCAATTAGCTATTGAACATTTGGATAGTTTTCAACGGCCACGAAGTTACACCGATCATTTGGTTCATCATGGCTGTCCAAGAAATGAGTTTTATGAATATAAAGCAAGTGCTTTAAAAGCAACAGATCAAGGCTGTTTGATGGAAAATAAAGGTTGTTTGGGGACACAAGCAAGGGCAGATTGCAATATTCGTTTGTGGAATGGAGAAGGCTCTTGTTTACGAGGTGGTTATGCCTGTATAAATTGTACTGCACCAAGGTTTGAAGAGCCAGGACATAGTTTTACCCAAACGCCAAAAATTGCGGGTATTCCTGTTGGCCTGCCAGTTGATATGCCAAAGGCATGGTTTGTTGCTTTGTCATCGCTTGCTAAAGCTGCCACACCAGCACGCTTAAAAGTTAATGCCTTATCGGAGCATTTAAAAATTTCCCCGGGTGGTCATCAGGAAAAAGGAAAATAAACATGGCTGAAAATTCTGCAAAGCGAATTATTTTAGGTCCTTTTAGTCGGGTAGAAGGGGATTTAGAGGTGCAAGTTGAGATCGAAGAAAACTTGATTAAAGCCGCTTGGGTCAACTCACCATTGTTTAGAGGTTATGAACAAATTTTATTGGGGAAAAAACCATTAGATGCTCTTGTCTATACTCCTCGGATCTGTGGAATTTGCTCGGTTGCACAATCAGTTGCCACCGCTAAAGCGCTAGCAAATGCTCAAGGACTTCAGATATCTCCTAATGGACAGTTATTAACAAATTTAATCTTAGCAACTGAAAATATTGCCGATCATTTAAGTCATTTTTATCTGTTTTTTATGCCTGATTTTGCTAGGGATAATTATGCAGACAAAAAGTGGTTTGCAGCAACGCAACAACGGTTCAAGGCACAAAAAGGAACTATCTATAAAGATGTGTTACCAGCAAGAGCTGCATTTTTACATATGACCGCTATACTCGCAGGGAAATGGCCACACTCATTGGCTATTCAACCTGGCGGAGTAACGCGTGTTGTTGAAAGTCATGAGCTGCATCGCTTAACAATGATTTTAAAAACATTTCGAATTTTTTTACAGGAAAAATTATTTGGCGTACCACTTGAAACTATTAGTCAACTAAAGGATCAACAGTCCTTATTCGCTTTAACGGAGCAATACTCAGATGCAGATTTTTCTCGTTTTATTAAAATTTCTCAAGACTTGAAATTATCTTTTATCGGTCGTGCTTATGATCAATTTATGAGTTATGGCGCATATGAAAATAATGGTGACTTTCTTTTCAAACAAGGGGTGTTTCGTCAGCAAAGTTATGAGCCATTAAAGCCTGAAACTATTCGGGAAGACATTAGTCATAGTTGGCTCAGTGGTAAAAAAGAAGCATTACATCCCTCTGAAGGAGAGACAATAACGGATAATACAGGCGAAGATGGCTACAGTTGGTGTAAAGCCCCACGGTTAGATGCTCAGGTGATGGAAGTAGGTGCTATTGCAAGACAAATCGTTGATGGACATCCTTTGATTGCTGATTTGGTTGTCAAGCACGGTGCAAATGTGCAAAATCGAGTTATTGCACGTTTATTA
>CAYMMQ010000268.1:0-2226 GCA_964391585.1 uncultured Ectothiorhodospiraceae bacterium
TATTTAACTTTATATAAGCATAGTTTGAGAAGGATAAAAAGTCAATATCAGGGTGATGTGATGGACGCCCGACTATAAACGGCATCGCAATGTGCCATACTTAAGGTGCAAAAAACTTTAAGTAAACAAGAGGAGCATCCATCATGAACAATAATAGTATAATAGGGATCGATTTGGCAAAGACTTATTTTCAAGTTTGTGCTTTAAACCAATCAAATAAAGTTAATTTCAATAAACAATTGACCAGAAATAAGTTAGCTCTCTTCATGCAACAGCAAGATCCCACTCTCGTTGCAATGGAGGCTTGTTCAAGTTCTAATTATTGGGCTAGAAAATTTGAAGCTATGGGACATATCGTTAAACTGGTACCAGCCCAACACGTCAAACCCTTTGTTAAAGGAAATAAAAATGATCGCAATGATGCTGTCGCAATTTGTGAAGCAACACTGCGTCCGAATATGAACTTTGCATCCATAAAAACACACGAACAACAAGATATGCAAATGCTTCACCGAATGAGACAGCTTTATATCAAGCAATCCACTTCATTAGCGAATCAAATCAGAGGCTATTTAGCGGAATATGGGCTTGTGTTCCCAAAACAATTACCTCGTTTACTCAAAGAACTTCCCCGTATTATTGCTGATGAAAATGAAATTTTAACACCCCTTTGTAAAGAGTTGATAACCGTACAACATCATGCCTTACTCGACACACGCAAAAAAATTGAGCTATTTAATCAAAAGATTAAAATTGCTAATAACCAAAATGAATATTGTAAACGGTTACAAACTCTTCCAGGTGTTGGTCCGATTATTTCCTCTGCTATCTTTGCCGCCGTAGGTAACGGTAGCCAATTTGCTAAAGGTCGACAGATGTCTTCTTGGATAGGTTTAACACCTGCTCACTTTGGTACCGGTGGGAAAAACACCAATGTTGATACCTCAAAGAAAGGAGATCATTATTTACGAACCATGCTTATTCACGGTGCAAGAACCGTAGTGACATGGAGCAGTAAGAAAAAAGATCCTTTAAGTTGCTGGATCCAACGATTAATTGCCAGAAGAGGCAAAAGAAAGGCTTATGTTGCACTGGCCAATAAACTTACTCGTGCTGCATGGAGAATATTACAAGGTGGTGAATATGATATCAGTAAAATATCCGCTCAACCTGCTTCTCATTAACCAACTTAACAACAAACAATCCCTTTAAACAGACTTTTCTACCTGGCGTAAAAAAGAGGATGAGAAAAAACGGCTTACGTGCCTTATCAGAGCCTGATAGGACTAAGGTTAAACACCGACAGGGTGTATAGGCGATAAGGTGCGTATTTCATCATGGTTCGGCAGAATAATAATGACTGCCATAATAGAAACCGGATATATGTTTGCAGCCAAGCTTCTTATTTTTTATTTAACGACAGTTTTTATGGGCAAGACAATGAACTAGAGCTTATTACATTGAATTTTATATTAACTGGCTGATAAAGAGCGCATCTAATAAAGAAATTTATCGATCATCTCTGGATCAGCTTGACGATCTCGTATTGTCCAAAAATGCATAAAAAGATCTATAAAAGATAAAAATTAAGAAAAAGAACTTGATTTTAAGGGGGCGTCCATATATGTCCTATATAACTTCTAGTTACGAGCCAGTAAAGTAATGGATATTAACAGAGAACGTAAAAAAAACTTAACGGATCGATAGTATATAATTTTGAGGAACGGATGCTTGAGATATGCCTATACAAGACAGAAAAACTTATTCTGCAATCACCAATTTATTTAATATGACTTGTAAAATCAAATATTGAGTAAAATAGCCCACCAAAAACAATTATTGATGCAAGTATAACAATCCATTCCATATCACATATCCTTTAATTGTCTAATTTTTATATAAGCTTTCTTGTTAACCACAATAATCCCAATGGTTGAAATAACCATAACTATAAGAGCTATGTACAATAAAATTTCATTACTAGAGTTATAATTTTTAGCTAACCAACCAAGAATTGATATATCAACCGCAGTCAGAATACCAAAAATAATCTTTAACCAGCCAATCTCTTCTTTAATTTCATCAATCTTTGCCATAAGATGATTATAGCATAAATAACTATACAATCAATTTAACATAACAGCCAAACTACTAAGCATATAACTGCCTGCTTTCCTCACACCTGCCAGCCATTTTTTATCACTTTGCTCACAAACCGCTTTAAGC
>CAYMMQ010000269.1:0-2226 GCA_964391585.1 uncultured Ectothiorhodospiraceae bacterium
AGAATGGTTTTTTTAGATATGTTATAACTGTCTCATGGCAATTATAACCCAATCTTGTAAATACCCGCCACGCGAAGCTTTTCGCGGACTAATAGTTCGACCGATTTTACCGGAAGAAATAGCGTTGTGGGATCATTTAATGAAAACACATCATTACTTGGGATTTGATTCATTGATAGGGGAATCTATTCGCTATGTAGCAATTTTAGAAAATTGTTGGGTAGCCTTAATAGGTTGGGCCTCAGGCGCACTTTGTTGTAGCGCCCGAGAACAATGGTTGTCATGGGACCAACAAATCAAAGAGCAAAGATTAAGTTTAATAGCAAACAACGTTAGGTTCTTGATTTTACCAGGGGTAAAATTACATAATTTAGCATCAAAAATTTTATCACTAAACGTAAAAAGGCTATCGATTGATTGGGAGAATATATATGGTCATTCTATTTTGCTTGCAGAAACATTTGTTGATCCAAGCAGGTTTTTAGGGACATGTTATAAAGCTGCTGGGTGGATATGTGTTGGAAACACGAAAGGATTTAGGAAATCCGCAAAAAAATATATTTATCATGGCAATATAAAAACGGTGTGGCTACGTCCATTACATAAGTATTCCAGGGAATGGTTGCGCACAATAAAATTGCCAAAACATGTGAGGTTAAAGAAGATGGTCAATTTTAAATTAACAAAAAAGCAACAAGAGAGCTTGCAATCACATTTAAGAAAATTGCCAGATTATCGGCAACCAAAAGGATTGCGGCATCCTATGAGGGCTGTAATTAGCATGTCTATTTGCGCCATATTATGTGGAGCAACAAGCTACGATGCGATTGCACAATGGTGTTCTTTGCGCACTCAAAATCAATTAAAAAGATTTGGAGCATATTATAATCATAAAAATAAATGCTTTGTGGCTCCCAGCGAACCCACAATAAGACGAGTACTTCAAAATGCAGATGTAGAATCGATTGATAAAGCATTAAATACTTGGATATTTAATGCTTTAGATCCTGAAGCACAAAAAGATAATATTGCTATTGATGGAAAGGTTTTACGCGGAGCGAAAAAGAATAATGGAAAACAAGTTAATTTGTTAAGTGCTTTTTTGCATAAACAAGGAGTTGTAATTGGGCAAATAGAAATTGATGATAAGACCAATGAAATTCCTGAAATCAAAACCTTATTAAACCCTATGGATGTAGAGGGAAAAATTATTACAGCAGATGCCTTACACACGCAAAAGGAAACAGCTAATTATGTGGTTAACGAAAAAAAGGCAGACTTTGTTTTTACGGTTAAGGATAATCAGCCGACATTAAAAGCTGATATAGAAGCGCTCAATTTAGAGCGCTTTCCCCCCCCCGAAGCGGAGACAATAGATAAAGGACATGGAAGAATTGAAATTCGCCGTATTTGGACAAGTACAAAGCTAAATGATTACTTGCAATTTCCCTATGTCCAGCAAGTTTTTATTATTGAACGTGAAGTTACCAAATGCAAAACTGGAGAAACCTATATTGAGAAAGTCGCAGGTATTACCAGCTTAATTCCTTCTAAAGCAAAACCAGCAATATTGCTTTCTCTAAATAGAGGGCATTGGTCTATAGAAAATAGCCTGCATTATGTAAGAGACGTAACCTTTGGAGAAGATCATTCTCAAGTTCGCACCAACAAAGGACCGAGGATGATGGCAAGTTTACGTAATTTTGCCATAAGCTTATTGCGTATTTTTGGGAAAGTTAAAAATATTGCAAAAGCCCGTCGTTTTTTATGCAATCAACAACATTTGGCATTACAGCTACTTGGCGTTTAAATTAGCCACATTTTATTTGCCATTACTGCTCTAATCTTTAAATAAGAAGGAATGCTTGCGCGCACATACTTATTTTTAACAGGTTTACTGGAATAATTTGAAGT
Organism: uncultured Ectothiorhodospiraceae bacterium; assembly: GCA_964391585.1. Taxonomy (GTDB): domain Bacteria; phylum Pseudomonadota; class Gammaproteobacteria; order GRL18; family GRL18; genus JADGAU01. The sequence goes on from CAYMMQ010000269.1 coordinate 1,915, forward strand.
ATTTGCAAGAAATTATATAGTTTTTGACCAAGAAACAGGAGCTCTGTCACATGATTTCTATCGCTTAGGCTTGTTTCTTCACAAGATTATGTACTTTGACGGATCCTTGGCCCAAGTACTGGAAAGGTAGTTTGCTGTGTGTCATCATGTCATTGCTCCGTTGTTTCACCCAATGGGTGATTGTTTTTTTATAACGAAACTATTATACACCATTGGTTTTAATGAAGTAATGGAGCACTAAACTTTTTTTAATGAAAGATTACAGAAAACAATGTCAGCTCTACTGAGGCTTTGCGGTTATTATTTAATGGG
>CAYMMQ010000270.1:0-2198 GCA_964391585.1 uncultured Ectothiorhodospiraceae bacterium
CCTTGATTATTCCGTAGTCATGGTCTGGATTAAATACAACAATGGTTTTAACACAACTGGAATCAATTGATGCCTGTGTTGTGAGTGGCACTCCATTAGCATCATAAAAAAGCATAGAGCCATGTGGATAAACAGTGCCATCATCATTTAACATATTAAGTGAATTTAATTTAGATAATGTAAAATCAAAACATAAGCCTTGTAATACCCATCCATCAGGTGCCATTTTAGGAGAGTATAAAGACACACCCTCACTATCAACATTTGATAATGGATTATTACCTCTTGACTTATAATTTGTTTCCCAGTCCGTTTGGTCAGCACTAGGAATAGATTTCTTAAATATAACGCATTTATAAGACGATGGACCATCAAATAATTCTATAATATATTTCTTAGGTAATTCTATATACTGAGGTGAAAGGTTTAGTTTCAAATCTAATATTGATTTAATTGTAGACCATGATATTTTTTTCACTTATATTTCCTTACTTAAACTGATAATTGTTTTTTCTATATTATCACCACTACTTTTGGCCTGAAAATCAACGCTTGTCGCATATACTATAGGCCAATTAAACTCAACACTAAACTCCGAATCCTCATCGTCTATGTTAACGTCAAAAGGTGTATTGTCTGTAATATCCTCTAGGTCTTTTATATTAACATCAAAGATTATTTCAGAATCAACAAGCAATCTTAAAGATATATCCTCACTATCAACAATAAACTTGCCACCAAATAATTTACCGCTGCCAGTATAAGAATATACACTTGAATAAATGCCAGTTAGTAGCTGCGGTGACATGTTAACATCAATTCTCATTTTACTGTTAACTGAATCATTAGAACCAACAAAAGATGCGCCCGAAACCTTTATTGCGTCCCCGACCATTCCTAAGCCGTTTATACTGACAGTCTGTATATCGCTTGTGCCAAAGTTTATTGCACTAGACTTATAGTTAGTTTCAAAGTCAGTCTGATTAGCGTTGGCTGGGATTGATATGGCAATTACTGAATGAAAAGAAACCTTGCCCTTGCTTGCAGTAACAATATAAAAATTATTATCTTGCAAGTAACTTAAATCAGCACTGTTTAATGCCATAAAGTTTTTCAATGCAGTCCATTTTACTTTCATAATATATATCCGTTAGCTATTGCCTCTATTTCATTTATTAAAACATCTGTTAAATTATCGTTAATTGTTATCTTTAAAAAATCATCACTAACAAAACTGCCCTGTTTTCTAACTGCAATTCTAGCATGATCAAATCTATGTGTGACTTTAATAACTGTAAAAGAACTTTCTTCTTCTATAACGTGCGTATTATTTCCACTCATTATATGGGTTAATATATGCTCGGTCGTTTTTAACGGATCAAAAGGTATATAAGTATTGTCATCGGTTTTAAATGAAAATGAAATGCCATTAGTTAATGCACCAATATGTAAAAAATCAGCGTTTGAAAACTGTATGCCTTCATTAACTAATGCAAAGAATGTTATTTCTGAAATGATTAAATCGTTAATAGCATCGGCCTTTACCATAAATTCTTGTGGAGTAACAGAGCCGTCAATTTTCATATTATTGGTCCCTGTACCATTTAATCTAAAATGTTTTTGAAACCTTTGCTTTGCAATCAAACTATCTCCCCCAAGAGCATCGATTAAAGATTTTAACTCATCAATAGCAGCTTTTATGTCAGTCGATAAAAGACCACTACTAGTATTATTGTAGTCTACTATGTCCGATGTCAACGGACGTTCAACTGGGCCTTCATAGTTTTCAATGCCATTAGTTTCTAGTATATTTATTTTAACCTTATCTGACATCTGTCCCCTCTAAAGGTCGGGGACCACCGTCCATGGTAGTCCCCTAAATTAATTCAATTCTTAGAACTGAACTTTACTAAATCTTATGTCTATGTGTAAATCAGTCGCATTTTTTGCAATACCGACTTGCCATACCCTGTTGCCAGATCCACTAGGTGCAACGTTACTTAATGCACTACCAGTCCAATAATATTTGTCCCCTGCAACGGCTCCAGTTAAAACACCTGTTACAACCGAGTCATTAGCTAGTGAACTAACCGAAGACAATGCGGCTTGTGTTGCACCAGCAACACCGATCCCATAAACACCCCTAGATAATGTAATATCTAAAGGCACTACGGGATCGTTAGCATTAATCATTAATA
>CAYMMQ010000271.1:0-2188 GCA_964391585.1 uncultured Ectothiorhodospiraceae bacterium
AAACCTTTTTTATTATTAAATTAACTTGACTTTTTTATATTGCTAATTACACGCGCGTTTTTATGGTGCTGGATAATAGCGCAATAAATTCTCTCTATTTATTTTCACAAAGGAGTTAACCTCTGTTACAACTGATGAACTTCCTTGGTCTGTGCTTGGAATAGGAAAGTCATTAAAATTAGTTATTAAATTCTCAATCACATGGTAGTCACCCGGAACAATCCCCGATTGAGAAAAAAGCGCGCTGTCTATCCTTGTTTGTGTCAAAGTTTCCGGCGTTATTCTGTCATCTGCTAAACCATCCTCGTAATTACTAAATGGTAATAAATTAAGTGCATCTTGAAAGTTAGAACCAACTGACAAAGCTAAATGATCTAAATCTGAGAATAAAAAGTTTTGACTATCTCCTTCTATCTTGAAAACAAAATACGATCTATCGTATTCCATTGTCAAACCATTGCTTATTGTATTTGAGTAAGTTAGTTTTCCTTTGAATATATTCTCAAAAAATATTTGAAGTCTATTATTACTATTCATTTTATTTTCTACGTCTTGGAATGTATCTGTAAAAACACTTTGCGCATCATTTTGTTCACCAATATAAAAACGGTATTCGTTAGCATTTAAATAGTCATTTGGAATATTGCCGTGACCATCAAGTAAAAAGCCAATAGCGCCACCGCCGAAAACTTGCATCTTCCAATCTTCGCAGGATACAAATAAATCCTCTTGCAAAATATCATAAATCATTTTTGCCCAATCTAGATTGATTCTTTCCGTTGGATCTCTAAGCAATGCTAAATCAATTCCGTATTGAGTTTCAAAATTACCGTTCTCTTCATAGTCTAAGTTTTTATAAGTGAAAAAATACTTATCTGATGAATCATTAGCGCCACCCGTGGGCGCGGTGACTTCATCTAAAAAACACCCTAATGTGCCTACACTCTTTCTTGTAGTTGCATTTAAACGATCATTAAACTCATCCAAAGGCAGAAGCCAACCGCTTACTTTTTCTTGAATATATGCGGTCATGTTTTCAATTCTAGTTCTTCCAACTGTATCAAGAACTGGAATTACTGGATTTGGAAATTCATTTTGCATGGCTTTAACTCGCCCCATGTAATACTCACGTTCATTTACTGCAAGATACAATTCCCTTGTAATATCCTCTGTTCGACTATTGCGCATTGTTGCCACGCTAGTCCAATCAATCCCGCTTGTAGTCCATGCACTAGCCATTATGATCCACCAATACCCGCCAAGAATGGATCAAGTAAATACCCGCCTAAGCTGTAGTCGATTGCATAAAGATATTCCCCCGCGTAAAAATCAGCCGTTGTGAATTTCCTTTGTGTTACTGTAACAGGCGAAGTCTGAACGACATTTTGATCATTAATTAAATCAACATCAACACCATTTAAACCATTTAAAGCAAGTGTGAAATCATTATTAACTATAAGTCTATATATAGAAGCACCACCGCCACCACCGCCACCAGGATTACCGAACCAGTAACGTTTTGCAGGATCGGGATTAACTGCCGGTCTTCCGCTTTGGCTTACCATCATAACTGCTTGGGCCGTTGCTGCGTTTAAAGTAAATACAGGGTTGTCATCATCCCATAAAAATCCGTTTGGCTTAAGAACTACCGCGCCTAATTCGTCCAAATAAACCTCTTCCGCTTGCCAAGTGAGGCCACTATTTGGAACTGTCGTCTCTTGTGTTAGTCGCGCCAATCTTTGCACCTTAGCGCCCTTGAACGGTTGCGCACCCTTGCCACCTTTATCAACGTTTAGCAATGAATTAACATCATCCGCGGCCCTGTCGAATCTGTTGTAAGTGTTATTTGATAAAATAATCCCCATGATAAAACCTTATGTTGGTGTTGCGCTTGGAAGGTCAAAGTCTGAAAAGTCGTCTAACTCGGCGGGATCTACTAAAATAGTGTGATCCGGCTGTACGGGCGTTAACTTATCCGTCCCCGCTGCGTTTAATCTAACCGGCTGGGTCAACTCTTGTCCATCGTCGCCAATAATATTTTCGGGAACTCCTGCAACTAGTTTTCTAAAACCATTATTAACAACTTCTTTTCTAAAACCAATCTCATCATTTATAGCGTGGCCAGCTCCTGCACCCCTTGCTTTCTTAAAACAAAGATAAATAGGGAGAATTTTTTGCCATGAAGTAG
>CAYMMQ010000272.1:0-2184 GCA_964391585.1 uncultured Ectothiorhodospiraceae bacterium
TTATGAATGAATATCAATTTTATCAAGCCCTTTGCAACCAAGATAACCTTTTAATAAATCAATTAACTCCTGAGCTGATAAATGCACATGTTGATGCATTACAAAAAAAAGGTTTATCAATTAGGCAAACAGATGAGGGATATAGCGCGGATCAGAATATCCAGTTCTTAGATAAAAATATAATATTGTCTTTATTAACAACTTTTTCGGAACAAGACAAAAAGGATATCCATTTTGTCTATAGCTGTGATTCAAGTAATAAAAAAATAAATGACTATTCACAGAATAATAAACCGATAAGCTTAATTACTGAGTACCAATCTCAAGGAAAAGGTAGAAGAGGCAAGCAGTGGTTATCACCTATTGGAAACAACCTTTATTTTTCTATAAAATTTCCCAATGTCCTATTAACAAAAATTAGTCTTTATCCTTTGTATATTGCCACTATTATTGCTGAATTTTTAACTTTACATGGTATTAAAGATGTCGCTGTTAAATGGCCGAATGATATTTATATTAAAGGAAAAAAAAGTGCTGGAATTTTAATTGACCTAATTACTCAAGGCGATACAAACTATATGATCTTAGGAATTGGTATTAATGTGTTTCTGTCTGCTTTAACCAAGTCTAATATAGAGCAACAATCTACTAGCCTCAGTGAACACAGTGATAATGAAGTACTAACTGATAGAAACGTACTTCTTAGTGGATTATTACCCAAATTGATTAACTCTTATCAAAGCTATAATGAAATGGAAACTAGCAAAATATTATTGAGTTTTAATTCGTATAACTATTTAGCCAACCAATCTTTTTTAATCAAAGAAGATGAACTTGAGTATAATGCTCGATTTGTTAAAATTGAAAATGATGGTGGTTTGACTATCAATTCTAATGGCGTACAAAAAACTATTTATGCTGCAGAGGTATCAATTCGTTTATGAAAAATTATAAGCTGTTAATAGATGCAGGAAATAGTTTTTGTAAAATTGAAGTGTATGATGAACACTTCGATGAGAGATTAGAGTTTCAAGCGATTGAATACAAAAAGCTTGAGCAACAACTTCTTCAGTTATCTTCTTATTACCAGATTACTTCATGTTCTCTATGTTGTGTAAAAAATAATACCACTAAATCTTTAATCGAAAAAATAATCCTACAAATCTGGAATATCACAGTTGATGTTGTCCAGGTTTCAAGTCAACAATTTCTATCTACGAAATATGTAATAAATCAACTCGGTGTAGATCGTTGGGTGGCAATGATGGGTATTTTACTTGAAGGTGAAAAAAGTTTTATCGTGATTGATAGTGGAACAGCTACAACAATTGATGTTGTGATTGATAGTGAGCATCAAGGTGGTTTAATCACTGCGGGGATGCAGGTATCGCTAAAAGCCTTAACGCAATCAACAAATATTGCTATTGAAGACTTTTCCTTTGAGCAACATGATGTTAATAATGAAATCCTAGCAACATCAACTTCAGACTGTATTAGTAAAGGAACTTTGTTAAATAGCTTTTTTTATATGCGTTGTTGCATTGAAAATATTAGAAGTCAATATGACCAAAATTTACCTGTGTATATCTCGGGGGGCGCAATTAATCATATCTTTTTGAAAATTTGCAACAATATTCACCAGCGAGATAATTTAGTTTTAAATGGTTTATACAGAATGAGAAAAAAGGCTTTACAAGTACAGAGCAGATGATATAATACGCACAATTATTTAGCTAGGGTACTTCTTCTAGTTTAATAAACGCCGGTATGGCACAGTTGGTAGCGCAACTGACTTGTAATCAGTAGGTCCCGAGTTCGACTCTTGGTGCCGGCACCATTTCAAAACCCTTGTATATCAATAGATTGCAGGGGTTTTTTACTATTAGCATGAAGTAAAAAGTAATGTTTCTAATTGTTTAGTCCGTGTTTCAGTCTTGGTTTCTTTTTTAATGCTATAAATAGGACTTGTTCTCTGAGCTATAAATTAAATAATACAGGGGTTGAAGATATTACCCTAAAAACCAGTTAACCTTTCCAAGGTATATGAACTAGCATAATAAAAAAATGACTTCAAACAGGTGTTAACGGCGGAATACTATAACATTTGAACTCGCTGGTGGGGACGTCATAAAAAACATCTGCTCATGAATGCCTTACTGGAAATCGTGTGGAGGATTGGCTTAC
>CAYMMQ010000273.1:0-2177 GCA_964391585.1 uncultured Ectothiorhodospiraceae bacterium
AAAGAAAGCCCCTGTAAAAAAGGTTGTGTAAGAAAGAAATCAAACTGCGTTCTTCAATTTCTTCTTTCTTTTCTTTAATTCTGGGTTAAATTTTCCTTTTTAAAAGACAACTAAATATATAGTTGTCCCTTAAGCTTAATAATTACTCTGCTCTCTAAATAAAATTATGACGACATATTTTGTCACAATACTCGGTTACCCCTCTATAACTCCCCTATCAAAGTTATTACAATAAAAACTCTACTCTAATATAAGGAAATAATATGGCCAAAAAATTGAATCTGGTAGAAAGAGATAAAACTATTTGGCTTCAAATATCTTCAGGGAGATGTCCTGCTGAATGTCAATGGGTAGTGGCACGCTTGAGCCAATATATTATTAATTTTTGTGCTAAAACCAAAATTAATTCTGAATTATTGGAAACCATTGCTGGCGATGAAAATGGAACTTTTAAATCGGCGTTGATTAGATTAACAGGCAATAATCTTCAATCCTGTATTGATAAATTTTGTGGCACTATTCTTTGGCATGGTCAAAGTCCATTTAGACCAAGACATAAACGAAAAAATTGGTACGTGGGTGTAGAGTCATTATCATTTAATCTGAATTCAGATAGTGATAGTCACTTTGAAAAAGAAATAAAAATTGAAACCTTTAAAGCCTCTGGAAAAGGTGGGCAAAATGTTAATAAACGTGATACTGCCGTTAGAATTACTCACTTACCAACTAAAATAGCCGTTGTAGGTAGAGAAGAGAGAACGCAATTAATGAATAAAAAATTAGCTTTGGCCAGACTCAAAGCTAAGCTATGCAGCATCAAAGATGAGCAAATCAACAGCAATGAAAAAGAACGCTGGAAACAACATGATAATCTTGAACGAGGTAATCCAGTGATAAGATTTGAAGGTAATACATTTAAGCCTTATTAATAAGACAAAAAATAAACAGGAGAGTAAACTATGGGCCATCAATATATTGAAATTAATGCGTCTCATGATAAAAATGAAAAGAAATCGGTGCCTATCAAAGCCTGGGTTAATGGCGTAGAGCTTGAAGATGGTGCTAGGCAACAGCTTATTAATACGGCTCAATCACCCATAATCCATCATCATATGGCGGTTATGCCAGATTGCCATTGGGGAATGGGCGCAACAGTGGGTAGCGTCATTCCCACTTTAAATGCCGTAATACCTGCTGCAGTTGGAGTAGATATAGGATGTGGTATGGCAGCAGTTAAAACGTCATTAACCGCCAATGATTTACCTGATACATTAAAAGGTATGCGAAAAATGATTGAACACGCTGTTCCTCATGGTCGCACAGGTCATGGTAAATGGCGTAGAGATAAAGGGGCATGGGGTGAAATTCCAAAACGAGTAGCTAATCTTTGGAAGTCCAATTTAGAACCTGGCTTTAAACTGTTAAGCGAAAGATATAGTGTGATTGAAAAAGCAAATAATATAAACCATCTTGGCACATTAGGCACAGGCAATCATTTTATTGAAGTCTGTCTGGATGAGTCTGATTGTGTTTGGATTATGCTACATTCTGGCTCCAGAGGCATTGGTAATCGTATTGCCACTATTTTTATTGAAAAAGCCAAAATTGATATGCAGGATCAGATTGCCAACCTGCCAGATAAAGACTTGGCCTATTTAAAAGAAGGCAGTCAATTTTTTGATGATTACCTTGAAGGAGTAATATGGGCACAGGAATTTGCCAGAATTAATCGTCAAATCATGTTGGAGAACACCATAATAGGTATGGCAAAAACTCGAGATCTCCCCAAGTTCACTGCAAATTTAATGGCCGTAAACTGTCATCATAACTATATCAGCCAAGAGCAACACTTTGGGAAAGACTGTTATGTTACTAGAAAAGGAGCCGTGAGTGCTCAAGCGGGTGAGTTAGGTATTATACCTGGCTCTATGGGAGCTAAAAGCTTTATTGTTAGAGGAAAAGGCAATCCCGAATCTTTTTGTTCCTGCAGTCATGGTGCTGGTAGAAATATGTCCAGAACTCAAGCCAAAAAGAGATTTAGTTTAGATGATCATATTCAGGCAACAAAAGGCGTGGAATGTCGAAAAGATAATGATGTTATTGATGAAACCCCGATGGCTTATAAAGATATTGATGCTGTGATGGCAGCACAAAGTGATCTAGTTGAAGTTGTGCAC
>CAYMMQ010000274.1:0-2154 GCA_964391585.1 uncultured Ectothiorhodospiraceae bacterium
AGATTTTAGGTTGAATTTAATGATTTTGTACAGCATCTGTGCTACATTGTGTTTGTGCTTGTAAATTTACGGGAGGCTAAAATGATACAAAATTCAACGATACACGCTCGCATTAATTCAGAACTTAAAAAAAGTGCTGAGAATATACTCGACCAATTAGGTATGAGCTCTGCGGAAGCAATTCGGTTGTTTTATAAGCAAATAGAGCTTAGAAAAGGGCTCCCATTTGATATAGTGCTCCCTAACAAAATCACTGAGGAAACATTAATTAAAAGTGATGAAGGTATTGATGTTCACCGAGTAAAAGACAGTCAACAATTGTTTGCTGAATTAGAAATATAATGTTAGCTATTTAATACTCAGGTAAGTTTAAGCGTGATATTAAAAAGTTAAAAAAGAGGGGTTAAGACATGTGGAAAATTAACCCCCCTATGGAGCTACTGACTGCCCCTTTGATTTCCTTTGATATATTAAATTGACACACCTTTTAATTGATTGTATTCTTTTTTAATGAAAATAAAGGACATTATCAAACTTATCGAAAATGATGGCTGGTATTTATCACGAACCAAAGGAAGTCACAGACAATATAAGCATGGCTTTAAAAAAGGTCTTGTGACTGTTTCTGGTAAATTAAGTGATGAAACTGCTCCTGGAACACAGAACAGTATTTATAAACAAGCAGGATTGAAATAATGAAGTATTTAATTGTTATTGAAGAAACAGAAACTGGCTTTTCAGCATTCACTCCTGATATAGCTGGATGTATAGCAACAGGAAAAACAAGAGAAGAAGTTGAGAAGCTTATGAAAGAGTCTATTGAGTTTCATCTTGAAGGGTTACAAATAGAGCAACTACCTAAACCAACACCTCATACTTATTCAAGTTATGTTGAGATAGCTGCTTAACCGGAATTGTAATAGTGTATCAATGAATAGTTCAATGTCTATTCGACTTGATATTTTTTATGCAAAAACTCGGTGATTAACTCAGTATAAACTAACAGTATTATTTCTTTGTATTGTCGTTTAAACCCCTGGTTGTTGCAGATGAAAAAGTATATCTTGTGGGAAAACTGTGACGTACAGGTGTGAACTGTGGTGATTTATCGCACATTACGGTGAACAGGATGCGCGTTAAGTTATTGATTTAATTTGTTTTCATACTTTAAACCTCGTTTTCAAAATCCGCCGCTGAATAAGCGTGGCGGTTCGAGTCCGCCCATCGGTACCATTTTTAAGTGATTGAATGGTATAGAATAATCGCTTCTTTAACAAAAATGATTGAATCGTTTCTGCAAACTCGATTAATCAACGATCGCAGTATGATCGCACTTCGCTCATATTGTGTTCTTTTGTAAAAGGAAGAAATACAATGGCTTCAATTAGAAAACTTAACTCTGGTAACTATCAGGCAACAATTCGTTTATCTGGATTAAAACCCATTTCTAAAACATTCTTAACTAAAACAGAGGCAAAACAATTTGCTAGAAAAGTTGAGGGTGATCTACGATTGGCCTAATCATTATATCCTTCATGATTAATAAAAGTATATCTCAGTGCCAGATAATCGGTAAAATACATTCTTCTAAACGGGATCGCCCTAGCGTCACCAACGATGAGGTCGTTTATCTGGGCCCATGCTGAATAACAAGTTTTCAAACGTCAGTGCTATTTCGGGCTTTTATATTGAGATATACTCATTTAATCATACTCATATACTAACTCAATGCAATCATGTTACTTGTAGATGGTTGGTCGGCCACGACTTGGGTTGCTGAGTAGTTACAAAAATTAGCCATTTATATTAAGAACCGAGCAAGTGGAATTGCTATGGCGGCACAAGCACTGAGTCAAAAATTTAATGCATTAACATCTCACTATGATAGTGCCGATATTGATTGTACTTGCCTCATTACTCGATTAGTTAAACAACTTAAGAAAAGTCGTTCTCTTTTATTTTATAACCGGCAGTATCAGTTTTTATTAGCCTTGTATGCACACTTAACCACGAAAATGGGTAAAAAAGCTAATATATTAGTGGATGCTGTTTCTCAATTGCTAGTAAACCGCTATCGTGCATCAAGTGCTATCGAAGGATTTAATGCTGCTTTGCGACCTTATCTTTATGTACACAAAGGTGTCACACAAAGTT
>CAYMMQ010000275.1:0-2138 GCA_964391585.1 uncultured Ectothiorhodospiraceae bacterium
ATCATATTGACAATATTTATAATAATATTCAAAAAATTCCTAAACTTATAATTTTGTATCTTTATTAACAATATTGCTCTATTAACTTTAATTAAGTTTATTAGTCTGCTATTATTTAGAATTGTTGAACACAACAACCCATCCCAACATCCAAAACCAGGGTCAAAAGATTAATAATGAACAGCATCTTTAACCAACAAACTAAACGGCTAAATTTGCTCATCGTTGATGATGAACCTTCAATTCTTAACTCACTTAATTTTATCTTTAGAAAACAGTACAATGTGACAACTGCTACCTCTGCTGAAGAAGCATTGGAGCTCATCGAGCAGCAAGATTATCAAGTCCAGCTAGTCATTAGTGATCAGCGCATGGGGGGGATGTATGGTCATGAATTATTAAATAAAATAAATGAAAATTTTCCGTTTTCTGGCTCAATTCTCTGTACCGGATACTCCGACATGCAAGACTTAGTTAAAGCGGTTAATGATGGACATATTTTTAGTTATATTAGCAAACCATGGGATATTGCTGATATACAACACCAGATCCGAAAAGCAGCCGAATTTTACTCTTTAAGTATTGAAAATATCCACCTGACTGAATCATTAAAAAAAGAAAACCAAGAATTAGAAAAAAAAGTTATTCAACGAACTTTGGAGCTAGAAGACGCTAATAAAAAGCTCAAGAAACTCGCAAAATATGATGTATTAACCAGTTTAGCCAACCGTGCCCTGTTTAATGAGTTTCTTTCTAAATCTTTAATCATCAGCCTGCGTAAAGGCAGAAAGTTAGCAGTTCTGTTTATTGACTTGGACAACTTTAAAGATATCAATGATACATTAGGACACGATATTGGGGACAGACTCTTATGTTCAGTTGCTACTCGATTAAACCAATCCGTTCGAGAATGCGATATTGTTTCTCGATTTGGTGGTGATGAATTTGCCATCGTCCTAGAAGAAATTAAAGAAGCCAAAGATGCCGCTCAAATTGCAAAAAAAATCATAACCGCTCTTGCTAAACCTCACTTTTTAGGTGTTGCCAAACACAAAGTTGTTATTTCTCCAAGCATTGGGATCGCAATATATCCAGAATGTGGCCTTAAAGCTGATGAGTTAATTAAAGCGGCTGATACCGCTATGTATCATGGAAAATCCTTAGGAAAAAACAACTACCAATTTTATAGCTATGAAATGCAAGAGGTGGTGATAAAACGCTTAAGAATGGAACAGTCTTTAAGAAATGCAATAGAAAATAATGAAATCGAATTACATTATCAGCCACAAATTGATGTGCTAAACGAAGATATTTTTGGCATTGAAGTTCTTGCCCGCTGGCGTTCACATGAATTTGGTAATATCTCTCCCACAGAATTTATTCCTATTGCCGAAGAGTCTGGTTTAATTGTTCCATTGGGTGAATGGATCCTTAATGCGGCCATTACCCAAGGGCAAGCATGGCATAATGATCCAACTATTAAGTCCAGTCCTATTATTTCGGTTAACATTTCTGCGAGACAATTAGAAAATAGAAGTTTTTTAGACACGATTAAATCTCTTGTAGATAAGGGGGCTTTAGAACATGTTCGTTTAGAGCTAGAATTAACTGAAAGCTCCTTGATGAAGAACCCTTTACAATCCATTGCACTTTTAAAAGATATTTTCCAGCTAGGGATAAACACCAGTATCGATGACTTTGGAACGGGTTACTCTTCCCTTAAATATTTAGAAAAGCTTCCTGTCAATGTGTTAAAAATTGATCAATCCTTTGTGTTTCAAATTGGCAAAACTTCTCGAGGAGATGCGATTGTTAAAGCGATTATTGCTATGGCAAACAGCATGGAGTTAAAAGTAATTGCCGAAGGCGTTGAAGAAAAAGAACAATTAGATTTCTTGTTAAAACAAAATTGCAACTTAATGCAAGGATTTTACTTTAGCCAACCGATCCCAGCCGATCAAATATTAACCCTACTCCAATCAGAACAAAGCATATTAGAAGCCTTGTCAACTTAAAAAATTCACCGTTTTAACTAGCGCTTAAGTTTAAGGTATTTGTTTTCACCTGAAAGTTTATGCTGCAACATTAATCAATCAAAGCAACGGCTTTTTGTAAATCCACTTCAACAATTCTTGATA
>CAYMMQ010000276.1:0-2133 GCA_964391585.1 uncultured Ectothiorhodospiraceae bacterium
GTTATAGAATAGCTATCAAAGCCAACAAAAGGCTCAAAAATAACCCTCAGGGTGGGTCACTTTTACTTGCTCATTGACACTATTTGCAGTTGCGAAAAGTTGTTCAAAGCAGTACCGTACTGTGATCGTTTATAATTATCACAATAGTCCTAATAATGAGTGATCAGGTCTGAACTAAACCTTAGGTCCAACAACCGAAAGAGTTTGTCGCAGTTTAACTACCTGTGCTCGTTTTGATATCAAATTTAATTAATTCATTGGTATTTGCAATTATTAACCAAGGTTTTAATTATTGTATACATCTTAAGTAAAGGAATAGTTTTATTAATATAAAAACATCACAATAATTCAAGTAAAGAGTATATTGAACTTACTGCTGCTCTGTAGATAGTGAGGGTAGTTCATCAGGTATTTCAAAAACAATTTGACTATTTTTCCAAACGGGTAATTTTTGATTGTTTTTCCTGGCACGTTGAATGACTTTGGCTGCAGCATTATGTGCTGCCCTTTTTGCAGCATCAATATAAAATTGTTTATTTTCCATTATTCAGATGACCTTATAACTTTAGGTGTTGAATCTGATGTATCAAATATTACCCAGAAATCACATAAATATTTATAAACTTGCTCAAAATTCTCAAAACTTCGGCTAAAACGTCGACGAATATCATTTTCAGGAATATTATGCCCACCTTCAGAGACTCTAAGTTTAACACGTTCAATGGCCATATCAACCGAAGGTAACGTAAAATAATACAAAATTATTTCATACCCCTTTAGCTTCCAGTCCGATATTTTTCTTTGATAACTTAAACCGCTCAGTGTCGTTTCAATGGCAAAAGAATTACCATTACTAACACATTTATCAATTTCTGATAGCATTAACTTTCCAGCATGAATAGCAGCTAACTCAGGTGCAAACGGAGATAATCCTTTAGCGATTAAGTCTGCATTGATAAAATATTGACAAGGAATTTCATCAACTAACAGCTCCATTGCAAAAGTTGTTTTTCCTGCACCATTTGGCCCTGCAATAATAAAACATTTTTTACTCAATTTAGTATTTTACATCCTTTTTAGCTACTTATGTAAAAACTACTTTACGGTTATCAAGTTTAGCTTAACCAGACTAGTACACGGTGACTTTCTAGTAAGTCGTCGAAGTGAGTTAAATTTTACCAACTTTATGGTGAATACCTCAATCAAACGTATTATCTTTAAACAAAATTTATTATAAGTACTGCAGCTTTAAATATCTGTTCAAAGATAATCTCACTATATTAAGGGGTTAGTTGCTGCAACTCACGGTATTTTCTGACGGCATTACTATAATTATTGATTACCGTTTTAAACAAATCTTCAGTATCAATACTTTCATTTGGATCATTTAATAAATTTTGAAGAAAATTTGCTACAGATGGCTCTAGTAATCCGCCGTCAGTATCTAAGATATTTTGAATAGTATCTTTTGATAGTGTTTCATACGATTTGGCTGTTTTATCTACAGCTCTAGCAATTGCCTCTTTATTCTTTTGATCTTTAAGCCTGTTCAATGAACGAAACACTTTATCTATTGGATCTGCTGCACACCACTCTTGTAATGTAGCTATCCGCGTCTGTTGAGCTGGAATTTCAGGGAAATAAACAACCACATTTTCTACTTGATCTCCTAACACCCTTTCTTTCCATTGTTTAAATGTTTCATTTTCATCAATGGGTGCTGGCAGATTAATACGGTTAACATCCCCATCGTAATCTACTATTATTGAATATTCTTTCAGTATTTTACGACAGTATTCATCCTTATTTGACATTTCTAGATCCTTAAACTTTATATAACCAGTATAAAACTTATAGAAATATAATCATAGCGGAAAGAATTTTATAGTGACACTACTTGTCGCTACGTCTTGAATTATTACAACTAACTTAATTTAGTTACAGATTAGTTTACTCAATAATCAATCAATCATTTATAATGATTTAGAGGACAGCTAATCGACTCCTTAATTGTTTTGTAGGTGGCAAGTTGTATTGGTGAGGTTTTTATACCTTTCTTGGTTGCTGTGAAAAATTCCGCAGCACTCTTACTGCAATTAAATATTAACATTTTTGATTCTTCTTTGATTTATT
>CAYMMQ010000277.1:0-2123 GCA_964391585.1 uncultured Ectothiorhodospiraceae bacterium
TATTGTGATCTCATTTTATTCTAAATGCAAGCATCTTCAAAGATCACTGGTATATGCCTTTTCTGCTACCAGTTATAAGCATGATTCTTTTCATTTACTCAACCTGTTCATTGACCAAGGTAGTGATATATTTAACCAAACTTTTTACTGAGCGAAAAGGTGATGTTTTTTGACTCATGGCTCGATCATCGGCCAAAGTAATTGAGATATCCAGTTCATCCAGCATTTGCTCTTCAATTTCAGTAATTAACATGACAATACCAATACTATCTAAAACTCCTTGACCTCCAAATAAATGTAAATCTTCTGTTGCATTGAGCAATTCACTTTTTTCTTCCATTTCCCCGATTGTTTTAACTGAATTTAAAACCAACTCTTTAATTTTATCTTCCATTATTTTTTATCCAGGATTGTTCCAATTCTAAAACAATCACTTCACCTCTTGCATGTTGATATTTATTTATTTCTTTATATCCAAAACGTTTATGCATGA
Organism: uncultured Ectothiorhodospiraceae bacterium; assembly: GCA_964391585.1. Taxonomy (GTDB): domain Bacteria; phylum Pseudomonadota; class Gammaproteobacteria; order GRL18; family GRL18; genus JADGAU01. The sequence continues at coordinate 494 of CAYMMQ010000277.1, forward strand.
CCAAAGCCGCTTTATTCATTTTCAAAACTTCACACCTTAAGCTCACTAATTGTAACTCATTAAATGCATAGTTAATCGCATCTTCTTCAAGGGAAAACCATAGCTTTAATTTTTTATAATCTTCAATATGATTGGAAAAATAGAAGCCCCAATAAGCTTCTTTAGCAGGTATAATATCACAATAATAAACTACCCCTACACTTTCTCCTTGAACCTCAAAGAGCAACCATTTTTTACTTGGGTCAACTTTTACCTTTTGCCACCAACTATAGTGTTCTTCCCGTGAAATTAGACAATCACTAAAAGAGAATTTACGTACTTGTGCCTGATTACGCCAGGTCAAAATAGTTTCCACGTCTGTCTCACTTAATGCTTTGAACATGAATGCCCCCTCTTGGTACCGCATAAACACATTCTCAACTCCAGCAATTTTTTTGCTTACTCAATACCGCTAATTTTTTGGATAATTCCCGGCTTTAGCCAAGGCGATGCTGTTTTACCAAAGCGATGAGTTTTTGTTTTTAATAATTGTGGACCAAATGTTGAATTGATATCGACCATATCGCTTAAATAGCTTTAATTTATTCATTGAACCTCTCTGAAAAGAAAAATCCCCCTCAATCCCCCTTTGTCCAAGGGGGAAGTTACTTTATTGCTTATCTCTACATCTTTCTTATCTAATAAAACTACTCACTCTCTTCAGTGATTAGTTACACCCAACCTCTTTGTAGCATTTCTTTTTTAAGGTTTTGCACCACTAAAATTAAAACAGGGACAAAATGATTAGCTGTATTGATAGCAGAAACTAATACCGTTAAATCTTCAATATACTCATGCACCATTTGGTTCCGTAGTTGTCGCATCACCTGCCACTCATCCACACTAGCTAACCAACCTAATCTCTCTGCAGCATCTAAATTATCAATTTGTGCTCGTTTCTTTTCATTCAAAGCCTCAAGCAAAGCAGGGATCAACTTATCACCTAGAGTATCTTGCAGACGAGCAAAACGAGAGGTAAACGCTTCTAATCGTTCTGATAAGCCTTCATCAACATCAAGAGTTTTAGCTCTTTCAACAGAAAACCCTTCTTTGAACAGTTTTTCTGCAGTATTCATTAAATGTTTAGCTTCTTTTTCAGCAACACGGCTAAGAAATTGTAGGCGTTCTTTTTTATTACTATCAATCTTCATAGAATAATTCCATTTAACTGGGCTTGTCGATGAATAGGTAGGTAGTCAAGGTTGGGTGCTTTGATCAGTACATCTACTTTGCGATGATACATTAGCTTTGAAATTTTAACCGATAATTGGGCGGCTAATAAAGCGGGGTTATCAATATCAGACTCTAATTCCACTAAAATATCTACATCACCACCTTTTTTATTATCATCAACACGAGAGCCGAAAAGCGTTACAACAGCCTGTGTTCCCGCAAGTAAACTAACTTCTTTTTTAATACCATCTTGTTGTTGCTTGCTAATGCGCATACTTTAAAACCTTTTAGACTCATAAACACATCAATAGAAATTCATACAATCATATCGATTAAAATATATCACGTCAAACTCAATACAGCAAAAATACAAGCCATAATAAATACGGTATATTTATGTTATAATTTTTTACATCAA
>CAYMMQ010000278.1:0-2117 GCA_964391585.1 uncultured Ectothiorhodospiraceae bacterium
ATTGATTTTATCGAACAAGTCGCAAGTTGTAAGTTCGTTATTTTTTAAGGTGAAAGAAATGAGAAACCAGTTGTATCTTTGTTTAATGAGTTTTTTACTTATACCGCTGAGTGTACAGGCAGAAAGCTGTAAGTCATATAATGAAAAATTAGACGGTCATGCAGGCTCAGTGAGCATGAGTGGGGATATTTGCTTAAAAAATAATAGTTATGCGGATACCACAAGCGGAACGATTAGTGTCAACTACGACAATTATAGTGCCGATGGTGCTTTTACTCGTAATGGTTCGCTGATTTTAACGTATGTTAGCAATAGTATTTTACCAGCCCCCTCATCATTAACCCTGACTTATAATGGTGGTCCAGTCAGTTATGATATCGCTGGTCAAATCTATTCTGTTGAATTTCAAAACCTTTCTTATACCTTTGATGGCAAAATGACCCAACTTTCAGCATCCGGTCAAGTGCTACTGAATGGTGTTGCCTTGCCTGCTGAAAATACCCCGTACTCTTATGTGAAAACCTTCTAACAAGCACTTTATACCCTTAATTTGCCTGGCTGATAGAGTGATAAGTATAGCTGCTTTGTTTTTTATTGTTTAACCTCGTTAGCAGATAAGCTATAATGCCCAACTTTATAACCGAATTTATTGCTATTCATAGATAAACTCTTAAGGTAAAAGTTGATATTAAGTTTACCATTATTGAATAAATAAGGATTGAGAGTTTAAGGTAATAGTTGACATCTTTAGGCTTCCCCCTTTTTTAAAGGGGGATTGAGGGGGATTTTATTTAAAAGAACAAATCTCCCCTAGCCCCTCTTTGCTAACCAAAATTAGGCGCTTTTAGGCGAGAGGGGAACAGTTTCGAGCAATATTTATCTTAAGAACTAACCTATGATAAATAGCTTAAGGATAACCACTTTTAGATCATGATGATTTAAATATTTTTTATATCAAGGAATTTTAATATGAGAATAATTGAAGAGGCATTAACCTTTGATGATGTTTTATTGGTCCCCGCATTTTCAACGGTGATGCCCAAACAAGTTTCCTTAACGACTCAGATTACCAGGAAAATCAGTTTAAATATTCCTATGTTAACAGCTGCAATGGACACAGTAACAGAACACCGAATGGCAATCGCTATGGCGCAACAAGGTGGATTGGGGATCATTCATAAAAACATGACTACCGCAGAGCAAGCAGAAGAAGTGAAGCGAGTCAAAAAATACGAAAGTGGGGTGATTATTGAGCCGATTACCATCACATCAACCGCTACCATTAAAGATGCGATGGAACTAACGCGCCAGTATGGTTTTTCTGGACTGCCTGTCGTAGATGGTGAAGATTTAGTCGGCATTGTTACTAGCCGTGACTTACGCTTTGAAAGCAATTATGAACAAGCCGTTTCAACGGTAATGACGCAAAAAGAAAAATTAGTCACCGTTAAAGAAAACACACCTAGAGCAGATGTGTTGGGATTGTTTCATGAGCATAGAATTGAAAAAATATTAATCGTCAATGATGATTTTAAGCTTAGAGGAATGATTACCGTTAAAGACATTCAAAAAGCAACAAAATATCCTCAAGCATGTAAAGACGAACAAAGCCGTTTACGTGTTGGGGCTGCCGTTGGCGTTGGTGAAGGAACAAAAGAGCGTATTAGCGCCTTAGTTGATGTTGATGTTGATGTGTTAGTGGTAGATACTGCTCACGGACATTCTAAAGGTGTTTTAGATATGGTCGCTTGGGTAAAAGAAAATTACCCACAAGTACAAGTTATTGGTGGCAATATAGCGACAGCTGCCGCAGCTAGAGCATTGGTTGATGCTGGCGCTGACGCTGTAAAGGTCGGAATTGGTCCTGGCTCAATATGTACCACAAGAATTGTTGCTGGAGTTGGTGTGCCACAAATTAGCGCTATTAGTAATATTGCCAAAGAATTAAAAGATGACAATGTGCCTTTAATCGCAGATGGAGGGGTACGTTTTTCTGGTGATTTTGCAAAAGCTTTAGCGGCAGGTGCGCCTTGTGTGGTGTTTTGTAGTGGTTTTTCCGGGACTGAAGGAGCGGCTTGTGGAGGTGAAAGATTTCTATGTCGGTTCTATAGTTGTGA
>CAYMMQ010000279.1:0-2113 GCA_964391585.1 uncultured Ectothiorhodospiraceae bacterium
TCAAAACTGTTCCCCTCACCCTTTACCGCGTAGTTGGTTGCAATTAGTAGCTTAGGGCTTTTTGTAATGGGTAACTTGATCGCGTCCTTGTTCTTTTTCTCAAGGGTTATGCCCTCAGTTATGATTGAAAATAGAGCCTCAAAATTGAAATTCTTTTTGATATCGTCAAGACACAATACTTGTGTGTCTACTTGTACGGTCTGATATGCGAAAGACTTATCTGGAGCAAAGTTTTTGCCGTCAATAGTAACCTGACGCTTCATGTGACCAATTGCGTTAATGAATATACCTTTGCCAGTGCCCCCATTGGGGTTCTCGCTTATCATTTCATCATTGAGGATGATAGCTCGGTTCTTTGCTGAGGTTTTAAAAGAATGCAAAAGAAATCCAATCGTGCTCTCAATGCTTAATCTTTTATTTTCATCTCTCCCACTTATGTTCCAAATCAAACTTTTAAAGTCGTTATCAAAGTTATCACGCTTCTCAAAATCACGATCAAGGCAATGTTTCCCCCAAATATTTCCCTTGATATCAACGTACTTACACACTTCAACAGTATCCTTAGTAACCGTAACACCTGCATTATTGAAATAAAGATGCGCGGTGTCTGCTGTATCTTGAATAAATGAAGGGGCCGCATTATCAAGTAAACCAAGATAGTCCTCTTTAAAATATCGCGGACGGCCTGACATGTGTTGGTACACATCAAGATGACCCTCTTTCTCTAGCCAGTTAAGGACAAAATCTTTTATTCTCTCCTCTGAGGTGTCGAAAATTTTGTTTGACTCTCTACTGACAAAAACAAAGCTATCTGAATCATCAGCGTAATACTTCTCAAATCCTTTAGCTTTAAGCCAAGATTTGTATTTGTAATTTATGATCTTAATTCCCTTCTTGGTCTCCTCCCAAAATACGTCAACAGGGTTGTCAATCTCTACCTTGTCAATTATTGCCTTAGCTTGGTCTTGACTCAACCGACCTTGATCGATTAATTTATTAGCTATCTCATCTTTATTTTTGCCTTTTCTTAATTCCGAGCAAATACTATTAACTGCTTTCTTATCTTCGAAAGCTTGAGTGTTAAATTCGTCAACTCTTTTATATGCACTCCTTACAAGCTTAGTTACTTCATTGTCATTTAGGCCGCTTGAGTTGGTAGAGCACACCCTCAACGCATCAGATTCCGAAACTCCGTAACGATTTAACGCGCTTGCAAGTTTATGCAGCACGTTGTTACGGTCCCCCTCCTGCATTACCCATTTATCAGACCACCATTTTTGTAGGTTGTCAATTATTACATTTTCGTTTATTTCGATTAACACTGGTAGCTTAGAGCTTGGGGACTCAATTTCGTCATACATCTCAGTAAATATCTTACTGTCTGGGTTATAATATGCTTCAGGGTCGTATGACTCGTAGCACACGCGTGATACATTAATACTTGACTTGTCAAAGTATTCTGATTTAAAATAATTCTCTAAGGCTTTGAAGTGTAGGCGGTGGTTTTCAACTATTGGCGGTATCTTAACGACAATTTTCAAACCGTTACCGCTTGGACTTGTGAAGCAAGCAAAGCAATAAGGGGAGGCGGTGAACGTTGCAACAAGCTCCTCCATATCCTCAACACAATCAAAATTATCATAATCCAAGCATACTAACCCACTGTGCTCGACAATAGCCGAATCCTTTCGCTCTGTGAATATCCCACTCCAACAAATGGCGGGTAGTTCTTTCTTGAGAGCGTTGCGTTTATCTTTATCCTGCTCCTCTCTGATAGAATTTATTAGATCCTCATGCTTGCCTGTTTTTAATCGTGATATTATGTCATCAACGGAAACAGTATAGGGTGTATCTGTCACTGTTATGCTCTTGAAAATGGTTACTTTCCTAGCCATAATTATTGTAATAATTTAAAATGTTGTCAAATTAGGGTCTTTAGAACTGATCGAAGATTCTAAAATACTTATAAGACCCTGTATTATACCCTTTAAAATAGCCCTTTATTCTCTCTATTCCTATTTTAGTGTCTTTAGAACTTATTTTTTCTATTTATACAGAAAAAAAAATATAGTAATAAATATATAAAGAGTAAGTGGGGTTATTTTAAGCACTT
>CAYMMQ010000280.1:0-2059 GCA_964391585.1 uncultured Ectothiorhodospiraceae bacterium
TTTATTTGCCTTTTATTGTTATTTTAGCCGAGTACTGCTTTTCTCTCAAGGTTTTGTTCGCTCACCAAATATTGCAGTCCCAACCCGAACCATGGTTGAACCTTCAAGTATGGCTAACCCCATATCGTCTGACATGCCCATGGATAAGGTATCCATATTAATATTAAACTTATGATTTAGTTGATTTAAAACTTGTTTTAGTCTCTTAAAGTGAGCCCGCTGTTGCAAGCTATCGTTGTTGATGGCTGGAATGCTCATTAAACCACGTAGTTCCAACTGTGGTAGCTTGATAATAGCGGCAGTGAGTTGCTCAATACCTTCCATTAATACCCCAGCTTTTTGTGCCTCTGCATCCAAATTAACCTGAATACAAATGGATAGTTTTTTATTGCTAGAAAGCAGATGCTCATTAAGTCGTTGCGCAATTTTAATTCGATCAACTGAATGAACCCATTGAAAATATTGGGCGATGAGTTTGGTTTTATTCGATTGAATAGGACCAACAAAATGCCAGTTAATATTATAGTTGGCCAAGGATTGAATTTTTTTTTCGGCTTCTTGAATATAATTTTCACCAAAATCTGTCTGGCCTAACTGGTATAACTGAGCAATTTTATCAATAGAATGGTATTTACTGATCGCTAATAGTTTGACTGGATCAACCCGTTCCGCTTTTGTAGTAAAATGCTGAATTTCTTGTTTAATTTTATGGTAACGTTGCTCTAAAGTCATCATCTTGGTTTTTAAAAGGATATTTTTATCATTTTTAATGTAATTTAGCTGAATTTCGTCTATTATTATTTTTTTAGAAAAGCCTATCATATATTAAAATATTTGGGCAATGCAGTATAACATAGGAAAAATACTTATGGATATTACAGAGTTACTTGCTTTTAGTGCCAAAAATGGCGCTTCTGATTTGCATCTTTCTGCTGGATTACCTCCAATGATCCGGGTTGATGGTGATGTGAGGCGGATCAATATTCCAGCCTTGCAGCACGATGATGTTCATCATATGGTTTATGATATTATGAATGATAAACAGCGTAAAGACTTTGAAGAATTTTTAGAAACGGATTTTTCATTTGAAGTACCTGGTTTGGCTCGTTTTCGTGTGAATGCCTTTAATCACAACCGTGGTGCTGGAGCGGTATTCCGTACTATTCCTTCCAAAGTATTATCCTTAGAAGATCTTAATGCCCCAGCAATTTTTAAAGAAATTTCCAACCAGTCAAGAGGTTTGATTTTAGTGACGGGGCCTACCGGGTCTGGTAAGTCAACTACGCTTGCTGCAATGATCAATTATGTTAATGAAACTAAATATGAGCATATTTTGACCGTAGAAGATCCGATCGAATTTGTACATGAAAGTAAAAAGTGCTTGGTTAATCAACGAGAAGTTCATCGAGATACTTTAGGTTTTAATGAAGCATTACGCTCTGCTTTACGTGAAGATCCTGATATTATTCTCGTTGGTGAATTACGAGATTTGGAAACCATTCGTTTGGCGATGAGTGCCGCTGAAACAGGACACTTGGTGTATGGCACCCTACATACATCCTCTGCTGCTAAAACTATTGACCGTATTATTGACGTGTTCCCTGCAGCTGAAAAAGACATGATCCGTTCTATGTTATCCGAATCGTTAAAAGCGGTAATATCCCAAGCTTTATTAAAGAAAAATGGGGGTGGTCGTGTCGCTGCTCATGAGATTATGATTGGAACGCCAGCAATTCGAAATTTGATCCGCGAAGATAAAGTTGCGCAGATGTATTCAGCGATTCAAACGGGACAAGCGGTTGGAATGCAGACCTTGGATCAATGTTTACAAAATTTGGTGTCAAAAGGCTTGGTTTCAAAAGAAGTTGCTGCAACCAAAGCAATGAATAAAAACACATTTATGTAATTGGATAAATAGAGAGAATAAAATGGATTTTGATTCCTTATTAAAACTAATGGTCCATAAAAAAGGCTCGGATATTTTTATTGCTGTTGATGCATCTCCTAGCATGAAAGTTAATGGTCGAATTATGCCAGTGACAAAAACGACTTTATCAGT
>CAYMMQ010000281.1:0-1969 GCA_964391585.1 uncultured Ectothiorhodospiraceae bacterium
TGGTGTGCCCAGTCGGTTAATTGATGTACTTCTTCAAGTAAACCAAAGTAGTTGGGGAGTGGCAATACTAAAGCAGTAAATGCATTCTCAAACTGCTGGTAACTCTCATCAATACAACCACTATGCTGATCAAAACTTAGAGTTTTAACCGATATCCCCTGGTGTCGGGTAATGGTTTTAACCACTTGTTGATAAACAGGTGATAAGTTTTCGGGGATTAAAATAGTTTTGGTTTTTTCTTTTGGATTAGCGCGAACAGCCATTAAAACAGCTTCAGCTAAAGCCGAAGCCCCATCATAAAGTGATGCATTTGCCACATCCATCGCCGTTAAGCTGGCAATCATGCTTTGAAATTCATAGATTAATTGTAGCGTACCTTGACTGGCCTCTGCTTGATAAGGAGTATAAGCGGAATAATATTCTCCTCGAGAAGCTAGCTGCCAAACTGCAGCAGGGATAAAATGATCATAAGCACCTGCACCGGCAAAACAACAATTCATTCCATCTAGTTGTGCATATTGCTGAATGGTTTGACTAACTTGAAGCTCATTTAAACCTTCTTGCTTATTACTATTGGTTGTGGATGTTTTTAGGTCATAACGTAGTTCAAGTGGAATTTCATCAAATAAAGCGTTAATTTCAGTAACATTAATGCTTGTTAGCATCTGTTGGATATCTTGTTCTGAATGCGGAATGTATGGCATAAGTTAATCTGTGTTGTTTTATTGAAAGATAGTGACTTTTATGAAATCAAGCTCTTACCATGACGTACAAAAGGTAATGGTACGATGGTCGCAGGAATAAGTTTATGGCGAATTTCTACCATGCAATTATCAAACTGTTTTGCTGGACTAACAGGAATGCGTGCAAAAGCAATGGATTTTTGTAGGCTGGGAGAAAAACCACCACTGGTTATGATGCCATTTTCTTGCACATCTGGGCAGTGTACAACTTGATGACTACGTAAGATCCCCTTGCCGTCAAGCACTAAACCGACAAATTGACTCTTTAAGCCGCTTTGTTGTTGTTCTAATAAAGCTTGTTTGCCAATGAAATTTCTATGTGAACCTTGAAATGATACTGTCCAGGTAAGTCCACTTTCTAACGGTGTATAATTTTCATCCATATCATTACCATAAAGATTCATCCCTGCCTCAAGTCGTAGGGTATCTCTTGCGCCTAAACCACATGGTTTTACACCTGCATCTAGTAGCTGTTGCCATAACGAAGCAATTTTTTCAGCATTGCAAATTATTTCATAACCATCTTCACCGGTATAACCAGTTCTGGCGATAAACATATCCTCATGTTCAAAAGCAGAAAAAGGTTTGATATTTTGTTTAATATTAAGTTTGTTTTGGCAAATTTTAATCGCTTCTGGTCCTTGAACTGCTAACATCGCTAAAGACTTTTGTTGAGTAATTTCAACTTTATCATGTTGTATTTGTTTTTTTAACCAGTGTAAGTCTTTTTCCTGAGTAGAGGAGTTAACAATTAATCGATACCAACTATCATTCATATAATAAACAATTAAATCATCGATCACGCCACCTTTTTCGTTGAGCATACAACTATATAAGGCTTTGCCGGGAGACTGATTGATTTTGTTCACATCATTAGCCAACAGACGGCGTAGATAAGCCGTTACGTCATTGCCTGTCAGATCAACAATGGTCATGTGACTAACATCAAATATGCCGGCATGTTGGCGTACAAATTGATGTTCTTCGATTTGTGAACCATAATTTATCGGCATTTGCCAGCCAGCAAAAGAGACTATTTTGGCATTGGACTCAAGATGTTTAAGATATAAAGGGGTTTTTTGCATTTAAAATATTACCTAGTAAAAAGTTTAAATCTGTCAACTTATTTGCATAAGTCGTTTTGGTTGTCAACACTTTTCAACATTAGACCACCTCGCCAATCTTGAATATTGGTAAATACATCGCAACAACAATACCACCAATAA
>CAYMMQ010000282.1:0-1942 GCA_964391585.1 uncultured Ectothiorhodospiraceae bacterium
ACCGACGCCAGAAGGTCCAAATAGTAAGAGGTTATCTGCTTGTAACGCCCATTGACAATGAAGAGATAGAAACCACCATCAGGCAAGTCATAGATCAGGCGTTGGTTTCTGAACAAGTGATTGACGTATTCGATGCGGCAGGCATTAAAAAGCCTGATATTTCCATTTTGTCTGAAGAGTTTTTGCTAGAACTTAAAGGCATGGAGCATAAGAACGTTGCTTTAGAAGTGTTGAAAAAATTACTCAATGATGAATTAAAATCTCGTTCAAGAAAAAATTTGGTAAAAAGCAAGTCACTGATGGAAATGCTGGAAAATGCCATCAAGAAATATCATAACAAGGTATTAACTGCTGTTGAAGTTATGGATGAGCTGATTAAGTTAAGCAAAGAAATTATTAGCATGGATGATGAAGCTAGCGAACTTGGCTTAACCGAATTTGAGTATGCTTTTTATACGGCAGTTGCTGATAACAAAAGTGCTAAAGAGTTGATGCAACACGATAAATTAAGAGAACTGGCTGTGGTTTTAACGGAGCGTGTAAAACAAAATGCTTCTATAGACTGGACAATAAAAGAGAGCGTTCGAGCCAAACTGAAAGTGATAATTAAGCGCACACTTAGGCAGTATGGATATCCGCCTGATATGCAAAAACTAGCAACAGAAACGGTGCTGAAACAAGTAGAGCTTATTGCAAATGAGTTCACAGTTGATGCATAGAAGGTCTAACAAGCGCATGCACTCGGATAAAATAAAGCTGCGCCGCTTCGCTCTGCACCTTTATTTTGCCGGTGATGCTAGGCGTTAGGCTTTAAATACGTCCGATGTCTAGCATGTTCTATTAGAAGGACGTGGAGATGATATCATGAAAAAAGTAATTTTTGCTTTGTAAGTGGCGACATTGGTAAGTATGAATGCCAATGGAGCTGGTTATCAGCACGGCTGGAAAGTTTATGAAAATCCTCAGCCTGGTGCTTCGTATGGAGGAGTTGAAACTAATCTATACGGAGCTGGCGGTTCTAAGTCTTATGGTGCTGGCGGTGGAGGAAGCTATGGAGCAGGTGGTGGAAGAAGCTACGGAGCTGGAGGGGGATATTCTTATGGTGCAGGGGGCGGTAAAAATTCTTCAAATCCATGGAGAGTTGCGGACTAAGATCTAAAATATTACACCGATAAAATCAGCCCTAACGAATTTTAGTTAATTCAACAATCAAGTTGGGCTGTTTTATGATTTTTTAAGTTTAAAACTGTCCATAATGTCCACCAATAGCAAATATATATAAATAATTTTCATCAAATTTATATACGACTCTATCCTTGTGGCTAATTCTTCGTGACCATAGCCCAGAGAGGTTATGTTTTAAAGGTTCAGGCTTCCCCGTTCCTTTATTAGGATCTGATCTAAGCATTTCTTTGATTTGCCTTTTTAGTATCTTGTGTAACTTTTGATCTTTTTGCCTTAGTTCCTCATAGACCATCCATGTATTGCCCTCAAATATCAAGGATCTCATTCATCTCTCCTGCGCTTGGCTTATATCCAGTACTTATTTGATGTGTCTCAAGAGAGCTTTTAATTTGTTTCATTAGGTCATTATTTTGTAAAATAAACAATGTTTCTTGTTCACGCTCCCAGTCATCAGCACTTAAAACAATAAAATCTTCGCCTTTTCTTCGAGTAACTTTTAGAGGCTCATGTTCGGAAAAAACTTGATCAACAAAGCTTTTTAAATTGTCTCTAAATTTATTTGCACTTATACTATTCATAATTACACCTATTTAAGTTGTACTGCATTGTTGTACCGCATATAGTATAGTTAGCCTAACAATCGTGTCAAGCTGAATTTAAAACCGCCACTTTGTTCTGGTTTAAAAATCAGCTTACGCAAAACGTTAGTATGAACGTCTGCTCTCTATAGTTTTTTCAATACTATAATGTAATCTCG
>CAYMMQ010000283.1:0-1938 GCA_964391585.1 uncultured Ectothiorhodospiraceae bacterium
TAAATTTTCATCAGAAATATTTTTTGATGATTCAGCAGAGCCCCCTGCTTTAAAATTAGGTATTTTGCTTTTTAATAAGTTTGCCAACATATTCTCACCCTCAACCATTTTTTCTGCTGCTGGTTCAGTAATACTTTCTACCGCAGGATCAACAATATTTTCTTTTGCATACTTACCGACCCTGTATACATCAGGTGCCATAGTAACTGCTGTACCGAAAGGACCAGTTGCGGCTCCTACCACTTTACCAAAGGCTCCTTTACTAACTAAAGCAACAAGAGAAGCTAACGCTGCTTTTGCTTTTTTAGTTTGACCTGCTTGAAATAATTTATCTATCTGCGCTAAAGTAAAATCTAAATTTAATTTTTGTTTAGCGGACATTTTAACTTTATCAGCTAACTCTTGTATCTTCGTATAAATCTGTGATTGTATTTTTGGTTTCTTTACACCCGTAGCTGTGCCTTTTGTTTTAAAAACAAAATCAAAGTTTTTATCAAGATATTTATTTTGAAAAGCCATGCTGATAACAGGTTTGTTATTTTTAATAGTAATGGCATTTTTATATTTTGGTTTAACTTTTACTTTTCCATTCTTACCTACAGTAACACCTTTTTTTAAAATATCTGAACGCATTTGTTCTGCATAACCAGATAAGAAACCTGAATTTTTAATTGTGTCTATTTGACTATCATTTAATCCTTTCAGTGCCGTGGTCCGATATTTTTTCATCGCTTTATTAAAACCATCAAAGTCATCTGCATAGTCCATGATGTTTGGTACATTAACAATGTTTCTTATTTGAGCAGAAGATATACCTTTTTTCTTAAATACTTCAAAAAGTTCAGGGCCCATGGCTCTATCAACTTTTGATCCTTTTAAAATATTAGCAATACGTGAGGAAGGTCTCTTGGTTACTGTATCACTTGGCACGTTCAACGCATCCATGACATCGGTCATTGTTTCCGTGGTCGATCCTAGTTTAGGTTTGTTCTTTAAATTTTGTACAAGTTTACCTAATAACGGATCACCGCCATTGCTCATCTGAACAATACCACCTTCTTTTTTAGCGATAGTTGGTCCAACGCCAAAATTTTTTAGTAGCTTTAAAACTTCTGAATCATTTAAATCTGTTATTGTTTGAATAGTCGAGGGATGTAGATCTTTAGGATTAAAGTATCCTTTATCAATCATCTTATCTAATAATAATTGTTTCAACGGATTTTTAAAATCATTTGCCATTAGTAGTATTCCCTTTGTTGCGTGATCCGTGGTTCATCCTGATAGTCATCTGGTAAATTAATAAAGTTACCTTGACGAAAACGCATTAATGCCTGAGTAGTAGAATCCACTAAATCATCATGCTCACCATAAGGGAAAGCGGCGCATTCTTCAATAACTTCTTCTGCCCATCTTTTATCTGCAGGGTAGTATACTCTACCAGATTCAAATAATGGTGCAACAGAGTTTACACGTACATGCTTATCGTTTCCTTTGCTTGGAACAAAATTCACGACAGGGACTCCTACTTGACGTAATTCGTGAGTTAGGGGTGTGCCACTTGCCTTGGCTTCGATTATCACTGTCTCTGGTTCCCAGTACTTATACTCCTCTAATGCAATTTTTTTTAATTCAGGGAAGTCCCACCTCCCCTTACGAACATCAAGTAAAATTACATGGGGGCCCTTATACTGAGGATAGAAAACACCCCACGTAGTGATTGCAGAAAAATCGGCTGTTTCTTTTTTACTGAATGCTGTGTCATAACTTTGTATGATGTGTATCAAATCAGGAATATCTTTTTGTCTCCACTCCTTCCACCATTCTCTTTTGATGATTGAACCTTCTTCTGAAGTTGGATTTTGTTGCCACTGTGCTTGCCATTTAGCCTCGGACAATGATGCTTTAACCGCTTCTTAGTACTCTAGCCTCCATGGGAAG
>CAYMMQ010000284.1:0-1935 GCA_964391585.1 uncultured Ectothiorhodospiraceae bacterium
CTAGATGTTGAGAATGCTATTGAACCTTCTACTAGTACCTTGTGTTCAATCTGTTTCACAGTCATTTTGGACATAAATTCCATATCAGCTTTCATATGATGATTGGCATATTCTTCAGCAGAATGCTCGACTCCACCACCTTCATAAATGACAACATTATTGTCAAGTAATGCTCGTGCTAGTTTTGAGTCTCCGCTCTGAATTGCCTGATGAAATTGGCTCACTGTCTGTTTTACTGAGATTTGTTGTTGATTTGTAAATTGAGTTTCACTGGCAAAAACAGTATAACTCAGTATGAAAAATGTAAGTAAACAGATTTTTTTCATTGTGTCATTCCTTTTTAATTAGTCAGCCCTTAAAAAAGGCTTAGTACCCAATATTTTAAAGTTTTATGGATGCCTAGGCCAGAGATTCCGGGCTTTTGTATTCTCTGACTCAAGGCATATCGACCTGACAAAGCAAAAAAGACCCCGAACAGGCTAAATTTCCAATAAAAAACTGGGGCAAAAAAATGATTTAACCATTTCTTCAAGTTCCAGGCAACCGCTGACATCAGTAAATTAATCTCATCGCCAATGACACCTTTCAGAAAGTTTCTTGATAATCGAAAGTCTGATTTCAAGTGCCCAATAATAGGCTCAATTGCCGCACGTCTTTGACACTGTTTTCTCTTCTTGTCTCGCTGATATCGGTTGTCTCTTTTCAAGGCTTTCTTCGGTAAAATAATTTCCGTTCCATTGACCTCTCTGACTCCACGGTAACCTCGGTCGCAAACAGCTTGCAACACGAACTTACCTCTGGAAATTTCGATATGCTCCAATACTTCTGGCAATGTATGACCATCAAAAATATTCGTTGTATGACTCACCGCCCCAACAATAATATTTGACTTCGCGGTGCTTGCAATTGAAACCTTATTACCATATTCATACTGGACATGATCTTTACCTTTCGCCATACAATAAACGTTTGGCTCATGAAGAGAATAAATTTTATTTTTATCTCTAGGTTGTTGAGCTAATACCTTTTCATACAAACCAAAATTCTTTTCACAGTCCTCGCTCAGCGCTTCTGCTGGTAGTTTTCGCCTTAGTTCCCTAATCAACACATTAGCAATCGTTCTCAACCGCTTAAGAGCGCGTTTAGCTTTTTTCCTCTTTTTTACATGGCGAAAATGTCGGAGATCTAATCTTAGGTTTTTAACTTCTTTAACAAAGGTTCGGCGCTGCTGAATACCTTCTTGTTTTGCTAGTTTGTTTAAACGATTTATTATCTTGATGGTTAACTTTGCATCGGTTGGGTACGTGATATTTTTTTCTTGAACCGTGGTATCAATATTAACGGCATCCTCCAATGCAGCTTTACCATGCAGGCCGATACTCATTTGAAATATCTTCTCAATACCTTCCTTGCCAATTCTCTTTCTAAAATGAACCAGTTCAGTTGCATGACAAGGGACTGTTTTTTGAAATTCTGTCATGCCACAAAATGCTTGGAAATAAACATTTTCTTTCCACTGAATGACAACGGATTCATCACTGAGATTTCTAAGTGATTTAAGCATTAATAATCCAACCATTAATCGGATTGGTTTACTCGGAGCACCAATATTTTTTGTGTAGTGTTTGGCAAACGCTTCATCAAAATCTTGCCAAGGAATGATCGCTGCTAGTTGGATCAAGGAGTCTTTAGGATCTAACTGAAGAAGCAGATCAGAACCAAAAATATTGGTTTGGTGGTATTCGGGGCTTTCTGTGAGCATTTTGTCACCAATTCGACCAAGAACTTAGCCTATAGTTTAACATATTCGGTCGAATTGGTCGATCAAAAACAACAATATATCCAATAATATCAACAGCTTATTCTGTTTTTAAGTGCTGACTAGCTATTATAGCGAATGAAAGTGTTATGATTAGCATTACTAATATGTATAAA
>CAYMMQ010000285.1:0-1933 GCA_964391585.1 uncultured Ectothiorhodospiraceae bacterium
ATTCCCAGTTGTCGTTTGCCACCATTGCGTTTTGGGATTTCTGCTCGCCTAACTGAAGGCTAGGTTACCAGGACGATTGCATGAAAAAGCCTACTTAGTGAACTCCGCACGGCTTAAAAGCCGTGGCTTCGCATTTTAAGGTTATACTTTATTGATTTTTGACATACGCTTTAATTGTATCCAAACTACAAGTTCCAACAGTCTCTGCAAAATATCCATCGCCCCAGAAACTATCTCCCCAGTAGAATTCTTCAAGTTCTGGAAACTCCTTTCTCAATGCTCTACTACTTCGCCCTTTAAACAATTGAACCATTTTGCTCACACTAATATTGGGAACAAATTGCACTATCAAGTGCACATGATCTGGTTGTACATTCACCTCTTCAATCTTCCAACCATTCGCTTCCGCACACAACTGCAACAACTCCTTAGCTCTATTAGCAAGTTCTCCTTTAAGAACCCTTTTTCTGTATTTAGGTATCCAAACTATGTGAATCATAAGCCTATGTTTCGTATGCGCACCTGACCAATATTTACTCATATTTTTAAGAATGCCATACGTATCGGCTCTTCGCAAAAGCTTTCAGCTTTTTCTCACATCCAGCCTAAAGGATGACCATTCATCCCCAGGCTTAAAAGCCGATGGGGTATTCTGGTCATGTGAATAAAAAACAAAAAGATTTTTTCTTAATTTTAATCCATGGGCTGATAGGGGTAACTGGCAAAAAAACTTTTAGAAACCTTGCTCGCTACATGAAAATAACCGAGCATACCTTTTCACGGCAAATGTCAAAAATGTTTGATTTTATTGGATTGAATGCTTCGATGATTAAATCGTCAAAAAGTGATTGTGATGTACTGATAGCAGCTCAAGATGCAAGCTTTATACCAAAATCAGGAAAAACAACGCATGGTCTTGATTTTTTTTGGAATGGAAGCGCTAGTAAGGCAGAAAAGGGCCTTGAAGTCGATGTTATCGCAGTTGTAAAAATGAATGGTGATAAAAAAGAAGGCTATACCATTTCAGCTAAACAAACTCCTGCCAATCCAATTCCTAAAGCAGAAAGAAAAAAGAAGAATATCGCAAAGCCAAGTAAAATTGATTTTTATCTTAATCACCTCAAAAAAGTGGTATCAAAAATTCTTGATCTTGGTATAAAATACGTGGCGGTTGATGCGTTTTTTGCAAAAACAAAATATGTTAATGGCGCCGTTAAACTTGGGCTTCATGTAATAAGCAAAATGCGAAAAGATGCTCGCCTTCGTCGCATTTATCATGGTCCTCAAAAAGCGCGAGGCCGAAAAAGAAAATTTGATAATGGCAAGGTAAATTTTGATGATTTTAAAAACTCAATTGTAACTAAAATTGATAATAAACAAATCGAATTGCGCAGCTGCGTCGTTCATAGTGTTTCATTAAATCGCTTAGTTAAAGTTGTTTTGGTAAGAAAACTTATTGATGGCAATAAGCATGGAGAAGCTTTCTTGTTTTCAACTGACACTGAAATTGACATGATAAAAATTTATCAATTTTATGTGGCGCGTTTTCAGATAGAGTTCATCTTTCGCGATGCTAAAGGATTTACAGGATTTGCTGATTGCCAAAGCCGAGATGCTCGACGACTTAATTATCACTTCAACGCCAGCCTGACAGCACTCAATATTGCCAAATTTAAAGACAGTGAGTTACAAAAAAAGCAACATGCCAGATATGCATTTTCAATGACTAATTGGACACGAAAATACCACGTAGAAATCGTACTTAATCGATTTATTGCAATGTTTGGACTTGACCAAACATTCATTAAATTACATCCTGATTATGATAACATGCTAGCCTTCGGAAATGTTAGGCATTAAAACTGTTCACAGTATTGTATTATTCTACTACGCCAGAATACCCCAAGGCTTTTAAGCCTGGGGATGAATGGCG
>CAYMMQ010000286.1:0-1924 GCA_964391585.1 uncultured Ectothiorhodospiraceae bacterium
TTGAATACTCCAAAAGATGTACCACCACTAAAGTTAGCATTTACAGCTCCTAACATATCATCAATACCTAAATTAGCACCTCTATCTAAGAATAACATGTTTTCTTCAATAGCTCCTTGCTCATCTAAGTTAGTTAATAATGTATCAAAACTTGCTAATACAGGGTCAGATGAATCATCAAAAAATCCAGTACCTACAATACCTCTATTCCCAATAGCAGATAATAAACCTTCAGATCCATCAGGAATATCAGAATCAGCAGTTGAATCAGATTTTTCAGCTTCAACAACAGACATTTCTAAATAGTCTTCGAATCTTTTGTTTGTATCTCCTTGAGATTTTAAATACCATAAGTATCCATTTTGTCCTGCTTCACCAGATACTTCAATCCAACCAATTTGACCAGCGTCAGATCCATTGATTTCAAAGTGATCTTTGATAATCATTGGCTTATTAGTTAAAGATAAAAAGTTTGGTTCAATAGACTCAGTCATTGATGCAGTTCCTTTTTTAAATTCAGAACCGTAAACAAAAAACTTAATAACCTGATTGTCTGTAGTTGCAATACCTGAAAGATCATCAACGTTTTCAGCGCCGTAAGGCTTAATTGTTAATTGAGAAGTTGAATTTTCAGCACCTACTTTAACAAATGCTTTAAATACAATGCTATTAACAACTGCTACAACAGTAGCACCTTTTCTTACTGCGTGAGCTTCAGTTGATCCTGAATCAATACCAGTGATTGTATCTACAACACCTGTTACAGGGTTAATTTGTCCATTATATGCTAAGTGTAATCTACCTTGCTCAGACCAAATAACTTGATCAGATGCCATAGGCATTTCAGCACCTAACATTTGTATGAATCCAGAAATAGATCTGTCTCCATATTTTTCTACCTCAGCTTCATATAGCTCAGGCAAATATTGTTGAGTCCAACCGTTATTTCTTATATCTAAATAAGAACTAGCTAGAGTCATTTTTTGTGCGCTGGGAGTTACCAATCCGGCTGTCCCAACTGCAAAACTTGTTGCTGCCATTTTTAATAATTTTTAGTAATTTTTAAGTTTAATTTTTAGCTTAGACTTATCATCACCTGAAATAGCTCTTACTTTTATTCCTCCGGTTTCAACATAACCATCTGCAGTTTTTCTAGGATTCATATTAATGTTCTTAGCTTCTGCAGACATTTGCTTTATAGCATCTGCCTTACCTTGCTCATAAAAATGATTTGCTATTGCATCAGGGTTTGAAGCAACAAACAAAGATTTATGAAAATCACCTGCATTGTTAAGAAGTTGATTCTCTCCAACGTATTTATCAAAAACATTTGATAAACTTTGTGATTTTACTTTATTCACATCTTTAACATTGAATCTGTATTTTTTGTCTCCAACATTGAAATTAAAACCTTTAAATTCATTATTAAAAACCTTACTAGTTTCTTGTTCAAAATGTTTTGTTTGCTTCTGCAATAAATCATTAGCTGATTTTTGCTCTTCATTGTAACGGTTAAAAAATTCTACTGCTTTTTGTTGCTCAGGAGCTAACTTAGAACCCAACTTGACTTCTTTGTAATATTGATCCTTGAGACCTGTTAAAAAACCTTTAGCATTTGCAACCGCTTCTTTCAGAGCGAGTTTTTTTCTTTTTATTGTTCTTTCCTCATCTACTTCAGCATCAAATGAAAATTCATCTTCCATAAGAAATTGTATTTCATCATAACTTAAATGAGGTTTTGTTTGTTTATAATATTCTGTTAACAATGTATTATCATCAACATTTGAATAATCTGCATTTAATCTTGCATAATCTTCTATAGTTCCACCTGTTTCATTCATGAATTTAACTAAATCCATAATGTTTTCGGGATAATCTACTATTTCTTTTGTTTCAGTTTGTGGTTCTTCAGCCGGTTCAACTT
>CAYMMQ010000287.1:0-1914 GCA_964391585.1 uncultured Ectothiorhodospiraceae bacterium
CATGTTGCTTAGTTTTAATTGATTTATAAAGCTAATATAATAAAAATAGTTGAAACAAAAAAATATTTTAACACTTTTTTTATGCACTATTTATACTACCGTTGTTATTTCTCATTACGGCAGCATAGCCATTTGTAATAATTTACCGCTAGCTGCTGCTCAGAGTAAGTGATCTGGAATTATTAAATTTTCTATCGGCGTATCGGCCTGCGGCCTGCGGCCAGCAGTCAGTGATTTTTCACTGACTGCAATCATGAAAGTTATTTACAAATAATTGAAAATCGGAATGGATCTTCTCCATTTAACCCAGCCTGTATCAATCCATTTTCTTCATCAGTATTTGATGGTTGTATCCATCCAAGACCTAAACCCAATTTCTTTATTTTATTTATGCTTTTAGTTAAAGCATTATCAGAATTAAAGCAATATTTTACTTCTCCGTCAATACGAAGGAAGTAACATTCTTTATTATTTACCCATTGAAAATATTTACTTAACGTTGAACTTTTCTTAATGTTTGCATTTCTGATTTCTGCGACAGTTATTGTTTTTGTTAATTTTTCCATGTTGCTTAGTTTTAATTGATTTATAAAGCTAATATAATAAAAATAGTTGAAACAAAAAAATATTTTAACACTTTTTTTATGCACTATTTATACTACCGTTGTTATTTCTCATTACGGCAGCATAGCCATTTGTAATAATTTACCGCTAGCTGCTGCTCAGAGTAAGTGATCTGGAATTATTAAATTTTCTATCGGCGTATCGGCCTGCGCACAATAACAAAGGCTATAAATAATTAAAACACTTCACTAAATGCTTTGTCATATTTATATTTTGCCTTCATTCGGTTTTGGTTTTCTGAAGTGTAAGGTATTATTTCGTCCTTACTTCTTAATGTTTCTTCTTGCACTATTCCTGTAATTAACTCTATTTTGTAAGAGTTATACATTTGCTTTTCAGCATCTTCAATAAAGTAGCCTATCTCATAACCAAAGCCGCTATCCCATATTATTTTATCACCTTTTTTATAGTCGCTACATTTCATGTTGCTTAGTTTTAATTGATTTATAAAGCTAATATAATAAAAATAGTTGAAACAAAAAAATTCTGGCAACCTTTTTTCAAAAAAGTTTTATGAGAACATCTTATCTTGGCACGACTGGCACAGGCCGCTGATGTTGAATTCTTTGCGGGAGAGATCATCTTTGAAATCTTCGACTTTGATTGGATCTTTGCAAAATGGGCAGCATCCCATTTCCACGCTCTTTACTTCAGCATCGAAGCCGAATGCTCGTAAGTTGCTTTTCTTTTGGTTATCATCTTTCAAGTTACTCATATCTGTTGGTTTTTAAATTTAACATCTAATTAAAAGAACTGCCTATGCGGCAGTTCTAAACATTTGCGTTTCGAGCTTGGCACGATTACAGGCTTGGAGGATTTGGTACCAATACTTTTTCATCCGCTTCCTTACTGCATACACTTGGCGCTCTGACATGTAGCCAGTACGGATGTAAAACTTAGCTACGCTTGTCATAAACTTGGAATCAGCGCCATTGAAGCCGGCATTATTGTAGTAGATCGTGTGCTCTACGTTCTGTTCATCTGCTGTTTGGCGTTCATAAAGAAGAAGTAGCGCTTTCTTCACCCATGCATCGTTAGTCGCGATCTTGTTCTGAATGAAAGTCTTTGCTTGTTGGTTGAAAACGGTCTGCGTCATATTGTTGTTTGTTTTTGCAATGTTGTTCATAGATTTAGTTTTGATTGATTTATAATGCTAATATAATAAAAATAGTTGAAACAAAAAAATATTTTAACACTTTTTATGCACTATTTATACTACCGTTGTTATTTCTCATAACGGCAAGCATAGCTGTTTGTGATCGGTAGCCGCTAGTCGTCTGCTCAGAGTAA
>CAYMMQ010000288.1:0-1914 GCA_964391585.1 uncultured Ectothiorhodospiraceae bacterium
TTTGCTCGAACTTTTCAGTAACTGCGAAAGACATTACATAATCTGATACGTCAACATTGTTTATAGTTACTTTTTTTAGTGTAGGTTGTCCAGTAGTCAATCTTATAATCCCTCCACAAATTCAATACTGAAAGTTACATAATTAGCTTCGCCGCTTATTTCATCAAAGTTTACTCTCCGACAATAAACTGTCTTGCTAGTTTGGTAAGTGCTATTAAATGTGTAACCGTTTTGAACACCGTCAACCAAGTCTAACAACCAATCCATTTGGTCTTCTATAGTTAGTGTTGTTCCAACATCTGTTCTGCTACTCGTAGCCAGTGTTATCTTCCCAATTAAAGTTATTGTTTTTAATACTCCATTAAAGTCTATTATGAAAGCCGAATCACTATCACTTGCAGGTGTTGGGTTTTCATCAAGATTCCCAGACTTGTTTACTGTAACTTTTTCTATATCTCCATTATTAAATGTGAATGTTGTACCATTATTTGTTATTGTTGGTTCTGCCATTTATTTTCACCCCAAAAATTTAGTATCATCTCCTATGTTCATAATCGCCTCTGCTGCTGTTTCCCAAAAACCTTTATCTTTTTTAGAATTATTTTTTGCATTGTTTAACTTATCCCATTCAGCATTAATATCAGTAACAGCAGACCTAACAGAATTTACACCTTTAGTTTTGAAATTATCCATTTCTGTAGTGAAAGTTCCACCGATACCGTCAACACCCATCATTTCTTTTATGCTAGTATTAGCTGTCTGTCCAAAACCTTGCCCTGTACCTATCATTTTATCCCACATAGGACCTAAACCTTCAGCTCCAGTAAAAACTTTTGTCATCATACTAACAGCATCAACTCTGAACTCGTCAGCGTTAACACCAAATGTTTCTGCAAGCATTGCACTTTGAGATGCTAAAACTGCAACGCCTGTTCCTGCAACAGCATCAACTACTGTGCCTAAAGCTTGTGTTGCTGTTAAAAAACCTTGACTCACGCCTTGTTGCATAGAATTAACACCTGCATCAATATCTTCTTGAGCCATACCGAAAAGTCTAAGTATAGGACTTACAAGCCAAGCACCAAAAGATATTAAGCTATTAACCACTAAAGCTAATACTTGACCTAACATTGTAATAATCATTTTTACAAGTTCTGCGCTTACAGCTAATATTACAGCACTCAAACCTTGTAATGCTATAGCACCAGCAGCTGCGAAAGCACCCATACCACCAGCAGTGTTTCCACTAGCCATCATTTGTTGTCCTTGACGCATCATTTGCATGGCTAATTTTAAGAATGGAGCCATCACTTGATTAGCAAGTATCATTATAGGCTTTAATATCATAAGTATAGGCATTAACAAAATCATTATCACATCAGCTATAGGTTTTAGTAAGAAACCTATCATTTTAAAAATAGAACTGACAACACTCATTAAACCTTTCATAGTACTAACTAATTGTATTATAATACCAATAACAGAACCTATACCTAAAGCACTCATAGCGCCTTTAATAGCGCCACTAATACCTTTCATAGCACCGCCTATTCCTAAACTTCCTTTACCACCTGTACTTGTTGATATTCCAGCACTCCCACTAGAACCAGCGTTACCACTACTAACACCTTCAGGTATTATTCTTATTGCTACTATTTCTTCTGCCATTTAATTCTCCTCACATTAACAACGCTAAAGGATTCTTTTTTGCAACTTCACTATATACAGTCTCGAAATATTCCACTTCGTCCCAATCCATCTCGTCAAGTTGTTTAGGAGTGCACTTGAACATTTTACAAAGTATAGCTCTTGATATGACCCTGTTCGCTTTAGCGTTATACTTCATCCGCCCACGCAAGGTCATACGGACTTTTTTTTAGTATCTTCAACTCCATCAAAATTGTTTAGTTTTTG
>CAYMMQ010000289.1:0-1902 GCA_964391585.1 uncultured Ectothiorhodospiraceae bacterium
TATAGTGACTCTGTTTATCTTGAGTAAACAAATCACTACTTGTTATCAGCTGCTCGAAAAAATTCTCCTGTAACTCATCATCAATCTCTTGATCTTTATCAATACAATCTAAAACTCTTTCTAACCACATGATTTTTTTAAAAATCAGTGGTTTAGGAAGATGTGATTTGCTTGACTCATTTGCTTCAATCAACAATACATTAATATCTTCTTTATCTTCTTGAATCATTCGATTCAAATAACCTTTGGCAGTATAAGACTTCATGATTTTAAAATAGGCAAAAATTTCACTCATCAACAGAGCTGAGTTGCTACTCTGTTGCGCAAAAAGCAAAAAATGCTCCTGTAGGATTTCTGTACCTTTGATAAAATCAATATATGGGATCCGAATATCATAATGAAACTCACCTAAACGGATATAGTTTTCTGCTAAAGTCTTTTTTTCCAAAACCAATGATTTAAGAAAAAAGTCTTTTTGTGTATTAATGAGTTTTTTAATTTGTTCAGGGGAATTAAAAAAAACACCAAGACGTTCATCATTCAACATGCTGTCATAAAATTCAGCAAATGCACTTTCAACGTCATCTGTTAATTTGTTTATTTCTGAGAAAATCATCGTTTAGCTTCCATCTTCATTTACTTTCCATCATCATAAGTTTGACCTTTAGCAAGGTTATATCATAACTAACTATTCATTATAGAATGTAATCGCAACTTTTGCACGAGACTTGTATTTTTACTCATTCTCTTTATACTTTTGCTTTATTATTTTACTCATTACTATAATCAAGGAAGAATAACACATGCATGACAAGGTAAAAGATTATTATGGCAAAGTACTTAACTCCTCATCAGATCTAAAAACCAATGCCTGCTGTACTGATAGCCAAATTCCAGATCCTTTAAAATTTGCCATGAGCAAAATCCATCCACAAGTGAGTAATAAATATTATGGTTGTGGTTTAGTTCATCCTCAATTATTAACAGGAACACAGATTCTTGACTTAGGCAGTGGATCTGGACGTGATTGTTATTTATTATCCTATTTAACGGGTGAAACGGGTTCTGTTTTAGGTGTCGATATGACCGATGAGCAATTAGCCACTGCCAATGAATATATAGACTACCACCGTGAAGCCTTTGCATTTGAAAAAGCAAATGTTTGTTTTAAAAAAGGTTATATTGAACGACTGGATGAACTTGGTTTGCAAGATGAAAGCTTTGACATTATTGTTTCAAATTGCGTGATTAACTTATCACCGGATAAAGAGGCGGTATTAAAACAAGCCTATCGACTACTCAAACCTGGCGGCGAGTTATATTTTTCAGATGTCTATAGTGACCGCCGGATTGAAGCGGCATTAGCGACTGATCCCGTGTTATATGGTGAATGCTTAAGTGGTGCTTTATATTGGAATGATTTTCAAAATTTAGCTAAAAAATGTGGGTTTGCCGATCCGCGTCTTGTTGAAGATCGCCGCTTAACGATCAACAACAAACAGATTGAGGATTTAATTGGCCATATTAACTTTTATTCCGCCACCTATCGTTTGTTCAAACTTGACTTAGAACCTGCTTGTGAAGAATATGGTCAAGCGGTTATATATAAAGGCACAATAGAAGGACACAAAAATAAGTTTGTTTTAGATAAACACCATGAAATTGAAACCGGAAAAATATTCCCTGTTTGTGGTAATACCTTTAAAATGCTGCATGAAACACGTTTTAAAGAACATTTTGAATTTTATGGCAATACCAGCAAGCATTTTGGTATTTTTAATGGTTGCGGAAGCAGTATTCCTTTTGATCAAGCTCCCGCTACTGATAGCGCTAGCGGCTCCTGCTGTTAAGTTAAACTTTGATTACGGACAACCGAAGGGCTTGTCCTTACAAAAAAATACT
>CAYMMQ010000290.1:0-1892 GCA_964391585.1 uncultured Ectothiorhodospiraceae bacterium
TTAGCATTGTAACCCACGCATGTGCGGGAAAACATTAACAACTAAACTGCTCAATTATGGGTAGCTTAGTTAGAAGGTAAATATTGCTCGAAACTGTTCCCCTCTTTAGCAAAGGGGTTAGGGGAGATTTGTTCTTTTAAATAAAATCTCCCTCAATCCCCCTTTTTCTACCAAGACTAGGCGCTTTTAGGCGAGGGGGAAGCCTAAAAGCATCAGTTTGCTCCTTAAGTGCCAAGGTATGAACATCCTTTAATTGAAAAACCAGATTGAGAAGTAATTATGAGTAAAGCTAGTGATTTTGTTTATCAATATCATCAAACGACTAAGCATCGACTACATGCTTATGCCAAAGGGCCTGAGTTTATTGACTGGGAAAATCAACCCAATCCTTTTCGTCGTTTTTTGGGCTGTGCTGAAGTAAAGCTACCATTATTAACAAAAGAAAACATCTTATTATCAGAACAAGCTAATCCTGTGTTAAATAAGGAAACGATTGCGGCCTTACTTGAGTTATCATTTGGTTTATCCTGCTGGAAACAATACGGTCCTGACAAATGGGCGCTAAGGTGTAATCCTTCCAGTGGGAATTTACATCCAACAGAAGCCTATATCATCAACCAAAATATGCCTCATTTAGACGATGGGTTATATCACTATGCCCCTCATGATCATTTATTAGAACGACGAGGTGAGCTTGAAGTAAAACCAAACGCTCAAGCAAGTTGTTATCTTGCGTTAAGCAGTATTGCTTGGCGAGAAGCCTGGAAATATGGTGAACGAGCTTATCGTTATGTGCAACTGGATATTGGCCATGCTCTAGGGGCTTTATATTTTGCCGCTAAAACATTAGGATTAAAACTGCAAATAGTTGATGTTAATGACCAGAAAATTTCTCAATTAATCGGCCTTGATAGAATAGTGGACTTTAATGAATCTGAAGTTGAAGAGGCTGATGTATTATTACAAATTAGTGTGGATGGGGATAATGCAATATTAGCAAATAATAGTTTTTCTTATCCTAACGTTTCAAAATGGTATGGTGAGGCCAATACTTTAGGGGGAAGTCCCAAGCATCACTGGAAAATATTAGATAAGATTAGTCAGTCCAGTAAAAATGAGGACACTGAATATCTGCAATTGCAACATACGAACAATCATATAAATAGTACGCAGCAGCTTAAACAACCAATCATCTTATCAATGGTCAAAAATAAATTAGCCGAAACGATTAGGCAACGCAGAAGTGCTCAAGCATTTGTCGCTAAACAAAGCTTTATTAGTCTGGAGCAGTTTTATTCATTTTTAGCTGTATTAATGCCCAACTTTGGCATATCTAATGATGATCATTTTTCCTTGCTGCCTTGCTCAGGATTAAGCCACTTAGTATTTTTTATCCATCGAGTAGAAGAGCTCGAAGCTGGTCTATATATCTTAGTTAGAAACCCTGATAGTTTGTCTTTACTACAATCAAAGATGAACCCAGACTTTCAATGGACAGCGGTTAATACTAAGAATGAACTACCTTTATATCTTCTTAAAACAGGCGATATGAGAAAAGTTGCCCGAAGTTTATCTTGTTATCAAGAAATAGCTTCGAGTAGTTCATTTTGTATTGCCATGTTAGCTGAATTTGATCTGGCTTTGTCTCATGCTAATCACTTATACCGTCAGCTACACTGGGAAGCAGGATTTATTGGGCATGTCTTGTATTTACAAGCTGAACTCATAGGCAAGCGAGGTACGGGAATTGGCTGTTTCTTTGATGATGAAGTACATGATTTATTAGGGCTTAAGGGTACTCAACTGCAAGTTTTATATCATTTTACGGTTGGGTATCCAGTGCTTGATCAGCGGATACAAACCCTAGCCCCATATTCACATTTGTAATAATA
>CAYMMQ010000291.1:0-1891 GCA_964391585.1 uncultured Ectothiorhodospiraceae bacterium
GCAAATAGCCGAGAGTTTTATGGCATTGATGGCGTGGTCGCTGTTTACAAAGATGATAAAAATCTCGATGGGAATATTTGTACTAAAGCCTTAGATTGTAATAATGATGGCTTTATGGATGGCGATATTAACAATGATGGTGATACTTTAGATTTAAATGAAGGTGATGATCGCGTTATTATCGTTTTTGGTTTACGTCGGGGTGGAAATACTTATTATGCTCTTGATGTGACCGATCCTGCTACCCCGGTTTTTTTATGGAACTTTACCCACAATGAAATACAGCAATCATGGGGAACGCCACAATTTGGTAAAGTACAATATTTTGATAAATCAACTGTGCAAACTAAAACTGTTGCTATCGTTACAGCCGGTTATGATGCCGATAAATATGACTTTGGTGCTACTTCTGATGGAACAGATCAAGGTCGTGGGTTATTTATGTTAGATTTAGACACGGGAGAAATTATTTGGTCGGTTTTAAAAGAAGATCAGTCAACTACTCCAGCAGGTACAACATCTACAGAAACAAAACTAATAAATGCTTCTCTAATTGATAGTGTTCCTGCTCCCGCTAAGGTGGTTGATATTAATAATGATGGGATTTTAGATCGTATTTATATGCCTGATATGGGAGGTAATGTTTGGCGTATAGATATGTATAATTTAGATACAAGCAGTATGTATGGAAGTGGAAAAGTGTATGCGAGTGGGTATGATAGTCGTGAGTTTTGGTCGGTTATCCAATTTGCCAAACTAGGCAAGACAGATGTTGGTGCTGTTGATAGGCGCTTTTTTAATCAAATAGATTTTGTACAAACTAAAGATTCTAATGCTGTTTTTGATGCAGTATTGTTAGGAAGTGGTCATCGAAATCATCCTTATGACAAGACAGTGATGAATCGTTTTTATATGATAAAAGATCCTAAAGTGACTTCCTATAAACTTCATGCTTCAAAATGTAATGCACTAGATACTAATTGCCAAAATTATAGCGCTATTACAGGCTATCCACTGGTTAATACCGATTTAACCGATGTAACTCTTGCTGCTGCCACCAGTTATACGGCAAAAGGATGGCGCTTAGATTTAGGAGCAGTTGGAGCGGGGGAAAAAAGCCTGAGTTCTTCATTAACTATTAAAGGCAATGTGTCATTTACGACTTACCGACCACCGACTACGACTGACTTATGTGTTGACAATGCTGTCGATCCAAATCAATATAAATTCTATGTACTTAACTTACAATTAGCTAACGCAAGTTTTGACCTGAATAATGATGGTGCCGTAGATTTAACTGATCGCTCTAAAAATATTAGTCATACAGGGATTCCGCAAAAACCATTTATCATTACACCAGATGGAAAAAAACTTTACATTTTACCCAGTTTGGGCGAAGATCCCATCTATGATGAAAGTACTGAGTTGCAAACCCAAACCCATTTTTGGTTTAAAAAGAGTGATAAAAACTAATGTTGGATAGCATAAATAATAAAAAAACAAAAGGTTTTACTTTATTAGAATTAATGATAGTGGTGGCAATTATTGGAATTTTGCTGACAGTGGCTTTTCCTTCTTATCAGCAATATATACTAAAATCTCACCGTGTTGATGCCACTAATTTTCTAACCGATCTCGGTAATCGACAGATCGCTTATTTTATGGAAAAAAGAGCTTATGCAACGGTTGCTAACTTGGGCTTATCAACAACAGGTTGTACTGGAGGAGCGGCAATTTCTAATGACGGTTATTATTGTATTGCCATTACTGGAACGCCCTCAACTTATACACTAACAGCGACACCTACTACAAAAGGTTCTCAAAACTCTGATACAGAATGTGCAACAATTACTTATAATGCAGCTGAAACCAAAAGTTCTACAGGTGGAGG
>CAYMMQ010000292.1:0-1874 GCA_964391585.1 uncultured Ectothiorhodospiraceae bacterium
TAAAAAAAGAAATTATTGAAACCGGATCTGGTAGTGGAATCGGCTCAGCAGTATTTGATTCTGATTTACAAAGAAAGCTTGCTGAAGCACTTGAAGCAAAAGCTCAGCTTGAAGAAAAACTCAAGGGCCATGAGGCTGATATTGTTGAGCTGAAAAAGGATGTCGCTGTAGTTGGGGTTGGTGCTCCAATTTGTGTTGTATTTCCTTACCTGAGCAATGCCAGCCAGGGCGATGAGTCAAAGTTTGCCCCCCGCTGCCGCAAGG
Source organism: uncultured Ectothiorhodospiraceae bacterium (assembly GCA_964391585.1). GTDB lineage: Bacteria > Pseudomonadota > Gammaproteobacteria > GRL18 > GRL18 > JADGAU01. The sequence goes on from CAYMMQ010000292.1 coordinate 265, forward strand.
CCAATGTCATTAAGTTAAGCAAATTAGAGAGCATCTTTATAATTTTTGGTGACCTTAGGCTTCTCCCTTTTCCGATATTTCCCAATCTCTCTGGGGTATGACCTGTCCGGACGTATCGGGACTAAGTGTTGTTTAAACAATGATTTCAACTCTATTATTACATCAGGCATTTTTGTCCCATTGAAGAATAATACTATGATCCTGTTTTTTAGGAATCCATAAGATAAGCTTGCGTTTACTTTATACTTGTATTTCCTGTTCGCAGATACTTCATCAAGTTCTTCAACAAGCTCACTAACTATCAATGTTTGGACATTACTTATAAATAGTGCCGCATTGAAATCCTGTAAGATGGCCTGGTTAGAATAGCCTGAAAAATACTCAACTTTCAACTTATTTTTGAATTCATCATAAAAGGTTTCGACTTTCCACCTTTTAAAGTATAGCCCTTTAACTATTTTACTGGCATATTTTTTACTGTCAAGCAGGGATGTCATCAATATTTCTGTTTCTCCCCCCGATAGCCCAACACGTACAAGTCTCACTTTAATCGGTGTTCTCCTGTCATAATCCTTGTCCTTCAAAACCATGTTTTTCCCAGGGAATATTTCAACGATCTGGGAAGTTTTACCACTATTATAAAATGTTTTTATAACCCCACTAAAATCTGTTTTTACCCTTATTAAGTAATCGATTCCCCTTCGAAGATGCTCATATATTAAATCGTATGATGGATACCCCCTGTCATAAATAATCAAATCATTTGATCGGCAATAATCCAAATGATGAAGTGCTAATTTTGGCTCACTTATGTGCAATGGTGCTAGTAAGCCATCTATGACAAAATTGTTCAGAACATCGTACAGAACAGAAACCCTCCCTTGTACCACGCTTGACTTGGTTTGGTTTCTTGATTCACCATAGTGGGATTTCAATTTTTTTGTATTCGGTAAGGTAACCCTTGAACCATCCACTGATAAAAGTCTGAATCCATTCCATAGCTCAATAGCTCCCTCATTATCAGAATAAAATTCACCAATGATAACCGAAGATAGCTCTCTGAACACCTCTGGTTTTATTTTCTTTCTATATTGCACAAACGCACTTTTAGTGAAAGTTTTAAAATTCAATAATCCGCAATCACGTTTCAATACGGTAACAAAATTATCAATTTCTACACAAAGACTTTTTGTTAGGAAATTCAATATAAAAAGGATCGTAGTCGTGAATGATTGTTTCCTGTTCCTTGAGAAATCACTTTCTTTAACCTTGTATAAATCTACAAATGATTGGCTATAAATTAGCTCTTCGATCTTGCTTAAAATAAATTGGGCAGTTTTTTTTCATATTATTAATTTTTGGTTGAATTATCAAATTTATTAATTCAACACAACACTGTAAACCAAAGTTTTACACCACTAAGTTAATGACATTGGCCGCAAGGCTCTGGCCTTGTGGTATTTAATATTTAACCTTCTACCTTAACCCATCCAACTCAAAACCAAGTGGACAAACTATGTTATTAGCCAATAACAACTTTATTGTTTATTTTTGACCTATGAGCAGGAATTATAAGTTTCATAATTCAAGGGGGATCTATTTTGTCAGCT
>CAYMMQ010000293.1:0-1873 GCA_964391585.1 uncultured Ectothiorhodospiraceae bacterium
AAGGGAGAAAGCTATGAAACAAATTTCCCAATACAGCTCTGGCCAAACCGAAGCAATCGTCACTGAAAGTTATACAAAATCCCGCCAATTTTTAGCCTTGATCGATTCAAGCTCGGTTATGGTCAATGCCTCAACACGATTTGCAGATGGGTTTGAATATGGACTAGGTGCTGAAATTGGTATTAGCACCGATAAAATCCATGTGCGAGGCCCAGTCGGTTTAGAAGGATTAACCTCCCAAAAATATATTGTGTTGGGTGATGGGCATATTCGCCAGTAAATGAGAAAGTTGGGATCGGATGAACTCGAAGGTTTGACTCTGCCACCTAACGGCTATAAAAAGTCTGAGCTTTTAAATAAGTGTCCAAATGTTTTATAAATTGTTTCTCTTTTCTCGATGAGAGTAATCAATAAAATATTGTCTGATTGTGTGTATATTAGTCTGTATTTACCGATCCTAACTTTTTTAAACTGGCTAAAGCCCTGTAGGGCTTCGCCTTTTAAACTTTCCTCAGCTATATTTAAAATAGCTTTTTTAACTCGTATAGCAACTGCTCGATCTGACTTGGCTATTTTCTTTAAGCTTTTAGTAGCTTGTTTCGTTAGCTTAAAGTCAATCATTACTTATAAACTATCAAATAGTTCATCGGTTTCTTTTTTTGAAGAAAAACCCTCTTTTATAGCTAATTCAGCCGCCTTTCCATACAAAATATCCTCTATTCTTTTAAGCTCATTATATCTACTTGAAGACATAACAACTGCCACATTTTTATTGTTATTAGAAATAGAAACAGGCTCTGTTTGAACTTCAGAAATTACAGTACTGAAGTTTTTTCTTACCTCCGTAGAGGTCATTAGTTTCATTGTATTCATCCTTAAAATATGATTAACGTACAAAATTATACAGACTATGTACATTGATTGTATCGTCTATTTATAAAATGTCAAATAGATTTTTATAAAATTTAATGCTCGCTTTCGTTAATTGTTGATAAGCAATATGCTCTGTAATTAAAGGATCGTCCATTCCTAGTGACTTATGACTTATGACTTATGTCTTATGTTGTAAAGTTTTTAGCCCCTAACAGTCATAGTGGCAAAGTGTCCTCGAAATCAAAGCCAATTAATTCAATAGCATTATCCTGTGGCATCTGGGCAGGATAAGACCTTGTTAAACTATAAGCATGATCATCATCAATAATCGTATGCTCCGCATATAAAGCATCGACTCCAGCAGGAAATACCCCGCCTTGAGGATTGGTCACTTTTAAAGAAAAGTTTTCATTATTTTCTTTCACGCTATCGGCAATAATTTCAACTGCAATCGCTATTTTGGTTTCACCCGCAGGAATGGTCGCCACTCCAGAGGTATAAACAAAATCACTTCCAGATAAAGCCGCACCATTGATAGTTTCATAATTAACACTACAATCTATACTTAAGGCTGTTCCAATTTGTAATAAAAAATAATTTGTCGTATTAGCAGTTGTTCCTTCAATCGGATAAATGTCAACTTGCTCTTTTTGAGCGGGAAGAGGTTGAACAAAATTTGGCTCAACAACACTATCAATCCAGTTGGCATATTTGGAAACGCGAGTATCAGAGGCCATTTCACCATAGGTAGAATCAACGGCAGGCGTTACATCTGCTGTTACCCCATTATCATAATGAAAAATAAAACTCGCTATGCCTGCAACTTGCTGATTAATAAAGGCCGGGCCACCTGAATCACCTGAACGACTAAAGGTTTCTGTTGCACCAGTACCAAGATCGTTCAATCCCAGCAGTTGACCATAAGCATCATTTTGAGCCAAGCCATTATCAAAGTCATAACTGAGTTGTAAGTCTGGGGCAATACTGGTTCCTAAAAATG
>CAYMMQ010000294.1:0-1852 GCA_964391585.1 uncultured Ectothiorhodospiraceae bacterium
CAGACTGCATCATTATTATTATAACTTACTGTCTAAGAAATAACGGCTTTTACTTTTCGCCTAAATTAGTAGTAAAATGATATCTTTTCAACTACTATTATTAAGCTTACAAAAAGGCTTTGATTTGGTTTTAGCTATTACCCCTAGTTTTAATAATTATGGGTGTTAAGTCTCTACCATTTATACTTATATATGTTTAGGAAATACTTATGATACTTTCTGGTCTAGCACGACAACTTGTTCAACAACAGTTATTATTAGAAGATCAGGCAATTGATGCTTTGACCAAAGCACAACAAGAAAAAATTAACTTTGTTAAATACATCGTCCAAGAAAAGCTGGTAACAGCGATAGAAGTTGCATCACTTGCCTCAAGAGAGTTTGGCTTTTCTTTGCTTGATATCAGTGTTATTGAAATAGAAAAAGAAGTCGTCAATCTTGTTAAAGAAAGTCTTATTACTAAACATTTAGCCTTACCCATACTTAAACGCGGTAATAAACTATTTGTAGCTATCGCCGATCCGACCAATGTTATCGCCTTAGATGAAATTAAATTTCAAACAGGTTGTACTACTGAAGCGGTTTTAGTCGAAGTCGATAAGCTAGAAAAAGCCATAGAGCAAGCTCTATCTGATGCTGATGACTCAATGGACGATCTTGGTGATGAACTAGATGATATTCAGTTTGACGATACTGAAGTCAAAGATGATGATGGGGATGCTGACGCAAAAGCAGATGATGGTCCAGTAGTAAAATTTATTAATAAAATGTTAATGGATGCGGTAAAAAAAGGGGTTTCAGATTTACATTTTGAACCTTATGAAAAATTTTATCGAGTACGCTTTCGTTTAGATGGTATTTTACAAGAGGTTGCTAAACCGCCTATTGGCCTAGCCCCAAGGCTTGCCGCCAGAATGAAAGTACTTTCTCGTTTGGATATTTCAGAACGTCGAGTTCCACAAGATGGACGGATGAAAATGAAAATATCCAAAAACAAATCCATCGATTTTCGTGTTAGTACCTGCCCTACCCTTTATGGCGAAAAAATCGTAATGAGGATTTTAGACTCTGATAGTGCCAAGTTGGGTATTGATGTATTAGGTTATGAACCTGAGCAGAAAAAGCATTATCTTGATAATTTGGCGAAACCCTATGGACTAATCCTTGTTACTGGACCAACGGGTTCTGGTAAAACGGTATCTTTATATACCGGCTTAAACATCTTAAATACTGATGATAGAAATATCTCTACTGCGGAAGATCCCTCAGAAATTGTATTGCCTGGGGTAAATCAGGTTAATGTTGATCCTAAAACGGGATTAACTTTTGCCAAGGCATTAAAATCATTTTTACGTCAAGATCCAGATGTTATCATGGTTGGTGAGATTCGTGATATTGAAACCGGCGAAATCGCCATCAAAGCAGCACAAACAGGACATTTGGTATTATCCACTTTACATACCAACGATGCACCACAAACACTAACTCGCTTAATGAATATGGGCATTGCTCCATTTAATATTGCCACATCAGTCAGTTTAATTATTGCTCAGCGACTCGCTCGCCGATTATGTGACAAATGTAAGGAGCCCGTTGACATCCCTAAAGAAGCATTATTGGAAGAGGGCTATAAAGAAGAAGACTTACCTGGGTTAACGTTTTATAAAGCGGTAGGTTGTGACTCTTGTGCCTCAGGATATAAAGGTCGTGTTGGTATCTACCAAGTTATGCCCATATCTGAAGAGATGGGTAAAATTATTATGGAAAGTGCTAACTCCATGACAATTGCTGAGCAAGCCAGTAAAGAAGGTATTCCTGACTTAAGGCAATCAGGGCTTAAAAAAGCGGGGAC
>CAYMMQ010000295.1:0-1847 GCA_964391585.1 uncultured Ectothiorhodospiraceae bacterium
AATGCGAATTAAGTCATCAGTTGGAAGTTTGTGTAGATAACGTTTTTTTGTTCATAACAGAAAATACAGACAGAAAGTTGTCTTTGTGAAGGAAAAGCTGTGTTAGAAGAACATTACCCTTTTAAAGGAATATAACATGTTATCAATAAATAATATCGGTTCCCAGGCAGGAGCATGGGAAGCAGAAAAAATACGCTCCCTCTCGTTCCCAGGGTTCTCCCTGGGAGTGCATATTACATTTTAAAAACCTTAATTTTATTATGTAAGTCATCTGACATCTCTATCATCTGGCTGCTTTCATCATTATTTTTATTGGCAATAGATAGAATCTTAGACGATAAGTCATCAATTTTTCCAACACTTTGACTGGACTCGATTGATTTTTCAAATTGAGCAGTTGTTGCTACCGATATATCTTCACTAATTTTAGTAATTTTTTGTACTGAGCTATTAATGGTATTTAAAATTTCCTCCGATGCATTAACATCTAAAACTGCTGATGCAGCTTTACTTGTGCCATTTTCCATAATATTAACAGCATCGCTTACCTCTTTTTGTAATACCTCAACTAAGGCATTGATTTCAACTGTAGCATCTTGAGTTCTTCCTGCTAAGGTTCGTACTTCATCCGCAACCACAGCAAAACCACGTCCTTGCTCTCCCGCTCTTGCAGCTTCAATCGCTGCATTCAGTGCTAATAAATTAGTCTGTTCAGCAATGCCACTGATGACACTGATAATTGAGTTAATATTCTGACTTTTAACATTAACATCAGCCACAACGACAGAGGATTGTTTAATTTCTTTTTCCAAATCCATCATCGAGTTACGCACTTTATCAACCACCTCTTTGCCCGTATTGGCTTCTTTCATGGCTGAATTTACTGCTTCAACTGCATGTTCAGTATTCAAGACAACTTGTTGAGTGACTTCTGACATAGCATTCATACTCTTTGTAAGTTTTTGGCTATAATCATATTGCTGTTGAATCATCTGAACTGTTTCATCACTTGAAGAAGAAAGATGTTGAGCATTTGTTTGTGTTTTATTAGAAACTTCAGAAATACTGCCTAAAATGGTTTTAAAGCGAGCTTGTAACAATTTAACACTGAGTTGCAACTTGCCTATCTCATTTTTTGACTTCACGGCAATAAGCTCGGATAAATCCCCCGAGGCCAAACTCTCTAATTCACTAGAGACCTTAGCTAAAGGGGTAACAAACTTGCTATTAAGAGACCAAGCAACAAACAACAATACCAAAGGGGCAACCAAAGCAAAACCCATAGCCATAGTGTCATTAATCAGGTTAAATGTCCACAAAGCTTCGCCAAGCAATGGGGTAGTAGCAGCCACAAACAAACCTAAATAAATCCGTTTTGCAATAGACAAATCATTCATTGAGAATGGGTGAGGAACCTCATTGATTTCTTTATTATTAAGACGTTTATATAAGGCCTGTGCCGCCTCAATTTGTTCTGATGTTGGCACACTTCGTACTGATTGATAACCGTTCAGTTTCCCATTTTCATAAAAAGGGGTAACAAATGCTTCAACCCAGTAATAATCACCGTTTTTACAGCGATTTTTTACAATACCACTCCAAGTATCCCCCGATTTAACCGTTTCCCATAAATCTTTGAATGCTGCTTCTGGCATATCAGGGTGGCGTACAATATTATGATTTTTTCCAATTAATTCTTGCTCGCTAAAACCGCTTGTTTCTATAAAAGTTTGATTAATATAGGTAATAATCCCTTTTAAATTTGTGGTGGAAATAATGGTATCTTTAGCAGAAATTTTTACTTCATTATTGGTAATAGGTAAGTTTTTTTTCATTTGATTTAGCCA
>CAYMMQ010000296.1:0-1847 GCA_964391585.1 uncultured Ectothiorhodospiraceae bacterium
CGTATGTCGCATACAGGCGACCATGTCTTTGATGAGAGAGCGCGGAGTGAAGTATTGACCAGCACAGGATTTGGTATCTTCAGCATTTTTCTCCAGCAAACCTTCATAGATAGTGCCCTTGGTATCAGCACCCATCATGACCCAATCCGCATCATTGATCATATCAATTAAACGGGATAGTTTAGCGGGGTCTTGTATTTTGTTTTGGGCTTTGGTAAATATCTGTCCTAACATGCCTTTTTTAATCGCCAAATCACGTAATAGTGTCACATAGTGAACTTCAAGCTCGGCACCTTTTAGCAGGCGCAGGCTGTTCCAATTATATTCTTTGGGGACACCAACATCTCGATTATAAGGTGGTTTACTGTATTCATCAGCCATCTTCAGGAAAATAAGATAGGTTAACTGCTCTAGGTAGTCACCATAGCCAACGCCATCGTCTCTTAGCGTGGTGCAAAAACTCCAGACCTTAGATATAATTGATTCTGCATTCATGGCAAGTTTTCTCTATAAATAGTTAATATTTCGATGTTGTTTTTCTTAATACGATAAATAAAATTGTATTTTTGATATACGATTCGGCGGATATTTTCACCATATTCAGCTTCAAACTCTGGCATAGGTGTACCCGATTCAGGAAATTGAATTAAGACTTTATTCAACCAAGTATTAAATTGTTTTAAGTATTTTAAAACAAAAGGTTTGGACAAGTCTTGCTGGTATAGGTAATCAGCAATTTCAGCTAAGCATTGTTTGGCACGTGGGGCAAAGATTATTTTAAGATTATTCATATTTAGCGCTTATTTCACTAAATACCTCATCAATAGGAATACCTTCTCCAGCATCTAATTGCTCAATAGAGATCCCAATATCTTTTTTAATTTTTTGCTGTTGGATAAAGTCTAAAAAGGCTTTAGCAATGGTTTGTTTGTCATTACCATAGGTTTGTTGAATACTTTGTTCTAGCTCTGGATTATCAATATTAATGGTTAGCATAATAACTCCTGATTATCTTTTATTTAGATTTTTTAATAGTTCGCTTTGTTATTTTAGTTTGAGCTTCCAATTCTGCCTTTTCTTGTGCTATTCGTTTTAGTAATTCAGAAGCGGGTTCATCATTTGGATCTTGTGGCACGAGTTTTCCTGAGAAGGCTTTTTTTAGGATTGATTGGCGTAAGGATTCTGTTCTAAGCAGAGTAGTATTAATATCATTTTCAAGTTGTTCTATAACTGAATTTTTTTCATCTAGTAACTCAGCAACTTTATTTCATTCAGCAATAGATGCTAGAGTTACTATTAATTCTTTAATATTACTTAAATTCAAACCAGGTTTACCTGCACCATATGCTGATTTTTCTAGTTGTTTTCGACCTGCAACTCCAGCAATCAAAAACATAAATAAATACTGAGTATATTGTGTATTCATTGGTCTGCAAAGAGCAACATGCTGACTTACATAAGCCTCTTCAAAATCATCCTTCACATAAGCCGTTTTTGTGACATTTGCTCCTGTTATTGTTATTAGTAAGTCGCCCTTCTTAATTAAAGTTCGCTTACCTTCTACATTTTTTGGTAGCTCAACATAAGCTATATCACCAAATTCTAATCTATCTAATTTAAGATTTTGTGTTCTAACAAATATTGCACCTGTGTCAGAGTAATATTTTGCCCAACCTCGAGAACCTGATGTAACATATTCAATAAGACTTTCAAAATATATATCTCACGTTTCGGAGTTTAAACACAGCAAAAATAAAAAGTGTATATTATTGATATATAAGGAAAAGATAGTCCTTTTTGTGGTATAATATTGTTTCTTAACGCAGTATTATCAAAAAGGACTATCA
>CAYMMQ010000297.1:0-1846 GCA_964391585.1 uncultured Ectothiorhodospiraceae bacterium
ATAATGAGTTTTAATTTAAAAAAAGCAACAACAAATGTCTCAACTGTTCCAACTGTCTCAGCTGAAGGGATCAAACAAAGCTTGAGCATCGAATCAGTTGCCAGACATTTAGTAACTGACAAGTAATTTTCTGCCGTTTTTTGGCAGAAAATTACTTGTCAGTTACTAAAACGTTTTTTCTTTTTTTATTTATACAGTATTAAGCTGTGGGATAAGCACATATTCTTTGATTTTTAACGAAGCCGCAATAACTCGTTTTCCCAAGTTCGTCAGATAATACTTGTAAGAGTTTTTGATCTTTTTTATAAGGCCATGAGTGTGCAATCTTTTTAGTAATCTTGATACTTGTCCACTGTTTTTTGAGATCATAAATTGTCGGATGTTTTTATTCTGAAAACCGGAAATATTGAATTCACCACGAGCGATCGTTAGAAGGAGTTTCAAATCATCAATATCAAAAAAGTTGAAACCCTTATAATTTCGATTGTTTTTCTTTATTGGTTTGCTCAACTTACTGATGGTGCGATTACCTGTATTTCGATCGTCAAATTCTGATATAAAAATCAGGTATCTATGGTTAGCTGCTTTCAATAATTTCCTAAGTGGTGCAAGGCTATAAATGTTCTTCTTCATTGAAGCAATCTTTTTAGAAGTCGAGCCGTCTCTGTGTTCTACCGTTCGGTAGTGCTTGAAAAAGGAAACATCATTAACTGTTGTTTCAACGCGCAATATCTTTTTATGCTTATCATACATTTTGATGGAAACTTTTCCCATATGATGCTTAATGCGCGTTCCTTCAATACGGACATTATAGTTATTGCCACTTTCACCCTGGTAGTTACCATGTAATTTACGACCAAGAAAAGTAGCGATATTGTCGGGCTTAACCGTGTGAATGGCAGTCGTTGTTAATCGATCATAAATTGCATGCAAGTCAGACTGTTTTTTGAAAACAATATCTGTAGCATATTCTGCTTGCATAATACTCCAGTGGTAAACTTGTTCAAAATCTGCGTGAACTGGACAAAATTGGTGAGCAAATTCATCAAGCTTTTTATGCAATTCTTCAATGCTGAGACCATCGGCGAGTTCTTGGGCTCGTGGATAATTCTCAATTACATCAAATGCATTATCGAGCATTGAATATTCGATTTTATTCTTTCTCAATTTCGAAGCAAGCCAATTGTGTCCATTAAAGTAAATCTGGAGTCGAAAAGGACACCATGTTGGAACACGAACATAACATAACCCAAGCGCTTCATCAATGAAGTAGAAATAGTAATGTAAGCATTTTCCAAGTGTTGGCTTGAGATAAGTTTTGTGTGTTTGCTTATTATGCCAAGGCTCATAACTTTCACAAGCTTCCATGGCCGAGATGATATGAACCAAACCCGGTGCATAGCCACGCTTATCAAGAATCTTTTGAACAAGAGATTCTTTGCGAACATGACGTTTCCGTACAAACTCAATTTTAATGCCGTTGGCTTCAGCAATGGCCTCAGCATTCTTACGTAATTTATCTCGGAGAGGCTCGGCAAATTTTGCATAATCAAAAATTCGAATCTTGTTATGGTATAGATAATTAGTCATGCCTTCAGAATAGCAAATTTGTGGAATAGTGCCTGTTATAACAACACGATCAAAGCAAGATAAAATTCCAGCAATTTCATTGGTATAACGTTCGGTTAATAAAGACATTCTTTCTCCATTGTGTCAGTGAGAAATAAATATATAAAAATCTAAGATAAATTGAAATAGATTTTTATCCTGTTTGGTTCTGGCTTCGCCAGGTTAGGGGTCCTAAGATACTTCATTCAAATTTTAGCAATAGGCCGAGAGTAACAAT
>CAYMMQ010000298.1:0-1832 GCA_964391585.1 uncultured Ectothiorhodospiraceae bacterium
GTTAGTTGTCAACCGTTTGTTATTGATCGGTAATGATCGGCGGATCGGCGGATCGGCGGATCGCTAGCTGTCTGCTCAGAGGTAAATGATTGATCTGTTAGTTGTCAACCGTTTGTTATTGATCGGTAATGATCGGCGGATCGGCGGATCGCTAGCTGTCTGCTCAGAGTAAGTGTCAACATTAGAAAGTAATAATAAACGTTTTTACAACATAAAGCTATGTATTTTTTATTTTTTGTTTCAATTATTTTTCGTATATTAGCTTTATAAATCAATAATATTAATCAGTCAGCAGCTATTTTTATATTATATGTTAGATGCTGGCACAAAACTTTATAAAAATGAACATGAACGAACCGTTGTGCAAGCATGAAGTGGCTGCGCTTACCCTAACACAAAGCCATCCTGTCATTGCAAACTGCACGAAAGTTGGTTAAATGTATAACAGCTCCGTTTTACTTTTTGAGCGTGGAGCATAAAACTAAATTAAGATGAAGAAAATGGAAATTGGAACTAGTTTATTGGCCGTAATATTTGTAGTGTTAGTAGTGTGGCTATCAAAAACAGTTTGCGACCAGATTACTAATGAAGTTGATACGATTGAAACTAAGGTAGGGCAAAAGCTTATTTTGCAAAAAGACACACTGATGATTATTGATTACTCGATTTTGAACAGTAACTATACACTTGAGGATGGCAGACAAATAAGTTTTGACCTTGCCGACAAATTAGAGTTGGTTGGCAAAAATAAAACTACTACGACAGCCGATTAAATGTTGCATTACCTAACTAAGTAAAAGAAAAATAGGAAGGGAATTTTTAAAATTTATATTATGAAAAAGTATCACAAAATTCAAACGGTGTATTTCAGAGATCCTGAAAACAACCACAAAACTTTACTCGAAGGAACTTGGGCGAAACCTGAGTTTGAACTTTTAAAGGACATAAACTGGATTTGCACCGAGAAGATTGACGGTACTAATATTAGAGTTATGTGGGATGGTGAAAGTGTGAGGTTCGGAGGAAAAACAGACACTGCACAAATACCAGCCATATTATTTGAGACATTACAAGACACGTTTACAAATGAAATGATGAAAGACTGCTTTCCAGATGCAGATAATGTTTGCTTATATGGCGAAGGTTACGGTAAGAAAATACAAAAAGGCGGTAACTACTTACCTGACAGAGCAGACTTTATTTTGTTTGATGTGAAAATTGGTAATTGGTGGTTGACACGAGAAGCAAATGAAGACATTGCTAAAAAGCTAAATATTGGAGTTGTGCCAATTATAGGTATTTGGAAACTTGAACAGGCAATTGATTACGTAAAGAATGGCTTTAAATCTACGATTGCACACAATAAGGATTATATTGCAGAAGGATTGGTTATGAAGCCCGAAACGGAATTATTTAACAGACGTGGAGAACGTGTAATTACTAAAATTAAGCACAAAGACTTTTCCAAATAGTTTTGCAAAAACCAAAACGAAAGCAAGCATCGCAAGAGTTCGACAAATGGTTACATGATAAATTGCATGAAGCCTAACGCATTGCGGTTTAAGTAATGAAATATTTTGATTTCAAAAACTTTTTCAAAAAAAAAGCTGCCAGAATTTTTTTGTTTCAACTATTTTTCTTATATTAGCTTTATGAATCAATCAAAACTAACTTAAAACTAAATAAAATGAATATGGATGGTAATTTTATTAAAAAAGATGAATTTGAAAGAATTTGGATTGCTGAAAATGTTACTCATAATTATGAAGACCGTGATTCTTTGAGTGATGATGATTACATAGATTATTATATTTGGAAGGATCAAAATGATA
>CAYMMQ010000299.1:0-1827 GCA_964391585.1 uncultured Ectothiorhodospiraceae bacterium
AACAACTATAAAAAGAGTGAATTTATGAATGATGAAGTAGTATTAGACGAAAACAAATTAATCAGTTTACGCCGTGAAAAATTGGCGGCTTTAAGAGCAAATGGAAATGCCTTTCCGAATGACTTTCGTCGTGATCAACTCGCCAAAGACTTACACGATAAATATGACGCTTTAACAAAAGAAGAAATAGAAAGTCAAAAAGTCGTGGTTAAAGTTGCGGGTAGAATGATGTTACAACGGGTGATGGGCAAGGCAAGTTTTGCCACTATCACCGATATGTCCGCTTCCATTCAGCTTTATGTGCAACGCGATTTATTGCCTGAAGGTTTTTACAATGAACAGTTTAAACGCTGGGACTTAGGCGATATTATTGCCGCAGAAGGTGAGTTATTTAAAACAAATAAAGATGAATTGTCGGTACGAGTAACACAGATCCAATTATTGACCAAATCATTACGCCCTTTGCCGGAAAAGTTTAAAGGTTTGTCCGATCAAGAAATGAAATATCGCCAGCGTTATGTAGATTTAATCATGAATGATCCCAGTCGAGAAACCTTTCGGATCCGCTCAAAAATAGTGCAGTTTATTCGCCAATTTCTTGATCAAAAAAACTTTATGGAAGTGGAAACACCGATGATGCAGGCAATTCCAGGTGGAGCAACGGCAAAACCGTTTACCACCTTTCACAATGCCTTAGATACACAATTGTATTTGCGCATTGCCCCAGAACTTTATTTAAAACGTTTAGTTGTTGGTGGTTTTGAGCGGGTATTTGAAATTAATCGCAACTTTAGAAATGAAGGGCTTTCAACCCGTCATAACCCCGAATTTACCATGTTAGAGTTTTATCAAGCTTATGCCGACTATCATGAATTGATGGACTTAACTGAAGAGATGCTAAAAACCTTAAGTCTGGATTTATTTGACTCCGCCATTGTGGCATACCAAGGTGAACAGCTCGACTTTTCAAAACCTTTTGATCGCATGACGGTAAAAGAGTCAATTTTACACTTTAACCCCGATGTTCAGGAGGCCACGTTAGATGATTTAGCTTCGTGCATAGCTTTAGCAGAAAGCATGGATATTCCGATTTTGGACAGTTATGGTTTGGGGAAAGTTCAAATTGAAATTTTTGAAAAAACGGTTGAGCATCGTTTGATTGCTCCCACTTTTATTACCGCTTATCCAACCGAAGTATCGCCACTTGCTCGCCGTAATGACAACGATCCTTTTGTTACCGACCGTTTTGAGTTTTTTGTTGCCGGGCGTGAAATTGCCAATGGTTTTTCAGAATTAAATGATGCCGAAGATCAAGCCGCACGATTTAAAGAACAAGCTGCCGACAAAGATGCAGGAGATGAAGAAGCGATGTTTTATGATGAAGATTATGTTACCGCTTTAGAATACGGTATGCCGCCAACAGCAGGCGAGGGTATAGGCATTGATCGCTTAGTGATGTTATTTACCGATGCACCATCAATTCGTGATGTGTTGTTGTTTCCGCAGATGAAAAAACAGTAAAGGTCGAAGTCTGAGAAAAATGATGGAATACGCTTCGCTTTTCCACCTACGGTTCAATTTGAACTGGGATAAGCACAGCGTAATCCGGAGGTTTAAGCGTATATTAAGCGGTCTTTTATGTGCACTTAATTGGTGCTTTCTAATATTCACCTCTGCACAATATGTTTGTCGAATAGTAATATGTGAAGTAATTTTTAAAATAAAGAAAAGCTAGAAGGAGCATGAGTCGAACTGGGAGCTTTAGAAATTTATTTTTTGATTACCTTGCAGTCCGCCAGTATGAATAGCAACAATATTGCTGTTTAT
>CAYMMQ010000300.1:0-1814 GCA_964391585.1 uncultured Ectothiorhodospiraceae bacterium
TTTTTAGTCGCCAAGAATAAATAATAAATTCAATAACTAACACTTAAAAATTATATAAAGAGAGATCAAAATACAGATTTATAAAGTTCCGACATTGATAAACCTAACAAAGAGACCTCTCTTATGAACATAGCATACCTAAATTCAAATGATTTTTCATTCTTTTCTGATTCACAACAGCAACTTGAACAGTTGATTAAGCATTTACAATCTGAAGAAAAGTCAACCGATGAGCATGGTCACATTGAGAAATTTATTAACCAAAAAGGCCAGGAAATACTGCGACAGTTATTACAAGGATGGCTGGATTTAAAAGCGGCAAATGAAGGATGTCATGATATAGAAATATTCGGTAAAGCGAGACTGGAGTGGCTAAAGAAATATGGTGGTTTTTAAAATGGTATACCCGTTGATGATACCATTACTAGAATTATGTCAGCACTTAACCCAAAACAATTTCAAAATTGTTTTATCAACTGGATGAAAGCGGTATCACATGTCACAGAGGGAGATGTAGTCTCGGTTGATGGCAAATAGTTATTGGATAACCAATTATCTCAACGATATTAGAGATACCGATAAATGGGAAAACCTTAAAACCATTGGCATGGTTGAGTCAGAAAGGCATATTGGTGAAAAAGTGACACATGAAAAAATATATTATATCAATTCAATTGATAAACAAGCTAAGGTCTTTGCAAATGCTGTACGTGGGCACTGGGGAATTAAAAATACGTTACACTGGACGCTTGATATGACATTTAGAGAAGACGAAAGTAGAATTAGACGAGATAATGCAGCTGAAAATTTAGCTATTCTTCCGTCATATTGCTTTAAACACTTTACGTAATGAAAAAACATTTAAGAAAAGTATTAAGGCTAAAAGATACAAAGCAACACTTGAGTCTAAGTATACTGACAAACTCATTCAACCGCTAATGGCAGGTTTTTAATGACTTTTTCATGCGGTTGCCCTGTTAGATAAGTACTTCATTGATTAATTTTTGTTGTTTTATGTTACAAAAAATAAGTCTTTAATACGATAGCAATAACTCCTGCAATTAATGCCCATTGCATTTTTTCTACTAAGCTAAGTCTCGCCTTTATGGATTCACATTCAATGATTAATTCACTTTTAAAATCTTTGATATGATCAATAACTTCATGAATATCTTCTTTTGTAGCTAGGGTATTATCCATAGACTCCGTCATTACTTTCTTTTGTGCTTTAGCTAGTCCATCAGCTTGTTGATCTGTAAAGCCGCTCTCTTTTAACTCTTTTACATATTCTAAAGTATCGAATGTTACTAACATCTTATAGTACCCTTATTAATAGTTAAGTATAGTTTAAGCTATTTTCTTAAATTGCACCACATTAATTCCTGCAAGTCATTGAGATTCTAAATAATCTGCTATTTTCTGAGCAGGTTCTCGCAATTCTCCAATGGTATAAGTTTGATAACCAGCATGGACATCATTTTTATCATAGTGGTTAACTAGCTGTTTCACCATATAACTATTGTCCATCATGTTATTACGCACCACTCTCAGCTAGAGTTGTCTTTTCCTTCCACCAACTTCCTATATTCATCTAGTTTTAGTCAATATTTCAAATATGGATATTTGTCATCTATGGTGCTAAATCACTGGGTAGAAGAGATTGGGGCAAATCCAGCAAAATATGGTGCTCATTTTCTTAGGCGAACTAAAGCCATCATGATCTACAGACGAACAAAAAACCTTAGGGCGATTCAACTACTCTTAGGTTACGCAAAATTAGAAAGTACAGTAAGGTATCTAGGAATCGAAGTTGA
>CAYMMQ010000301.1:0-1797 GCA_964391585.1 uncultured Ectothiorhodospiraceae bacterium
TCCTGACAATAACTCTAAGACTACCTTTGCTTTAAAATCTGATGTATATGTCTTTTGTTTTTTACTCATAATGATTACTCCTAAATTCGATGGTTTATTATAACCGTTTAGGAATACATTAGTAACTTATTTTGTCTGATTTTATGATGGCATTATACTTTAATAAGAGAAAAGAACGTAACTACCCAGGTACCAAAGTCTAGAAATCAGGGCGGAATGGCGCAGAGATAGCCTGTTTGATGGTCTGAAAAATGTTCCAGCCCTGCTTCCTAGCGGTTGAGACGAGAGTACGATGTCTAGCAAATATCTTGGCACCATGCCATGAACGGAAGCAGCCTGAGATCTTTTGTTGAACCTTCATCATTCTGAGATCTTGCTCAGCAAGGTTATTGGTGAATGGAATATGCCATGCTGTAATAAATCGAGTGGTAGCATCTCGGAAATTTTTAAGGCGAAGAAGTAAGTTATGTCCTTTACGTTTTGCTCTCTTGCCGCGCCGGTTATTCTTCCTGGGTAATTCCGTTAATAAATCATGATATTTTAAACCTCTTGCAACAATCTCATCGTAAATTTTTAGTAAGCGATTTTGTTTGTCTTCGGGGATGCCTGCTTCACCATATTCATACTTCATATTCAAAGCAGCAACCATCCAGCGTTTCATTTGATATGCCCAACGCTCACCATTATCTATTCGTGCATTTAACTCTCTTAAATGATGAGCATTGCAAAGCACGTGATGCACATCAGGGATTTGGAAATAGGGCTTCCAATGGTCGTGAACAACAATTCCATGTAGCCCGGATAATAGTGATTTTCTCTTTTCACTCACATGGTAATAAGTTGCTTCGTTATTGCTGGCAACGTGTAGCCAATGTGTCTTCGATAGCACTCTAAGCCCTGTTTCATCTAGATGTTTTAAGTCAGAGACCAGTATTTTACGTAACACTGACTCCTCAAAGTTTTCTAAGTTTTGGTTAATACCTTTACACGTGTTCTCAATAGTTGAGGTTGCAATCGGCAAATCAAAAAGGTCTTTAAATAATTGCTGAAGTCGTTTTTGAGGTAACAGCTGGCTTTGACTTAAATACGCAACCATCGCTTTAACATTCTCACCATATTGGGCTGGAGCTTTAACACCATCAGGAAATTTGGCGGTATTTTTATTTTGGCAATGGGGACAAATTTTTACTTCAGCTTGGTGCTCTGTTATTTCTAATTGCGGCTGTGGTATTTCGAAAATCTGGCGTTTTATAAAATCCAAAATATCTGCGTTGGCTAAGGAGCTATGACAGTGGTGACATGAATCCACTGTATGTTTAACGAATTTATCCGGTGCGTCACTTTGCTTTAATGTCTGACCTTTATGGCCTTTCTGACCACCAGACTTCTTACCGCTTTTCTTCCTCAATGATCGTGATTTCGGCGAGCCTTTTTTAGGGCCATCTGATGATGGAGGTTTTGAACTATTACGGCTATTTTTTGCCAATTGCTCCTCAAGCTCCTTGATCCTAGCAGCCTGTGCGTCAATCTTAGCAGCTTGCTCATCTATCTTGGCGGCTTGCTCAACTACTAGCTTTTCCAGTTGAGTTAGCCGAGAAAGGAGTTGTTCTATTTGCGCTTCATTCATGAAGCTATTTGATCATAACCAGATAATTTTTCAAGCTTTTTATGAATTTAATTGGGGAGTACCTGGGTAGTTACGATAATTCACTACTGTAAGTTGAGGTTCTTTATTTTTCGCATTGTTTTCCAGACAATCCTGATCGTATTGGATGTATTCTTTATTTTCTTCTAAGT
>CAYMMQ010000302.1:0-1782 GCA_964391585.1 uncultured Ectothiorhodospiraceae bacterium
CTGCCAGCGATCAAATAACACGAGCAAGCCAACCGCGACAATGGGTTCCACATCGACCACATCGCGCCCGACGCGGTCCGAAAACTGGTCAACCATCATTGGCCGGGCAACGTTCGAGAGCTGCGCAATGTGGTCTATCAGATGTGCGTCGAGACGGAGAATACGGTTCTAACCATCCACGACCTTCCCGACTCGCTGCAGGCGTCGACCGAGATGCGTCGAGAGGACGGTATAGGGACGCTCCTCGTCGTCGATGACATTCAGCCTTTCAACAGGTTCATAAGGTATTCCTAGCTCTTGGTATCTGTCCATGCCCTTTAGATTAGGGGTTGATTTATAAAAGATACCCAAAATATTTTAAATTACCAGTAAATTTCTTTTTGTATGATTGCATGTTAAGCCTCGCATTTTATATTTCCGCATGACTTTGCGGTTAATATAAAACACGGAGGTAATTAACATGCAAAAAACACTAGGATTAGATGTACATAAGAAACATATAAATGCTGTGGTTATTGACCCAGATGGAAACGAAATTGAGCGAGAAAAGGTGCCTAATTGCCCAAAAAGGCTTGATACCTTTTTTATGACCATACCAAAGGATTCCAAGATTGCCTTGGAGTCTTGTAGTTGTTGGCAATATGTCTACGATTATCTCAAAGACCAAGGATTTACAGATATTCATTTGGCAAATCCCTTAAAAGTAAGATTAATTGCAACTTCACGGCAGAAAACAGATTTTAAGGATGCTAAAGCCCTAGCACAGCTGTTAAGAGTGAATCTTTTGCCTGAAAGTTGGGCTGCTCCTCTACATATCAGGAAGCAGAGACAAATAGTAAGGCACAGGGAAGGTCAAGGAAAGCTCCAATCCCAGGTAAAACATAAAGTCCAATCAATATTAACTCGTCACGGGATAATATATGAATTTAGTGATGTTTTTGGTGTTGAAGGTACTAATTATTTACGCAGCCTGGATTTGCCAGAGATTGACAGATATGAAATGGATCAACACTTAGAACTGATCAGGCATTTAGATGTTCAGATGAAAAAAACTGAAAAACAAATTGAAGAATTTGTTCAACATAATCCTTTTGTTAGGATAATAATGACTATCCCAGGTATAAGTTATTATTCGGGTTTAATGACTGTCGCGGAAATTGGAGATATCAGAAGATTTAGTTCAGTGAGAAAATTAACATCATTTGCTGGATTAAATCCTTCTGTATCTCAATCAGGTGATAAGTGTTATACAGGCCATATATCAAAGCAAGGAGATAAACATCTTAGATGGATACTGATTCAATGTGCTAATGTAGCAGTATTGCATGACAGTACATTGGCAAAGATCTATCATAGGATAAAAAAGAGAAGAGGACATAACATTGCAATAACCGCAACCGCAAGAAAATTGTTAACATACATCTATACGATGTTAACAAATAATATCACATATCAAGCTTTACAAATAAACAAGGCATCATAGGCTCTCTGTAAATTCCATAGTCCTATGCTCAGAGAGAGTACGACTGCTATATGATTAGAGGGTGCCTGATACGACCTGCAATAATGGTATATGCCTGAATTTTACTTAGGCAGAACGACCGGATAGATGAATGTCGAAAAGCCTTTTATTTTGTGAAGAACGAAAGTATTAAAAACATAAACGAGGCTTAACATAGATGGATTTACCTAAGCGTTATGACCCAAAAGTTTCTGAAGGAAAGTGGGAGAAGTTTTGGCATGAAAGACAGATATTTGCTTTTGATAAAAAGAGCAAGAAAA
>CAYMMQ010000303.1:0-1755 GCA_964391585.1 uncultured Ectothiorhodospiraceae bacterium
TTGTCGCAATATATATAAAAAAACCAGCTGTTAGTGCAAGTAGAAAAGGTATAATCGCACTATCACTATCTCCTACACTAAACGTTATCACTGCAGTTAGTATTGTCGCTAAAGCACTTAAAAAGTTGGCTAAAATGACCTTACCCTTATCCATTCCGTTATTTAACATAATCGCAAAATCTCCAATTTCTTGAGGAATCTCATGTAAGGCAACGGCTAAAGTTGTAATTATTCCAGCAGTAGGGCTAATTAAAAATCCGGCAGCAATTGCGACTCCATCTAGTCCATTATGTAATGTATCACCAATCATAATTAATGAGTTTGGTGTTTTAGGCTTGCCTTTATGCTCATGGTGATGATGAAAGAATAATAAAAAACGCTCCAGAATAAAAAAACCCAATATGCCCGAAAGGGTTGTAGTCAAAATTGCCTTTGTGTCATTTCCATCTAACGCTTCAGGTAGTAGATGCGTAAAAGCAGCAGCTAGTAATACTCCAGCCGCGAAAGGAGTTGCATATTTTGCCATACCGTTAGCTGTTTTACTATTACTTATCAGCAATATCCCACCTAAAAGTGAAACAATTCCACCTATGAACGAAAACACTATAACTTGTATCATACTTCCAAGTATAACTCTCTAAATTCAAATTGCAACTTTGTCGCAAATTGGGTTATAATTGCGATACATTTAATAAACCGACATATAATACAGTGATACTTCTTTGAAGGGATCCAAAATAACCCAATTTGCGACTTTGTCGCAAATTGGGTTATAATAATGTTATGTTTATGGCCGAAGAAATATTAAAAAACACATTAAGCAAAAATAGACTATACAGAACTTCAGAACGTACTTATATATTTCAAGTATTGAATGAACAGCAAAGCCCCTGCACTTTTACCGAACTAGTCAATTTAGCATCAAAAGTAGCTGACCGCTCAACTGTATACAGAACGATGCAAGTTTTTGAAGAAATCGGAGTTGTCAGCCGAGGTAGAAGAGGTAACGAGTCAACTTTTGAGCTGAGTGAGCTTTTTAGCCCCCATCATCATCATATGACATGTACAAACTGTGGGATTATCATATCCTTTGAAGAACCAGATTCGTTTACGCGTGAGTTAAAAAAGCTTGAGCAAAAGCACGGCTTTAAAGCGCAATCCCACAGTCTAGAGCTAAAAGGCCTCTGCACGGATTGTTGCTAAAATGAACGTAAATAGTGTAGTAAAGAAAATATGAACGTTCATGATCCTAAACCAGCGGCTTGGAAAAGCTGATTTAATTATAGATTTTTGCAGGTTCATTCTGTGAAAATCTATTCAGCTTTGGGATGTGAGCAGCCGGAACAGGGAATTTATTTCACTGTCCCGCGCGATGAGAGGAGGAGTCACCTCCTCTCATAGTTATTAGAGCCATTTTTTCTTTTTGAAGTAAACTATAAAACCTGACATAACCGCTATAGTTATACCTGCAATTATCCAGAATGCATTAGGGTTGTTGGAATTATCTGAAATTGGGAGTAGCACGTTCATACCATAAAACCCGCTAATTATGGTTGGGATGGACATAAATATAGCTATACTTGTTAACCTTTTAAATATTTGGTTCAAATTGTTCGTGGCAATCGCAGTATAAGCTTCGCGTATATTTTGAATAGTTTTAAGACGGCTTTTTGTTAATTCAATCAACTCACTGGCTGAGAGTTGTAAATCTTCTATTAAGTCTTCATCCTTTTCATAAACTTTTATATATTTACC
>CAYMMQ010000304.1:0-1738 GCA_964391585.1 uncultured Ectothiorhodospiraceae bacterium
ATGCATATACTGAGAGATAACGATGAATTAATAAGGGATTCATTAAGCTTGTTTTTCCAGTGTGAAGGGGGTCATTTTTTAGCAGTCGATAGTGCAGAAAAGGGATTGGAGGCACTTAAAAAAGAAAAATTTGATATCATTATCAGCGATTTTACTCTGCCAAAAATTGATGCTCTATCATTATTCAAGCAGGTGGAGAAGAACTATCCTGACGTCTCAAAGGTTCTTATCACAAGCATTTTTACCAGTTATATAGTAAACGAGGCAATTATGATAGGCGTACGCAGTTTTATTCAAAAACCTTTTAGCACCAGGACTATTGAAAAAACATTACTTCAATTACTCAAAAATGGAAATGAACATTCAGACTGGTTCTATTTAAATGGAAAAAGATTAAGTTTAGCAGGGGGAATTGAGAAAACCACTCACGTAAGTCTGTGAAATTTATCTTATACCCAAACACTATTTTAAGTTTTTATCACACCCCTTTTTACTTCATCCAGTTTTAACACTTCTGGCCATTCATACTTTATAAACAGCAATTAATCCCTTTGCCGAGTTTAAACTATTCTACTGGAATCAGTTCTATTTCGAAAAGTTTAGGCCACAACTTACCTGTCACAAACAAGCGTTCATTCTCTGCATCATGGGCAATCCCGTTTAGCTCGCCCTCCTGTTCAGTCCTGCCTTCATTGCTTAAAATACCCTTTAGATCTATCCATCCCTTAACCTGACCTGTCTCAGGTATAATCCTTACTATACGGTCAGTTAACCATACATTTGCATATATCTCTCCATGAATATATTCCAATTCATTCAGCATGGTTACAGGGATATCGTTGTCCAGCACTTCAACCTGACCTACTTCTTCATAGGTCTCAGGATCCAGGAAATATAATTTAGAAGAACCATCACTCATAATTAAACGATTGCCATCATGGGTAATTCCCCATCCTTCCGTAGGATAATTAAACTCTTCAATTAATTCAAAACTTTTTCTATCGTAGACGTAGCCAACTTTGGACTGCCATGTCAACTGGATTATCCTATCTTCATAAATCGTGATGCCTTCACCGAATTCCTCATTTGGCAATTTACGTATTTGGAGGATATCCCCGGTTTCCAGCTCTACTTTTCTCAATGTAGATAATCCGCGAAGCCCGGTTCCTTCATATAAGGCACCATCGGCAAATGCCAATCCCTGGGTAAAAGCGGTTGTATCATGAGGATAACTATTGATCACCTTATAAGTAAAGTTAAAAGATGAGCAGGAATAGAAAATAAACGCCGGCAACAATGTTAATAAATACAGATGTATTGTCTTTGAAAAACGAAGCATAAAAGTTGCCTGTAAAAGAATGGACGACCCTCCGTAGCGTTAGAATATAGTCTAATCATGACCTAACACTTTGTGACCATGAGTAATGAAATCAATCGGGTTTAAAAATAGTGACTACTTTTCCTTCGTACATCACAGGGATTTTAATGCTTTCATCAAGACCATTATATCCTACCAGATGTTCACTAAATTTAGTTCTTGGCGGTACACATGCTAAAGGCATAATATTTATCTAAGCTGTACTCTTCTTAAGTGCTACATTCCCATGATTGATAGGATCTTGCATCTTCCCTTTACTGATAACCGATTAACATAAAGCATAGTGCATGGAGCATCGGGCATAGAGTTTTTTTATTTTAATAATTTATGAAAGTTACCTTTTGCTCTCTGCCCTGAAAA
>CAYMMQ010000305.1:0-1727 GCA_964391585.1 uncultured Ectothiorhodospiraceae bacterium
CTGAAACCTGAAGATATTGGTTTTGTTAACTCATTGAATATCAGCGTTGATTTTTTAACGTTAGTCACAATCCACCTACCGTACCAAAAAACAGTTGAGTTTTTAAGCTAACGGGAGTATCTTTGCGAGGGCTCCTTGTCAAAGCCGGTTTTCGCAATGGTGCATTAAAAAGTCCGAGCGCAATCAAGGTTTGAATGTAAAAAGTTATAATGTTAATCGTTATGACTTGCGGTAGAGTTTAATGGTGAGCCTGGTAAAAATGGTATCCCGATTGGAATAATAACAAACTTTGAAGTTACATTCCCTGGAGCATTTTACAAACCTTAAAAGATTATATTATGAGTAAAAAGCAAATGAGTTTAGAAGTAGTCAATCCCAATGTAGCAGGTATTGACATTGGTAGTAAAAGCCATTGGGTAGCCATTGGGCAGGATGCAGAAGATGTGAGGGAGTTTGGAGTTTATAGTGATGACAATATGGAAATGTGCCAATGGTTGCATGACAATAAGATACAAAACATAGCTATGGAAAGCACAGGTACTTATTGGCAAAACCTGTTTTCATGCTTGGTATCGCAGGGATTTGATGTTATCTTGGTAAATGGTAGGCAGACAAAAAATATCAAAGGTAAAAAGACAGATATAAAAGATTGTCAGTGGATACAAAAATTACACTGTTTAGGGCTTTTAAGCAGCAGTTTCCTTCCCGACAGCACTACAGATGTGATCAGGACTTATTCAAGGCACAGGCAAAACCTGATAAAACAGTCAGCAAGAACAGTTTTGAAAGTCCAAAAGTATCTCAGGTTAATGAATATGCGATTAGATGTTGTGGTAAAAGATATTGTGGGGCTGACCGGTACAAAAATCATTACAGAATTTATATCGGGAGAAACCTCCGGAAAAAAACTTGCCCAAAATCGTCATTATAATTGTCGTAAACCTGAAGAGGAGATAGCAAAAGCGTTGCAATATAATGGTAGGGACGATTATTTGTTCGCATTAAAACAAGAGTGGGAAACATATCTTCATGTTCAAAAACAAATTGAATCAGTGGATAAAGAAATAAAAAAATTGCTTGAGGATATAATCGACAAAGACGACAATAAAAAGCAACACATCGCAGATACAAAACAACACAAAAGAAAAAATAAAAATACCATTAGAGGTGCTGATATTAATAAATTGTCATATCAATATTTTGAAGGAATAGACTTAATGAAGATTGAAGGTGTTAATGATGCGACAATAATGGCAATAATTAGTGAAATAGGATTAGAAGGGATAAAAAAGTTTAATTCTGCTAAACAATTTACTGCATGGTTAAGGTTGGCACCGAACAATAAAATAAGCGGAGGGAAAATTCTTAATCACCATATCCCAAAAGGAAGTAGTAGACTAAAAATAGCATTTAGGAATGCAGCCAATGCCATAGGAAATTTAAAAGAAGGCCATCTTGCCGATTTTTTCAGACGCATTAATTACAAAAAAGGGCGTGTTACTGCCATAAATGCCACAGCAAGAAAACTTGCGGTAATTATTTGGAATATGTTGGCAAAAGGAGTTCCTTATAATCCTCCAACCCAATACTTGTTTCTTGACGAAAAAAGAAAACTTGGATTGGTTAAAAGAATGAGAAAGCAAATTACTAAATTTGAAATTGAACCAGAACAACTCGGATTTTCAAATGCCTGATTGTCAGGAATATAAAATTGACGTTAGTTGGAA
>CAYMMQ010000306.1:0-1718 GCA_964391585.1 uncultured Ectothiorhodospiraceae bacterium
TAACTAGAAAAATTAAATTGATTCCAATCAACAATGTATTGATCGGTAGGTGGAATAAATAAACCTGTTTGCGCAGCTAGTTCTTTTTCAAACCGTATGTTGCCCATGTCATTATTACGTACATAATAAACAAAACTAAAGTGACTAGCGGTGTGTTTGTGACTAGCGATATGCTGATCTTTAACAGTGTAAGTAGCCCATGCTTTTGTTATGTGAACATCAAATTTATCAGGATTATATCCTTTTGCCGTCATAAACTCTAAAATAGATCTCTTTAATTTTATAAATAAACTAGAATATTTCTTATCTTTATGTAAATTATCCTTGGCTTCTTCTAAATCAGTAAACATGGTGTTACCTTTAACATCAGTTGTTGCTGCTGTTCTTCCAGGTTTTTCTTTTACAAAAGACTCTATGTGTTTAGCTATTGTTTGATTATCATTATCTACATTAGTGCAGTAAATAGTTTCACCAAATAAACTATTGATTGTTGCTTCTTTCTCCATAACTTACCTCTAAATATTCTATTTTTGTTATCCAACCTTTAGGTATAGCGATAGCACCACCACCAGATATGTCGTCTTTATCTTTACTATAAGAGCGCATAACAATTATTTTTTCATCATTGTTGTGTACCATCCACCCAACTTCTTGACATGTAGCCAAAGGAGCGCCCATAACGTCCTTTATATCTAGCCAACCTGTCTCTGTATCACGGGCATCGAGCCACGTCACACGGACCATCGGCACTTTCTTAATGTCAAAGTTCATATTTCTCATTGCACATTACACCGAATTTGCGTATAAATATAGAATAAAATAGGCAAAGACTTCAAGGCCTGCCTCCTTGCTATAGACAATATCATGAATTGCTAAGGAGAACATGTTTAAAAAGATATTTAGAGGAGTACGAAATGCACTAAAAGGTCCAGCAGGTATGTTGGGATTAGGTGCCTTGGCTCTCGGACCATTAGGCGGAGCATCAGCTTTATCAAGTTTATTTGGATCAGGGGCTATGAAAGGCGTTTTAGGAAAATATGGTATTCCTGCTTTACTCGGTTTAGTTACCGCTGGGGCACTTAAAGGAGAAGAAAAAGAAGAAGCGGTGAGCTTTGATGATTTTGAATCTCAGACAACTAAAAAATATGGTGATAAGTTTGGTGGCAGCCCTTTTAGAGGAGAACAGTTTTTAGATTTAATGTTTGAGCCTGGCTCGGCTAAATATTTTGATTACAGAAATCCACAAGGTATACTTCAAGACTATCAGTTTGATGCTGACGATAAAATAATTGAAAGAAAAAAAGGTGGTATTGCTGAACTGAATATGGGTGGTAATCCTTTTATGCAACGTGAACGTATTAGTGGTTCAATGGGTGGTGGTATGAATCCTGGTGGTTACTCACCTGATCCTACTATAAAAAGTATTACAGGTTACAATCCACTTCGTGCAGCACAAGGCAGTGATGTTTCTGTTGATAGCGTAAGAGCACAAATGGATAATAATCCACAAGGTATCGCACAATACTTTCCAAGAAAGTTTGGCATGATTAATGGACCAGGCGGTCCGAAAGAAGATAAGATACCAGCAATGTTAAGTGATGGTGAATTTGTGTTTACAGCAAAAGCTGTTGACAACGCAGGTGGACCTAAAGCAATGTATAACATGATGAATAAATTAGACCCTGAATCATCAAAGGGTAGAGGGATAATGAGTTAAT
>CAYMMQ010000307.1:0-1677 GCA_964391585.1 uncultured Ectothiorhodospiraceae bacterium
CTAATTAGTGTCTGTCCTAAAATACCATAGTTTTAACCACCTACTAATCAATTAGTAGGCGAGATTATTTAATTTTGTGGGCGGCGGAAAATAAAATATGATATAAATTATATATTGCTGATAATCGCAAATAGCGACTTGACATTGTGTTAATTAATTATGAATAGGCGGATTACTCCCTTGATTTCTATCTGTTATTTAATGACTTATGATAGTTTGTCAATAATCCATTTTGCGATGACACGCATGTTGAATGTAATAAGGCACCATAATACGTAGCACTTAAATGCTTCCCAGCCTTTCCATGTACATGTAGAAGCATTTAAGCCACGCTTAAAATTAGAAATAATTGCTTCCATTCCGGAACGCCATTTTTTAAGCATGGTTTCCATTTTTTTGCTGGAAGTGCAGTTTTGCATTGAGCCTTTAACTTTATTAAAAACAATGTTGACAATACCTCTGGCTTTTGCATCATCAAGATTATCCTTGCTGGCATAGGCGCCATCAGCGGTTACATCGCGAGGGTTAATATTGAAATTTATATCAATGTTGTCTAAAGTTTTGGGTAAGTAACTGGTATCAGCAGGATTGCCTCGCTCCTGGATGCAATCAAATATTAAATTGCTTTTACCACTACTAAAATTTATTTTATGACCGAAAATCACTTCACGGCCACCTTTTTTAATACAGTCAGTGTGGTCTTCAAAAATAGAGAATATTTTGTCTTCAACAGGAACTTGCTTATCCAAAATTTCATGACGATAAGCAATATCAGTAACCTTTTGCATTTTTGGCAGTAGGTCATTGAGTTGTTGAAGCAGCTCTAGTCGCTCTTTTTCCTTGAGCGGGTCTTGAAAACTCCGGGCAGATAACTGCTCTTGTGCCTGTTCGACCAACCGTTCACAGCGTCTGTTGGCTTGTAACATTTTTTTGAATAAAGGACGACGTTTTTCTTTGCCCTTGGTGTTGACAATTTTGAATAACAGCTTTTTGCCAAACTTATGATAACTTCTAAAATTGAAGTCTGGTAATAACTCTTTGCTCTGTTTCAACAGACGAAATGAAACACGAATGCAGTCCCACAACAAGGCTGCATTGGTTGGAAAACGAATATTTGTTTTTATTGTAGTTGAATCGGTTCTGAGTTTATTGCCATTATCAACACCTAACTTAATTGCGTATCGAACCATGGCAATGTGAATTTGCTCCAAAGTCTCGGAGTCGATCTTTAAAATGTTATCTTGTAATGCTTGATGCGAAAAGCATTTTCGATGCGCCATTTTCATAAAGCTGCGGCCTTTCTTGGAGTCCCCTGTGTGATCGCTCAACTGACGATAAGTTAATCTTTTGTGTCGTTGATAAATAGCAGCGCGAACAACTTGTTCTAAACTCATGCCGTCGCGGCCAACTTTTGCCTTGGTTTCACCGTAAGCCTTTGGAAAACAAGGAGCTGCTATCATGACGATTTGCTGGTTTTGATCCAATACTTGATCCATTATTAAAAGTTCTGGTTCACGATCCCAAATTGCTTGTTCAAAATCAAATGAATATTGTGCTTTAAAAAATTTCATGAGAAGCTCCTAACCTTTTATTTTTTAACAGATATTGTAATTTTAATATAGTAAAAATAAACAAAATAGTCAAGAACTTTTTTGCATTTAACTTATTGATAATTCA
>CAYMMQ010000308.1:0-1676 GCA_964391585.1 uncultured Ectothiorhodospiraceae bacterium
TGTTAAGTTGAAAAATTATCTAATTACCTCGCTTATAGTGTTAACTGGTTGTTCTCCATTTTCGTTAAAGACTCCAAAGTTCTGGCAATGCGGACCATGTTTTCAAAGCAACCCTATCTCCCAATTATATTGCCCGTCTTTAGTTTTGAAAATACGAGCATTTTTTCCATTAGGAAGCACAAATTTTATTTTGGTTGGTTCATACCCCTTTAATTTAAGAAAATCACAATACAAGGCGATCCATGAAACTTGCAAGTCGTTATTTGGCTTTTTGTCACTAAAAGCCGCTGTGTTGCCATTCTCAAAAAATATTACATTGGTCGTTTCACTCTTATTCATTATGCCTTTCTCCTTTTATTTAGTATGATTATTTTATACATACAACAACCGGGTGAACAACCTCCTTATCAAGCGCGAGTGGTATCAACCATCGTAGATTGTGAATTACATTTTTAGGGAGATTGGCAACTTCTGTTACACAAAGTCTCTCATCTGTCATCTGTTCGATATTACCCATAACATCATCAAACGATGCGTAGAAATCAACACTCCAGTCTTTTCCGCGGATTATTGCAAAATGTTCCCATATAGTATTTGAAACACCAGCCTCTTCCTCGAATTCTCTCACCATTGCGTCATATGATAATTCATTAGTCTCTATATGCCCACCGACGCCATTCAATAATCCTACTTGCCATTCCGGCCGTTTCTTTTCGATCAGCACGACCCAGTCGAGCCCTGGACTAAACAGGAAGCCGACAACGTACTTTTTCACAGCGACGGCACAATCTTGATGCTCATGATACAATAACCTTCAGGTATGCCGAAGATTCCACCATTGACCTGGTATACATTCTGGACAAGGACACTTCTTCCGGTAAACTCTTTAGTGCCTTGGTTGTATTCCTGCAGGTTAAGCATATCACCAACCTTATAATCCCTGTCATTCTTTCTGAAGTCGAATAACTTCTTTTCGTCAACAATGTATTGAAACTGTGGCATCCATGTTTTCAGATTATGGACTTTTCCACATTCCAATTGTGGCCCGACTTCAGTTTTCGATATTTCCGGGTCATTATAAAACAACCCCCTTTTAACGACAGCACTATCAAAAGCCTCAAGTGCATGCATGAGGAATTCCGCCAGAACGTAGTCAGGTGTATTCGACCCGTTCTCCAGAGAGTGGCAATTGATAAGCTCGATTAATTTACTGTAAAAAGTCTTTTCTTCCTGTGCCATGTTATCCTTTCATAAAGAGAGGTTTGATATTATCTATTTTTGGCGAAATACTAAAAAATCAAGTTTCTCGCAATGTGTTATTGTTTTACCTGATAACGCAGCTGCTTTTGCTATATATTCACCCATTTTAACAATGTCGCCATCTCGACACAAGCCTTCGTTTACTCTACTATAACCTCTTGGGATACCTACCCGCGAAACCTTTTCTTTGACACCTATGACGTTTCTAAGCTCACCAAGTATCTGAAGCGCGATCATATCTTTTGTTCTTACTTCATATTTTTGAATTACGTTTATTATACTTTGAGTAATCATTTTATCGTACTCCTCCTGATAGTTGTAATTTGGTTCTTTATCAAACAAGACTTCACACATAAAGTAGTTAAGATCAATACCTTTTAATCCAAACGCCAACCCAACCTTTTTAATATCTTGTG
>CAYMMQ010000309.1:0-1673 GCA_964391585.1 uncultured Ectothiorhodospiraceae bacterium
TTCTTGTTTAATTCGGTATTCTGTTTTACTTGCAATAGCTTCGATTGCTTGTCATGTTTTTCTCCTTAATTAGTCGCCCAATTATCTTTTAAAAAATACCCGCTCCCACAAGGAGTGCCATTACTATTAATCATAGGTGAGTGATATACAATCCCAGCATCTCTAAGCTCATATACTGCGCTTTTAGTGTCATTCAACGAGCGATTAATTTCTTTAGACAGAGCCTTAAAAGATGTCCAGCTATTTCCGCCCCAGCCATAGAATAACCATCGACTTTGCAGGACGATTAAAACTCTTTTTGCTGAATGTGATAGTTTTGGATTATTCATTGTTGTTTATCTCCGCCTCCTTACTATTTGAAGGTATAGCCTTAAAATTTTCAAAATTATTCAGGTTGTAGCCTTACGTATTGTCTCGCCATTATCCCGACAAATTGGCGAGTAAGTTGCGTATATCGGGGAGTTGGCAACAATACTATCTTAGTTTTGTAAAAAAAGGCATTGTGTTTTTTGTATGCCATTCGTTTATAATATCACCGTTTTCCGCTTCAAGTTCTATTTTATTATCGTTCAACACAACCTTGTACCGTTCACCATAATTTAAAACCTCACTTCCAAATCCACCTGCACTACAAACTAAGGTATCACCTATATTTACATAAGTATTCCAATTGCCTTTTTTATCATAAATTGGGTGGTCATCAATGAAGCCTCTTACTAAATAACCCGTACTGTTGCCAACACTATATATAGTGCATTTATCAGTTTCTTTTTGCAATTTATTTTCCATAATTCAAAGTGTTTTAATATTTATTAGTTTTGTGCAAAACGCACCATATATTTTAACGTTATGCACCATTATCATCAATAGCTTTTCTAATATCCCCAATTGTGTATATACCTTGTGCTGAATTATCTAAAGGGATAACCTCTAAGTCATCTGGCAATAATTGTGCAAGTGGATTTTTCCACCTTACATAACTACCTCTAAAAGCTACTTCTATTTCTTCAAATTCACCTTCATCATAAAGTGAAGGAACTTTAACCCCAAACGTTGTACTCATAATATTTTTAGTTTTAAATTAACGGTGCATAACACCATATAAAATTCATTTCGTTCCTCAACGCATTTTATACAACACGTTAATCGCTTGTGCATCTTTTCTGCATAGCAATTTTTACAGCCCTGTGAGACTTTCGTGCATCCCGTGACCGGGTTCCAGACCTTATCTGTCCATTCTATTTTCGATTTAGCCATTATTCTCCTTTGCTGATTTTTGAGTTATAATAGCTTGACCACAATAACATGTTCTTTTCCCCGCTATTCTTGTTGAGTCTGACGAAAAATATATGCGATGTCCGGTAGCGCAAGGACTTCCACATTCTGCACACCTCCATCTAAGATCAAGCGGAGAACCGCAAATAATGCAGTTTTGTATGTATTTAATCATGTTTAATCTCCTTAATATTGATTATATCGGGGCTAGCCACAAACACTACCAACCAATTCTATTAATGGTATTTCGTAAAATATCGCAAAGCTGTTCGGACAATCCAAATCGCTCTTTATTAATTTCTATGGATTTGATTATATCGCCATCAGCATGTCTTTCTGTTGATGCTTTCCAATCAAATAACATTTCTGTTAAATCAAACAAATCAAATCCATTCACA
>CAYMMQ010000310.1:0-1621 GCA_964391585.1 uncultured Ectothiorhodospiraceae bacterium
TAGCAAATAGTTTTATATGAGGCGAACCTCATATTACCGTAATTGATAACATTATTTATTTTTGTTCAAAAATAAATGGGGTATTCTTCCAAACCTTACCATCCATTGGTGCATAAAAGCTCTACAAATAGTGTAGGTACGCATGCAGTAAGATTACCTATTGATGGCACAAAGACCTCTTATGATAGACTATTAGATATTAGCATGCCGGAAAGAATACCCTACTAAAAATCAATATTATGTCAAAAATAATAAATTTAAACGCAGCAGGAATTGATATTTCCTCTAAAGATCATTTTGTTGCTGTACCGGAGGACAGGGATTCTGAAAGCATAAGATGTTTTAAAAGTTTTACCTCTGATTTACATATTTTGGCCAAATGGCTCAAGAAATGTAAAATCGAAACTATTGCCATGGAGTCGACGGGAGTTTATTGGTATCATCTTTACACGGTACTCTTGGATTATGGCTTTGAGGTGTATTTGGTAAATGCCTATTTTGCAAAAAATGTACCGGGTAGAAAAAGTGATGTCAGTGATGCCCGGTGGCTACAGCAATTACACTCCTTTGGATTGTTGAGAGGTTGTTTTCAACCAAACAATCTTACAAGAGCTTTACGCAACCATGTAAGACAAAGGAAGACGATTATCAATGAGATTACAACCCAAACCCAGAGAATGCAAAAAGCCCTTGAACAAATGAACATTAAGCTTAATAATGTAATCAGGGATATCAATGGGAAAACCGGAGGAAAAATTATTTCAGAAATTCTTAATGGAGAACGTGATCCTGAGAAACTGTCTCAATATAAAGACGGTAGGATAAGAGCCACTAAGGAAGAAATAATTAAATCTCTTCAGGGAACCTGGCGAGAAGAGCAGCTTTTTAATTTAAAACTTGCACATGAGCACATGAACTTTCTTCAAGGTCAACTAATTGAGTGCGATCATCAAAGCGAATTAATAATCGCTAAATTCGAATGTAAAAGACATAAAGAAGATAAGCTACCATACGAGAGAAAGCTCAAAAATCAACCTGATTTTAATGTTAAGCAATACCTTTATGAAATTTATGGTGTTGATGTCACCAAAATTTATGGTATTAATAACACAACAGCTCTAACAGTTTTCTCTGAAACAGGCCCTAATCTCCGAGAAAAGTTCCCAACCGAAAAACAGTTTTTATCCTGGCTCAATGTAGTTCCTGATAATAAAATAACCGGAGGGAAAATTATTTCAAGCAAAGTGAGAAAAAAGAAAAACAAAGCTGGTCAAGCTTTCAGAGATGCAGCAAACTCACTGTGGCGTGCTCACAATCCTTTTGGTGACTATCTAAGACGTAAAAAAGCAAAATCAGGAAGTAAATCAGCAGTAGTTGCTACAGCAAAAAAAATAGCGTCAGTATACTATGTTATGGTTGTAAATAATACTGAATTTAATCCCGTACAACTAAATAAAGGAACACGTAAATATTTACAAAACAAATTAAATTATCTTGAAAAGATGGTTAAAGAGGTAAATTCATTATTATCTGATGATCACGGATTTGTGAAAAGTGTTATATGATAGGATGTAGGTCAATTCTGACTTTTAAGCTTTTTTCAACAAACTTATTGAGCCAA
>CAYMMQ010000311.1:0-1619 GCA_964391585.1 uncultured Ectothiorhodospiraceae bacterium
CTAAGCCATCGGTATATGTTTTAAGCCAATCGGCTCTTGCATCTTTATCATATTCATAATCACTAACTAAACTTCCTGCAAGTGATTGTAGTTCATCATCTGGTATTAGTTCTGCTAGGTTAGCATTGAATGCACCTTGTGGAGATGTATCTTCCATAGGATTGACAATTGCTGAACCATCACCCAACATCAACGCATCACCTTCCATCATTGATGTAGATATTTCTTGCGCTGAATCTGGAGCTATTTCTAAATCAATCTCTTCGTTTACTTTTTCTATAGCCATTACTATTTACTACCTGCTAAACTTATGATACCACCCATATTTTTTTTAGGAGTTACTTCTTCCATAAATTTCATTAATTCATTTTGATATTCTGGAGAATTTTCATCATCTGTTCCAGCTCTTCTTTTTATAAATTGAATTATACTTGGATCATCTAAATGAAATTCCATTCCATCAGAACCACCAAAAAATCTTTCTGGGTCTCTACGTTGATATTTAAAAAAATTACTAATTCTATCTAACAAAGAACGTTGTTCTGCAAAACTTCCAACATCACCGCCCTCCTCATAACCAAGTGGTCTTATCATTTCATTCATATTCATCATACCGCCTCCTTTTTTCATAACAGCATCTTGACTCATTTGTTCTAATAGTTGTGAACTTGCACTTGGTCCACTAAAATCCATATTTGTTTTATCCATCATAGATTCTTTTGGTAATTCAGCATCACCCATTTTCGTTGCAATTGGAATATATCCAAATGCTTTTGATGCAACTGCTGTCGATAACAAAGCTGCATATTTAGGAACTGTTTTTAAAACAGGAAATGATTTTTCAAATAAACTTGTTAACAATTTTTGTTTTGCTTTTGTTGAGTTAGCACCTTCTGCTTGTGTAGCTATTTTTTTTATTTCTACTATTTTTGAGTTAGCTGCATTTCTAGCTTCCCTAGCACCAGATTCACCTGGTTGTGTTCCTGTTACTGCACTAATTATTTCTTCTGAAAAGTTTTTACCAGCAGAAGCTATATCAACATATAAAGGTTTACCTGCGGCTTTTAATAATTTATTTAATTCATCTGTTGCTTCCACAGTTCCAACTTTAATATTTTTTGAAGTTAAGTATTTTGCCCAATCGCCTTTTGCTCCTCTAATCTTTCCTGTTGTTTCATCTTTTTTTGTAAACCCAATATCTCGTAAAAAATTTTCAAAAGGTTTTTGTGCTCTTGTAGAAGCCAGTCGTCTTGTAATAACGTTACCACCTTTTTCATATCCAACAGGTCTAGTCATATCATTGATGTTAGCCATACCACCACTTGCAAAATTTAATTTTCCTGTTTTTATATAATTATTATAATCTTCCATTGTTATTTCAGACTTTGGATTTTTCGCTGCTTTTAATAACAATTCTGCTAGTGCTAATTTACTAGCTTCTCCTATGGTTTTTACTCCTGTATTTATTTTTTCTACCATCTTATTTTTCCATCGCAATGGCGGCTTTCACCGCCATGCGACTAACCCAGTCAGAGGTGTGTGCGTTTTTGGCCGACTGGTAACTCATTAACTCATATCTCCCACTGCATCCATATAAGCGTTTATTAATCCGTTCATAT
>CAYMMQ010000312.1:0-1602 GCA_964391585.1 uncultured Ectothiorhodospiraceae bacterium
AAACAATGTTCCCCAATTTCAGTATCTTCAGATGGACAGTAAGTTATTATTTTTTCATCTTCAAAAACTTTGTATGACTTTCCATTAAATTTAAACGGCTCCTCGAATTTGCAATCTTCTATACCTGCCAGCTCCTCAGTATTAATATTTTTTTGCCATGCCACAAATGGGCTTCCAGCTAAAACAAGCTTTGAATAAAAACTGTTAGCTGAACCTTCTCTATCAAACACCATAACCGGAGAGCATGGAAGGTCATCATTCCACTTCTCACCTAAATTCAGTATATACTGTTTCAGATTACCTTTACCTTCATGGATCTCAAAGCTAACTATGCGCCCATGTTGATCACATGTCACCATGCTCGTCTGGCCCGGAACCGGCATGCGCCTTTGGGTGTTATAGCTGTAATGTACCGGGTGTTTGCCAGTATAGGGCAATAGATGCCCGTCGGTAAACCAAATTTGCAACCCAACAAGTCCTGAACAAATCTGATAACGAAAATAATCCGAAAGAAGTGAATTACAACGTCCTTGATCAGATACCCTGTAAAACCATTGCCAAAGCTTCGCCTTGCTTGCCAGATGCTTTAGCCCTAATACTATCCCGGCCTCCCGATGGCGAACATTCTTTAACTTCTCGATTGAGCGTATATTCCGGGCGGCCATCAAAAGAAAAACCATAAATATTTTAAAGCTCGAACCAAAATAACCCATGACTAATTGAAGCCATTTCCACTCGCTAATCAACGCTACAAGATACGTCGCTACGCCGGCATAGCGGCTTGGCTCCCAATCATGTTGCTCTGAAAATGGCTGTTTTTCAGGCTCGACTAAAATCGCATCGTCTTCATAACCAAATTTAAAAACACACTGCTCATGGCTCTGCTCTTCACGCTCTTTTCTTTGCACGCAACGAATTTGCTCTAATTGTCTGGCTCTGTTGCCAGGTATGCGTTTGCTATTTTGAGCGTGTTTCTCTCGTTGTACTCTTACACTCTTGCTATCCGAAGGGTCGTATCCTTTTATCAGACCCTCAAGGCCAAAGTGTTTCACTGTGCCTTGATAATTATCTATGGTTTGGCGGCTCATTTGAAGAGCTGATGCTAAGCGCGATTTCATTGCACCATGCTCAAGCGCTTCGATGACTAATAATTTTTTGGCAGTCTTATCTGCTAAATTGCATCTTTTAATCACTATTTCGTTTTGGGAGAGAATAGTTCTTCGAGGATAATTTTTTTTAACTTCGAGGAATAATCCTTTGCCAAGGTCGAATTTATTTTTTGGCTTATCGTTGTCGAAAGAAAATAATTGATTTTGTTTCATGATTTATGACTCCTCAATAGAATTGAAGAAGCCTTATCATAAAAACGGCGTTAAGTCTATATAAAAGACATAATATATGTATTTTCTTTTTAAATAAATTAGTTGAAATTAATTCGTCCAACTATTTATGCATATTTTAAACATGGCAAATGTCCAATAAATTACCAAAAAGGAATGATTTTAAACGGTTGTTGATCCTACATAGTTGGATGTTACCGATGTCTGGCTTGAGTGAAAAAGCGTCACAAAATCGTAACATTTTGATTACAAGCAGATAAAA
>CAYMMQ010000313.1:0-1596 GCA_964391585.1 uncultured Ectothiorhodospiraceae bacterium
CTTTAGCCCAGGCAACCGGAATTTTGTCTTATCGCTCTACAAATACTAAACCTGTGAGTAATAAGCTTTATTATTTGGTCGGGGTGGATAAAGTGCGCTTTAAGCATCCCGCTTTGCCAGGAGATCAACTGGTCTTACAAGTTGATGTAATTAAGAAAATGCGAGGTGTTTGGAAGTTTTCCGCGAGTGCTTCTATTGATAATAAAGTAATTGCAACGGCAGAGTTGATGTGTGCTGAACGAGATGCCTAAACTGATCCATACCACTGCTATTCATCCCACGGCTATTGTCTCATCAGAGGCGAATATTTCAGCTGATGTCAGTATTGGCGCATATAGTATTATTGATAAAGGGGTAGAAATCCAATCAGGAACAACGGTTGGGTCTCATGTTGTGATCAACGGCCCTACCATAATAGGTCATAACAATCAGATTTTTCAATTTTCATCTATTGGTGAAGTGCCTCAAGATAAGAAATATCGTGGTGAAGATACCCAATTGATTATTGGTGACAATAATGTTATTCGTGAATTTGTCACCTTAAATCGTGGCACGCTACAGGGTGGAGGGAAAACCGTTATTGGTAATGATAATTTAATTATGGCTTATGTGCATGTTGCCCATGATTGCCTAATTGGAAATCAAAATATTTTAGCTAATAATGTTGCCCTTGCCGGACATGTTTGTATCCAAAATGCTGCAATTTTAGGTGGGTTTTCCTTGATCCATCAGTTTTGCACCATTGGTTCATATGCGTTCACCGCAATGAATAGTGTAATTTCAAAAGATATCCCTCCTTATTTAATGATTTCTAGTTTGAACTCCAAACCTCGAGGTTTGAACTTAGAAGGTTTAAAACGACATAATTTCCCTATTAGCACGATACGCTTATTAAAAGATGCATATAACCTCCTTTATCGCTCCAGTTTAAAACTTGATGACGCGATCGAAAAAATATCTGAAATAGAAAATAAGCTTCCTGAAGCCGTGCCTGAACTGAGTAATTTTATTTATTTTCTCAAAAACCACCTTAATCGTGGCGTTATTCGCTAGCTTCCTCTTTTCAGTACTTTAAGGATTTTAAAAATGCGTATTGGAATCATTGCAGGAGAAATATCGGGAGATATTTTAGCTGCGGGTTTAATCAACGAAATTAAAAAAAATTATCCTGATGCTGAATTTATTGGTATTGCTGGACCGCTGATGCAGCAAGCGGGGTGTAGCAGTATTTTTCCAATGGAAAAACTCTCGGTTATGGGCATTGTTGAAGTGTTGTCCTGTTATCTTGAGCTGAGAAAAATTCAACAATCGATGATTGATTTTTTTTTACAAGAGCCCCCAGATTTATTTATTGGAGTAGATGCTCCAGATTTTAACCTGAGCATAGAAAAAAAGCTAAAAGAAAAAGGAATTAAGACTATTCAATATGTCAGTCCTTCCGTTTGGGCTTGGCGGCAATATCGAATTAATAAAATTACTCAGTCGGTAGGTTTGATGTTGACCTTATTCCCATTTGAAAAAAAATTCTATGATCATTATCAAATGCCCGTTGAGTTTGTGGGACATACTCTAGCAGATAGCATTGATTTGCAAACT
>CAYMMQ010000314.1:0-1578 GCA_964391585.1 uncultured Ectothiorhodospiraceae bacterium
GATGCACTTGCTGAAGCTCTGGTTATTATCAAAAAAGATTTAAACTATCGCTCTTGGGTTGCGTCCCACGGTGGTGTTTATGTCCCGATAACGGCAAAGACACCTCCTAATGATTATCTAAGCTTTATCCCGAATCGTGATGTACAAACGACTGATGGACAACAACTCACCCTGATGAACCCTACTTATATGTTATCCCAAATGCTGGGGGACAATAAATACCGCTATGGTGCAAATGGTCATGTTACAAGCCTCAATCCTTTAAACCCAAAGAGTAAAGCGGATGAATGGGAACATAAAGGCTTAAATATCATTAATAAAACAAAGCAACCTTTTTATGAAAAATCTAATATTGCTGAAAAAGAATATTTACGTTATTTAAATCCTCTTTTTGTTAAAGAAAATTGTTTGAAATGTCATCAACAACAAGGATATAAAGTAGGTGAGCTAATAGGGGGCGTTTCAGTTTCTATTCCACTTAAGAAATTTAAAGAAGATGCTTTTCTTCACTCCATGTATAGTGCTGCTTTTTTTATTACTATTTGGGGAGTTGGATTTTTTGGAATAAAGTATGGTTATAAGCAAGTGAAAAAACACATTGATGAGCAAATCCGTAACTATGAACAACATATTTATACCTTAGTTGACGTGATTGAAAAGCGAGATCGCTATACCGCAGGACATACCGAACGAGTCGCTAAATACTCTGCTCTGATTGCTGAACAAATGGGCTACAACAAACGAACAAGAGATCTTCTTTATCGTGCTTCCATGTTGCACGATATTGGAAAAGTATCCACACCTGATTCAATTCTATTAAAGCCAGGGCAGTTATCTGCACTGGAATACAGATTAATCCAAGGTCATGTTACTGAAAGTTATGAGCTTTTAAGAAAAGTGGATATATTTGAAGATATAGCTGAGATTGTTAGGCATCATCATGAGCACTATGATGGGAAAGGATATCCTCAAGGTTTGAAAGGCGATAAAATACCGATGGTATCACAAATTATGACAGTAGCTGATGCCTTTGATGCAATGACCACTAATAGAATCTATAAAGCTAGAAAATCAGTAGAAACAGCTATTGAAGAATTAAAAGGTCTTAGTGGTAAACAGTTTCATTCAGAAATTGTATCTGCTGCGGAAATAGCCCTAAAAGATATCGATATTAATACAGCAGAAAATCAATTACCTAAAACAGAACTGGAACAACAACGTTTTTCTTATTTTTATAAAGACCTCATAACAGGTGCTTATAATCGAGACTATCTAGAGTTTGTATTATCTAGAAGAGTGAAGCAGACTGTTGCTATTCACCCTGAATACAATGAAAATTATTTCAACTATCAGTCTTGTTATGCATTATTATTACATCATTTTACACAATATAATAAAAAACATGGATGGGAGCAGGGTGATAAGTTACTGAGACAAGTTGCTGAAACACTGGAATCTATTGCAGAAAAAGGAATGGTTTTTAGATTGTATGGAGATGATTTTGTTCTATTAACTACACATCATTTTAAGTTAGAAAATAAGCTCTCTACTGTTGAAAAATTATTGGATGGCACTGGA
>CAYMMQ010000315.1:0-1552 GCA_964391585.1 uncultured Ectothiorhodospiraceae bacterium
TTAGAATGGCATTCGCCACTTTTCATTTTTCTAATGACTGATTTGGGTTAATCCTATATTGTTTTATAATTTCAATCTAAATATTTATAAACAGTAGTGTCCGGTAAAAATATTTAAACCGGGCAGAACTTTGAAAGAACCACCCGGATGTCTACTTTTGAGTTACTACACAAAAAAAGATAGACATGGGTAAAAATACAAATTTTAACGGACAGCCGATTTTTAATCAACTTTTAACGTTCATTGACAAGAGTGAATTAAGAAAAATAGCGATAAAGCATGGAAGCGAACGCTATGTAAAAAAGTTTACTACCTATAATCACCTGGTTGTGATGCTTTTTGTGGTATTTGAGGGATATCATTCCATTCGGGAAGTAATACTTGGACTACTTGCCAATGCACATAAGCTGTCCCATTTGGGATTGAGTTACCTGGTAAGGCGAAGCACTTTTTCTGAAGCTAATAAACGTAGGAGCAGTAAGGTTTTTGAAGATATTTATATGTCTGTTTATCGAAAACATTCAAAAAGTTTAGCGGACAGCCGATTAAACGATAAGGATCTTAAACGTTTATATATTATGGATTCCTCTACTATAACCCTTTTTAAAGATATTTTAAAAGGTGTTGGTCGTAATCCTAAGGAAGGCAAAAAGAAAGGTGGTATTAAAGCGCATACAATTATAAAGGCCAGCGAAAATGTACCATGTTTGATAAGATATAGCGAAGCAGCCAGACATGACCATATGTTTTTACAAGAAGTTGAATCATTGCCTTCTGGCTCCATTATTACTTTTGATAAAGGTTATGTGGATTATGCACAATATGAGTCATTCTCTGAAAAATCAATTTGGTATGTGACCAGATTAAAAGATAATGCTGTCTATGAGCCTTTAAAGGAGTTTGATATTCCAGAAGATGCTGATGATGGTGTCTTGAAAGACGAAGAAGTCGAACTACTATATGGCCAAAATAAACAGAAAAAACATAGGGCACGACGAATTGCTTATTGGGACTGTGAAAATAATCGCTTGTTTGAATTTTTAACCAACAACTTTGAACTCAGTGCAGAAAAGATAGCTTTGATCTACAAAAAGCGTTGGCAAATAGAACTGTTATTCAAACAGCTAAAACAAAACTTTCCATTGAAATATTTCTTGGGTGACAATGAAAATGCCATAGAAATACAAATTTGGTCAGCTATGCTTGCCAACCTTCTGATTACACTTGTAAAAAGCAAGTTGAAGCGTAGATGGGCCTTCTCAAACATGGTGTCCATCATTAGGCAACAGCTAATGAATTACATTAACATCTACTCTTTTCTTGAGGAACCAGAAAA
Organism: uncultured Ectothiorhodospiraceae bacterium; assembly: GCA_964391585.1. GTDB lineage: Bacteria > Pseudomonadota > Gammaproteobacteria > GRL18 > GRL18 > JADGAU01. The sequence goes on from CAYMMQ010000315.1 coordinate 1,337, forward strand.
AAGCTGGTTAATACTCATAAAAGAAGAAAAAAGCAAATATCAAAACTCGCTATTTCCTCAAATTTAGGGGGCTTAGTTTTGAAAATGAAAAAGTTGAATACTGATTAACAGGTAATTGAATAAAAAATAATATTAATATGCCGGTTTACCGGACAACAATGATTTTATAAGGCAAATTAAAGATACGTTCTCCGGATACTTTATAAATAGCATTGC
>CAYMMQ010000316.1:0-1503 GCA_964391585.1 uncultured Ectothiorhodospiraceae bacterium
AATCGAAAAGTCAGCTCTTCTACTTTGTTTTTCAACATGAGGTTTATTTTTAAGTAAAAAGGGAATATCGCCTTGTAATAAATAAGCAAGTGCTGCAGCAATTTCTATCGCAGGAATATTTTGTTCCTGTTGGTATTGTTCAATTAATTGATAGAAAAAACCTAACTCTTCAGTGGCAATTGCATCACTGATCCGTTGTTTAAAAGTATCAATACGTTTATCATTGATAAACTCAGTGGTTGGTAAAGTCATCATCTCGATTTTCTGCTTTGTAGCCCGTTCAATCGAGTTTAATAGACGTTTTTCTCTTGGGGATACAAATAATATCGCATCACCTTCACGACCGGCTCGACCAGTACGACCAATACGGTGGATATATGCCTCAGTATCATAGGGGATATCATAGTTTAAAACATGACTAATTCTTTCAACATCAAGACCTCGAGCAGCAACATCGGTGGCAATAATAATATCTAGTTTGCCATTTTTAAGATTTTCAACGGTTCTTTCTCGTTGGTTCTGAGCGATGTCTCCATTTAATGCGGCACAAGCATAACCACGTGCTTCTAATTTTTCTGATAGTTCTACCGTAGCTGTTTTTGTTCGTACAAAAATAATCATGCCATCAAATGTTTCAGCTTCTAATATGCGAGTTAAGGCGTCAAGCTTGTGCAGTCCGCTCACTAACCAATAACGTTGTTTAATGGTTGAGGCAGTAGCCGTTTTAACTTTGATAATAACTTCGGTTGGGTTATTTAAATATTTTGAAGATATTCTGCGGATCTGTTGTGGCATTGTGGCTGAGAAAAGGGCGGTTTGATGCTTTTGAGGCATTTGCTCTAAGATCCACTCCACATCATCAATAAACCCCATACGTAACATTTCATCAGCTTCATCTAATACTAAGGTTTTTAATTTATCCAACTTTAAAGTACCTTTGCGTAAATGATCCATGATTCGGCCGGGGGTGCCAACAACCACATGCACGCCACGTTTTAAGGCACGAATTTGTCCGGAATAATCTTGGCCACCATAAATAGGTAAAACATGGAATCTTTTTAAATAAGTTGCATATTTTTGAAATGCTTCTGCAACCTGAATAGCTAGTTCTCTGGTCGGGGCAAGTACTAAAACTTGTGGATTTTGCTGATTTAAGTCAAGTGTAGACAATAGGGGTAATGCAAATGCAGCTGTTTTTCCTGTTCCTGTTTGTGCTTGCCCGAGTATATCCCCTCCCTTTAGTAGTAAGGGAATGGTTTGTGCTTGAATAGGAGACGGGGTTTCATAACCGATCTCATCTAATATTTTAAGTATGGGTTGCGATAAATCTAATTGATTAAAGTCAGTGATGGTATTGCTCATATAATAGTGTACCTAAGAGTAGGGGAAAAAGTGGTGTGCATACGCTAATATGGATGGCGTAGTATACTGGAAATGCCAAGAATTGCAACAAATCCAATACCTTATTATTTATTCTTTCTTTTTTTTTCGTTTTAATAAAAA